>CALWKZ010000148.1 GCA_944381385.1 uncultured Anaerotignum sp. | reverse complement strand
TATCCGAGATCCTGCTGGCGGCCCAGAAGGACCCTACCATCACCGTAGGCGGTATCCTGCCCGCCATCCACAGCAATCTCAGAGTGGGCCACTCTCCCTACTTTGTAGCGGAGGCCTGCGAGTATTTTGACAGCTTCCTGCGGTTCAACCCCTATGTGGGCGTGATCCTGAACGTAGAGAGCGATCATCTGGATTATTTCAAAAACCTGGAGAACATCCGCCGCTCCTTCCACGCTTACGCGGGGCGCATCCCGGAAAAGGGGCTTCTGGTCATCCACGCGGGCATCGACCGCCTGCCGGAGCTGACAGAGGGGCTCTCCTGCCGTGTGGAGACCTTCGGTCTTTCCGATGACGCCCATTGGACAGCGAAAAACATCGTCCATGAACCAGACGGCAGAAACAGCTTTTCCGTCTGCTACAAAGGGGAAATTCTGGGCACCGTCCATCTGCATATTCCCGGGGAGCACAATATTACCAACGCCCTGGCGGCCATTGCCTCCGCCTATGATCTGGGCATCCCCTTTGCGCAGATCGTACAGGGCCTGGAGCACTATACCGGCACGGACCGACGTTTCCAGCGCAAAGGCGAGAAGAACGGCGTTACCGTCATCGACGACTACGCCCACCATCCCACGGAGATCAAGGCCATGCTGGCAGCGGCCAAAAACATCCAGCACCATACGACCTGGTGTGTGTTCCAGCCCCATACCTATTCCCGCACCCGTTTCCTTTTTGAGGAATTTGGCGAAGCCTTCGCCGACGCGGATGAGGTCATCATTGCGGACATCTTTGCCGCCAGAGAACAGGACGACGGTCTGGTATCCGCCCAGGAACTGGCCCAGCGCATTGCCAGAACCGGAAAATCCGCCCGCTATGTAGGCGATTTTGACGCCATCTGTAACTATCTGAAGGCCCATTGCCAGCCGGGCGATCTGCTGCTGACGGTCGGTGCAGGCGATGTATACAAGATCGGAGAAAACTTCCTGAAATAAGGACTTCTTTTTGCCGGAAAGCCAAGCGCTTTCCGGTTTTTTTTACGGACTTTTCCACAATTCTGCGCACATTTATCCACTCTCTGTGGACATTCCCCGCTTTTCCACATCACCCCGGCAAGTTATTCACATTCTGCCGTTTTCCTTGTGTATTTCCGCTTCTTTTCTGTGGATAACTCCTCTGTTCCTGTCCATAAATTGTGCATAACCCTCCATTTTTCCCCACAAAAAAACGGAGCCCTTACAGTGACAAAGGCTGTGGGGCATTTCCATAAGAAAACAAAAAAGCTGAACTCCTTGTGGATTACACAGGATTCCAGCCTTCTTATAGATTTTATTTGATCTGTTTTCTTCAGGGAAAGTCGCTTTCCGACAATGTTTTTTTATTGGGATTGTTTTGTCAGAAGAGCCCGCATACGGAAGGCCCTCCGCCTTATTTATGATAGGGTTCCTTCCGCCGTATCTTTTCTGCCCGGTAAATCTGCTCCAGCAGGACCACCCGCATCATCTGATGGGGGAATGTCATGGGAGAAAAGCTCAAAGCGTAATCCGCCCGGGCCATGACCGCCGGGGAAAGCCCCAGGGACCCGCCAATGACAAAGGCAATATGGCTGATGCCGCCAACGGCTTTTTTCTCCAGAAAGGCCGACAGCTCCTCGGAAGTCATCATTTTCCCCTCAATGGCAAGGGCAATGACAAAAGCGTCGTCCTTCAGCGCCTTTAAAATCCGTTCGCCCTCTTTCTGTTTGACTTCCTCCTCCTGAGCCTGGCTCATGGTCTCCGGCGCCTTCTCGTCAGCCAATTCCACGATCTCCAGCTTATGGTACCGGCTCAGCCGCTTGCTGTACTCCGCCACCGCCGCCTGCCAGTATTTTTCCTTCAGCTTGCCTACACAAACCACTGTGATCCGCATAAACTGCCTCCTAAATGGTAATTTTCACGCCGTTGCTGTATCTGGCCGCCATATCCATTTTTAAAGCGCCACCCAGCTTGATCCGGTTTCTTTCCAGAATCTCCTCCACAGTCTCATAGGCCAGATAGGGCCGGTTGTTTTCCTCGCTCAGATGGCCCAGGAACACATGACGCATTTCTCCCGTCACGATCTCCGACAGCAGAGCGCCGGCATTCTTGTTTGACAAGTGCCCTCTCTCTCCCAGAATCCGCTGCTTCAAATGCCAGGGATAGCTGCCTTTTTTCAGCAGCTCCTCGTCATGATTGGCTTCCAGCAGCAGTACCTGGCTGCCTTCCAGATTTTCCCGCAGTGTATCTGTAATATGGCCGATGTCTGTAGCCACCGTGATCTTCTTTTTCTCCGCCGTAACGCTGTAGCCCACCGGGTCCGCCGCGTCGTGAGGAATGGAAAAGGGATGGACGCAGAGATCATTGATGACGCAGGTCTCCCCCGCATAGATGAACCGCTTGTTCCTGGGGGAAATCTTCCCCAGATTCCCTTCCATAGCCGCCCATGTCTCCATGGTGGCGTAAATGGGCACATCATATTTCCTGGAAAACACGCCGGCCCCCTTGATATGGTCCAAATGCTCATGGGTGATGAACAAAGCGTCTATTTCCTCTCCCGTCAGCCGCAGCTGTGCCAGTCCTTCCGTGATCCGCTTGCCGCTGACGCCGGCGTCGATCAGTATTTTCGTATGAGGACTGCCGATATACAAGCTGTTGCCGCTGCTGCCGCTGGCAATGGTACAGAATTCCATCTCCATCTCTTTCCGCCTCCCTTCTGTTTTTTCTGCGCCTGCCGTGACGCAAGAAAACGCGAAACCCTGCCTTCCGCAGAAAATTCCGCGCCTTCTGATCTTTTCGGCTTTTTCTGTTCTTCTGTTTTCCGGTTTATACCTGTATCCGGGTGATCTTCGCGCCCAGCGCATTGAATTTATGCTCTACGTTTTCATAGCCCCGGTCGATATATTTCACGCCGTCGATTTCGCTTTCGCCTTCCGCCGCCAGCGCCGCCAGGATCATCGCCGCCCCCGCTCTCAGGTCTGTCGCGCTGACCTGTGCGCCATGAAGATGTTCCACACCCTGAATCCGGGCGATTCTGCCGTCGATCTCTACCTGTGCGCCTAATTTGCGCAGTTCGTCAATATACTGGTACCGGTTCTCCCACACATTCTCCGTGATGACGCTGCTGCCGCTGCATACACTCAAAAGCGCCGCGATCTGAGGCTGTAGGTCCGTAGGGAAACCGGGATAACTCATGGTTTTTACATTTGCCCCGTGCAAAGGCCGGTTGGCCGTCACACGGATAGAATCGTCGTGTTCCTCAATGGTCACATTCATCTCATCCAGCTTAGCCGTCAGAGAATCCATATGCTTGGGGATAATATTCTTTACCAGCACATCCCCGCCGGTGATGGCCGCCGCGATCATATAAGTGCCCGCCTCAATCTGATCGGGGATAATGGTATACTGGGCGCCACGGAGCTTTTCCACCCCTCTGATACGGATCACGTCCGTACCCGCGCCTTTGATATTGGCCCCCATCATATTCAGATAGTTGGCCGTGTCTACCACATGCGGCTCTTTCGCCGCGTTCTCGATGGTAGTCACGCCTTCCGCCATCGTTGCCGCCAGCATGATATTGATGGTAGCGCCTACGCTCACCTGGTCCATATAAATAGAAGTCCCCACTAAGCGATCCGCATAGGCCTTAACCATGCCGTTGCCTTCCTCGACAGTGGCGCCCAAGGCACGGAAGCCCTTCAAATGCAGATCAATGGGTCTGACGCCGAAATTGCATCCGCCGGGCAGCGCCACCTCCGCTTTTTTATACCGGGCCAGCAATGCCCCCAGGAAATAATAGGAAGCACGGATTTTCTGCACCTCTTCAAAGGTCGCGCGGTAATCAATACCGTCCCCGCAGTCGATCTGCAATGTATGCTGATCCTGATACGTACATTTCCCACCCAGTTTTTCAATGGTGTGGCACAGACTTCTGACATCCTCAATGCTGGGCAGATTTTCCAGCACGCTGACGCCCTCTGCCATAATGGCCGCAGGGATCACCGCCACCGCCGCGTTTTTGGCGCCGCTGATAGAGACCTCGCCGACCAGGCGTTTCCGCCCCTGCACAATCAATTTATCCATAAAATACAATCTTCCTTCCAAATCATTCACACTGAGCGAAAACTTAACTTCGCCCTAACATTCAGATTATATCATGAAACATTTGGAGAGGAAAGTCTTTTTTTGGCGTCTTTCGGCTGTTTTCCGGCTTCCTGCCCTATTTCCGCCTCTTCCGGCAGAAAAAACAGGGGCCAGACACCTTTTCTTTCGGTGTCCGCCCCCATCATTCTGTTTCATTCTTCTTTCTGTTCCCCTCTTGCCCGCAGGGCTTTCTCCAGCTCCACAATGGGCAGAGGCGCCAGGGCCAGCGCCGCCGTCACCAGCCACTGTGTACCGTCTAATGCCGCCGTGCCAAAGATCTTCTGGCAGAAGGGCAGGGTAATGGATGCGCACTGCAGCATGGTCCCCACCAGAAAGGCCCCTGCCAGCCATTTGTTCTCCAATGGACTTTCCCGGAACAAAGAATGTTCCGAACGCATATTGAAGGCATGGACCAGCTGGGAAAGGGAGAGCACAGCAAAGGCCATGGTCCGCCCAATCTTTCCCTCTCCGCCCCGGTCGAAATACACATAACCGATCCCGAAGGCCAGCAGCGCCAGCATACCGATCATCAGCCCCTCTGCCAGGATCGAGCTGCCCAGACCGCCGGAAAAAAGGCTTTTTTCCTTTCTGGGCAGACGGCACATACAGTCCTTCTCCACCGGTTCCAGCCCCAGAGCCACCGCCGGCAGAGAATCCGTCACCAGATTCACCCACAATAGCTGAATGGGCAGCAGGGGCGTCTGCCATCCCAGAAGCATGGCCCCCAGAATCGTCAGGATCTCGCCGATATTGCTGGAAAGGAGGAAATGCACCGCCTTGCGGATATTGTCGTAAATTCCTCGGCCTTCTTCCACTGCCGTGACGATCGTAGCGAAATTATCATCCGTCAAAATCAGATCTGCTGCGCCCTTGGCTACC
The DNA here is from genome assembly GCA_944381385.1 of uncultured Anaerotignum sp. Taxonomy (GTDB): domain Bacteria; phylum Bacillota; class Clostridia; order Lachnospirales; family Anaerotignaceae; genus Anaerotignum. The sequence continues at coordinate 2,943 of CALWKZ010000148.1, read as the reverse complement.
TCTGTGCCGCTTTTGCCCATGGCGCAGCCAATATCCGCCGCCTTCAGGGCAGGCGCGTCGTTGACGCCGTCCCCGGTCATAGCCACCACATAGCCCGCCTTCTGCAAAGCCTTTACGATACGCACCTTATGCTCCGGCGCCACTCTGGCAAAGACGCTGCATTCCGCCGCCGCTTTGGCCAGCTCTTCCTCGTCCATGGCCTCCAGCTGGGCCCCTGTCATGGAAACGCCGTCCTTTTCCAGTATCCCCAGCTGAGACGCCACCGCCTCCGCCGTCAGCACATGGTCTCCCGTAATCATAACGGGTCGTATGCCCGCCTGGCGGCAGAGCCACACCGCCTCTTTCGCTTCCTTTCGGGGCGGATCCTCCATGCCGGCCATACCGGCAAATACCATGCCCCGTTCCATGTCCTCCGACAGCGCAGGCTTTCGGTCCCACTGCCGGAAGGCCACTGCCACCACCCGCAGGGCCCGGGCCGCCATTTCCCCATTCTGTAACTGGGCCTTGCTTTTTCTGCCGCTGTCAAAAGGGGCCTGCCTGTCCCCTTCCAGCACAAAATCGCACCGCTCCAGAAGATACTCCGGCGCCCCCTTGGTCACGGAGATCCAACCGCCTTCTGCTGTAGGATGCAGCGTCGTCATCCGTTTTCTGGCAGAGGAAAAAGGAATCTCGCCCGCTCTGGGCATTTCCTTCCGCAGTTCCTCCAAGGAGACCCCTTCCGCCAGTGCCGCCTCCGCCAGTGCCAGCTCCGTAGGCTCTCCCGTCAGCTTTCCTTTTTCCATACGGCAGTCGCTGCAAAGAGCGAAAAAAGTCAAGATCCGTTCTCTCTGCTTTTGATCGGCTCCTTTGGTGCCGCCTGTCACGGCTTTGACCTGCATCCTGTTCTGGGTCAGGGTCCCTGTCTTATCGGAACAGATGACCTCCGCCCCGCCCAACGTCTCCACCGCCGGCAGCCGACGGACGATGGTGTTCCGTTTGGACAGCCTTTGCGTCCCCAGTGCCAGCACAATGGTCACAATGGCGGGCAGCCCCTCGGGAATAGCCGCCACTGCCAGGCTGACGGAGGTCATAAACATTTGGAAGGGCGGCTTCTGCTGCAGTATGCCCAGACAAAAGATCAGTGCGCAGATGGCCAGAGCGCCGATCCCCAGGGTCTGGCCTGTCCGGGCCAGCTTTTTCTGCAAAGGCGTTTCGCTGTCCTCCTCCTGGGCCAGCATATGGGCAATACGTCCCACCTCTGTTTTCATACCTGTAGCCGTTGCCACCATCCGCCCCCGGCCGGAGAGGACATAGCCGCCGGAAAGGACCATGTTTTTCCGGTCCCCCAGCGGAGTATCCGCCGGAAATATCCGGTCGCTTTCCTTCTCCACCGCCATGGATTCCCCGGTAACGGCGCTTTCCTCCGTTTTCATGCCACTGCTTTCCACCACTCTGCCATCGGCGCAGATATAATCCCCTGCCGCCAGCAGCACCACATCCCCGGGCACCACTTCCGCCGCCGGAATACGGCTGACCTGCCCGTCCCGCAGGACGGAGGCCGTGGGTGCCGACATTTTTTTCAGGGCTTCCAGTGCCTTTTCCGCCTTGCTCTCCTGTATGGTCCCCAGCAAGGCGTTAAATACCACGATGACCATAATGATGATCGTATCCAAATACTCCCCCTCGCCTCTGTGCCAGGACAGCAGGGCAGAGACAGCCGCCGCCCCCAGCAGCAGCAAAATCATAAAATCCTGGAACTGGGCCAGGAACCGAAACAGCAGCCCGCTCCTTTTGTTTTGCTGGGCCAGCTCGTTCCTCCCTTCTGTTTCCAGCCGCCTTTTGGCCTCCTGCGCCCCCAGCCCCTTTGCCGTATCCGTCTCCAGCGCCTGGGCTATCTCCTTTTCTTCCATTGTCCACCATTCCATATCCTCACCCGTTTCCTGTTATTGTGGTTGTCCTTTTTTTCCACTCTATGCCCGCTCTCCCAAAAAAATGACTGCCGCATATGATAATGACAGGAGGTGTGTCATATGTTCTTTTCCCTGCTGCTGGCTTTTTCCCTCAGTGTGGACGCGCTGGGGGTAGGCGTTTCCTACGGCCTGCGCCGCATCCGTTTTCCCCTGGCTTCTCTCCTGCTTCTGGGCGCCGAATCCTTGGGCATGATGCTGCTGGTGCTTTCTTTGGGCGGCTGGCTGGCGTCTTTTTTTCCTTTTGCGCCCTTGGCAAAATGCGCCGCCGTCTTTTTATTTTTCTTCGGCCTTTGGTTCCTCAAAAACGGCCTGTCCCCCAAAAAGGAGAAAACGCCCCCGCCTTCTCTCCTGCGGAACCCTTCCGCCTGCGACAGGGACCTTTCTTCCGCCATCGAGCCAAAAGAGGCCCTTTTGCTGGGGCTAGTGCTTTCCGCCGATTCTTTGGGAGCGGGTCTGACCATTGCCCTTTCGGGCCTTTCCCATTGCGTCCTGCCGTTTTTTGCCGCGTTTTTCCAGGCGCTCTTTCTTTTTCTGGGATCGTCCCTGGGCAAAAAACTGATCCTGCTGCCGGAGCCCAAGGAAAACCGCTACGCTCTGCTGTCCGGCATGATTTTAGCCATAATTGGCTTATACCGGTTTTTTTCCGCATAGAAGTATGATATAATTTATATGTATGACAAATCCGCAAAGGAGGAACGCCATGTTTACATCATTCAACAGCGTTTCCATCTGTACTGTACACACGCTGGAGGAGCAGGCCCGCCTGCGCCGGCTGCTGGAGGAACATCAGCTGGAATACGACGTCAGCGTCCGGGACCCCAACGCCCTGCCGGGCTTCGCGCCTGTGGCAGACCCGGAACAGCTGCTGAACCGGGAAATGCTCTATGAATTTTCTGTCTACAAAAAAGACGCGCCAAAAGCCGTGATGCTTCTGGAAAAGGAGGGGTATTATGATTAACGTATTCAACAGAAAAGAGGTCTGCATCACCTACGA
>CALWKZ010000147.1 GCA_944381385.1 uncultured Anaerotignum sp. | reverse complement strand
TAGGACACATTCTGCCGTAATGAGAATGGTGAACGTCTCGCACCTCGAAGCCGGCTCTTTCTCTGGACAGACCGCCGGGGCCCAGTGCGGACAATCTTCTCTTATGTGTCAATTCACTCAGAGGGTTGTTCTGGTCCATAAACTGAGACAGCTGGGAGGAACCGAAGAATTCCTTGATGGCAGCTGTTACGGGACGTACGTTGATCAGAGCCTGCGGTGTTACCACAGCCAGATCCTGTGTGGTCATTCTTTCACGAACCACTCTTTCCATTCTGGACAGACCGATACGGAACTGATTCTGCAAAAGTTCCCCTACGGAACGAATACGTCTGTTGCCCAGATGGTCAATATCGTCTACATTGCCATAACCATAATCCAGCTGCATCACATAGTTGATGGAAGCCAGAATGTCCTCCAGTGTGATATGCTTGGGCACCAGTTCGTGGATATTTTCTTTGATGGCTGCCTTGATTTCGTCGGCAGTGGCGTATTCATTCAAAATCTGTTCCAGCACAGGATAGTAAACTCTCTCACGGATGTTCACATCCTCCGCTGTCAGGCCGAATTCTTCCAGATAAGCGTCGATGGCAACCGTACGGTTGGTGAGGATCTTTACCTTTCTGTCCTCTGCCTCAATATACAGGTGGTCTGTGCCGCAGTCCTGGATGGTGTCGCACAGCTCCATAGTCAGTACAGCGCCCGCCTCTGCCAGCACTTCGCCGGTCATGGGGTCCACTACTGTCTCCGCCAGCTTCGCGCCGCGGATTCTGTTTCTCAAAGCCAGTTTCTTGTTGAATTTATAGCGGCCTACCTTCGCCAGGTCGTAACGCTTGGGATCGAAGAACATACCTCTCAGCAAAGACTCGGAGCTTTCCACTGTGGGAGGCTCACCGGGACGCAGCTTTTTATAGATCTCGATCAGACCCTCCTCGTAGGACTTGGCTACGTCTTTGTCGATGGTCGCCTGGATCTTGGGCTCGTCACCGAACAGTTCCAGAATCTCTGCGTCTGTGCCAATACCCAGGGCGCGGATCAAAACGGTAACAGGCACCTTTCTGGTACGGTCTACTCTTACATAAAATACATCGTTGGAGTCTGTCTCATATTCCAGCCACGCCCCTCTGTTGGGGATGACGGTAGCGGAGAGCAGCTTTTTCCCTACCTTATCAAAATCGGAGGCATAGTAAATGCCGGGGGAACGAACCAGCTGGCTGACAATAACACGTTCCGCACCATTGATGATAAATGTACCGGTCTCTGTCATCAGAGGGAAATCCCCCATAAAGATCTCCTGCTCCTTCAGTTCGTCCAGCTCCCGGTTGTACAGTCTGGCCTTTACCTTCAAAGCCGCCGCGTAAGTGGCGTCTCTTTCCTTGCATTCCTCAATGGAGAATTTAGGCTCGGAATCCAGAGAAAAATCAATAAATTCCAGTACCAGATTGCCGCTGAAGTCTGTAATAGGGGAAATATCCTCGAATACTTCCTTCAGACCTTCATCCAGGAACCACTGATAGCTGTCCTTCTGCACCTCGATCAGATTGGGCATTTCCAAAACCTCATTGATCTTGGAATAGCTCATTCGTGTCGTGTCGCCAAAACGGAGTGCGTGAATTCTGTTTTTTTCCATCTTGTCACCTCTCGAATTTATCCTTCACACCGACATTGCTCTGCCCCGCGGGCACTTGATACGGGAAAACGATCTTTCATTCTTCCGTATCAGGCGTCCGAACGGCAGCCGCTTTTTCGCTCAAAAAAACTTCTTTTGCGCAAAAAATTTAGAATTGCCTAAACAAAGCTAGACCTTTGCCTGCACCACCTTTGATCAGCGGTCATGACAAAAGCCTCTTTGGTCTAAGAAATTCTAATACACTTTTGAACAGTCTGCATAATGCCTCCCGTTCCACCTATTGAATCTGGTTAACAGCGCCTGTTCCCATTTCCTGACAGCTTCCAGAACCCTTGATTTTTCAAGGAAAATCAGAGTTTTGAAAAAAATTTGTTGAATTTTCTCCACCCCTATGCTATACTGTCAGTAATTATGGGGATATGTGCTTATCTGCTAATGTGTGAAATATTTTACCACAGAGCGGAACAAGTGTCAAGCCCTTTTTTTATTGTTTTTCCGGCCTTTCCGGCCCCTTCCGCGGCTGTTTTCCCATCCCGTCATTTTTTTCATGAGCCGCCATTGTCTCCTCTCCGTTCTTTTCCGTATTTTCCCCCTCCCTTTGCATTCTGAACAGGAAAGCCGTCCCTTTCCCGCAAAACTTCATGAATCTTTTTTTTCGCGCCTTTTCTGAAAATCCGCATTTTTGTGAATTATTTTTGTACTTTTTTTCGTACAATCCATTTTCCTTTACTTTTTGCGCCGCCGTTGCTACACTAGAGGAAGAATTTCCGCTTTTGGAGGTGCTTTATGCAAAAAGAAAATTATCAGCTGGTGCTGGAACGCACCCTGCAAGCCATAGAAAAGGAAGGCCGCCGTCCCCGCCTGCTGCTGCACAGCTGCTGCGGCCCCTGTTCCTCCTATGTACTGGAATACCTGACCCAGTATTTCGATATTACTGTATTTTACTATAACCCCAATATTTCCCCGGCCCAGGAATTTCAGCACCGGGCGGCGGAACAGCAGAAGCTTATCTCTCAGATGCCTTTGTCCGGGGAAGTCTCCTGCGTCATCGCCGACTATGACCCGGAAACCTTCTTTGCCATGGCTAAGGGACGGGAAGAGGAACCGGAGGGCGGCTCCCGCTGCTTTGACTGCTACCGGCTCCGCCTGCGAAAAGCGGCGGAAGCGGCAAAAGAGGGCGGCTATGATTACTTTACCACCACCCTTTCCATCAGCCCCCATAAAAACGCCCAGGTCCTCAATGCCATCGGCCGGGAGCTGGCGGAGGAATATGGCGTTTCCTATCTCTTCTCCGATTTCAAAAAGAAAAACGGCTACCGCCGCTCCTGCGTCCTTTCGGAGGAATATGGCCTTTACCGCCAGGATTACTGCGGCTGCCCCTTCTCCAAGGCCGAGGCCGAAGCCAGACGCCAGTCCAGAGAGTCCTCTGTCTGAACCCGGACAGAAGGCTCTTTTTTTATTTTTTTCTTCCCTTTCCGCCGGAACCGTCGTATAATACATTTTGTGCAAATTTTTCCGGAAAGGAGCCATTCTAATGACACAAAAACAAAAAGGGATCTTATTCATCACCCTTTCTTCCTTTTTCTTCGCTTTGATGAATCTTTTCGTCCGCCTCTCCGGCGATCTGCCCGCCATGCAGAAGAGCTTTTTCCGCAATTTCGTGGCGCTGATCTTCGCGGCTTTTATTTTGTGGCGGGAACGCCCCCAGGTATCCTTTACCCCAAAGTCCAAACGCCATCTTTTCTTCCGCGCTTTGGCCGGCACCATCGGCGTTTTGTGCAATTTCTACTCTGTGGACCATCTGGTTCTGGCGGACGCCTCCATGCTTAATAAGATGTCCCCCTTCTTCGCGGTCATCTTCGCCATCTTCCTGTTAAAGGAAAAGCCCAGCCGTTTTCAGGCCATGTCTATCGTCATTGCCTTTATCGGCGTACTGTTCATTGTCAAGCCTACAGGAAATATGCAGCTTTTCCCCGCCTTTATCGGCCTTATGGGCGGTCTGACGGCAGGTCTGGCCTATACTTATGTCCGTTCTCTGGGACAGCAGGGCGTGACCGGGCCATTTATCGTGTTCTTCTTCTCGGCCTTCTCCTGCGTGGTGCTGCTTCCATTTTTGATCTTCGACTTTCATCCCATGACATGGACACAGCTGGGAACACTGCTTTTGGCGGGCCTTTCCGCCGCCGGCGGCCAGTTCACCATTACCGCCGCTTACTGCTACGCTCCCGCCCGGGAGATCTCCGTCTATGATTATTTCCAGATCCCCTTCTCGGCGCTGCTGGGCTTTCTGGTCTTTGGCCAGCTCCCAGATGCTCTCAGCTGGCTGGGCTATGTCATCATCTGCGGTACCGCTGTGGCTATGTTCCTCCATACCACAAAGAAAACCGCCCCTACCCCGGAATAAAACCCAAAAAACACCATCGCCAGAAACCTATGTCATCACAAAGGCTTCCGGCGATATTTTTTATCAAAATCCCACCTCTTACATTTTCCAAAAATACTTCCAATTCCCCTTTTTCCGTTCTCTTTTGCCTGGTTCTTTGCTATACTATTGCCAAAACAGAAAAAAGGAGATCCTTATGCTTTTTGAACGCACCTTTTCCGCTCTGGAAGCCATGGGCAACCCCCGGCTCCAGCTGCCTATCTTTTATGAAAGCCCTATCTCCCTCCGTTTTGAGATCGGGCCGGAAGACTATTCCACACGGGACCCCCGGTATCTCCGGTTGGCGCAGTGGCGGGCCGCCTTCCTTTACGCCAAGGCCGCGCCCTTCGATACCCTTCTCTGGGTCCTTTACCGCACGCCATGGGAGGAAACAGAAATACCGGAACTTCTGTCCCGTTTCCAGGAAATCACCCGTCTGCCGGACCCTGCCGAAGTTCTGGAGCAGGAAACCACCGACAGTGACGGCGATCCCCTGACCCGTGTTTTCTTTTTCTGGGATTTAAAGCAAACGCCGCTGAAAGCCGAAAACCTTCTGGACGAAATCACCAGAACAGACTATTGTGGGTTTCGGGAATTATCCTCCGCCGTTTTCTTCTTCCGCACAGATACGCCCTTCCTCTTCCATCTCTATGATGACAGAGGCATGGATCTGGTGGCGGCGGACAAAGAAGTCCTCCGTCCCTTTTATGAGGACTGCCATAACTGGCTTTTGGACTACGACCTGCCCCGGATGAATCGAATATTCAAAAATACCAAAGGCACAGAACCTCTTTGAGATTCTGTGCCTTTTTCCTTAAGGAACATATTGTTCTTCCACTTTTGTCACAATGCCGCCTTCTGTCGTGATCCAGAACGGTGCCTCTCCCCGTTCCTCCAGATATTCCGCCAACTCTTCCCAGCTTTTCAGTTCTTTTTGCTCCGCCCCCTTTTCCGTCAATGCCACCACCAGAATCTCCGGTCTTTCTCCTAGCTGCATGGCCGTATTGTTTTCCCATCTGCGGATATAAAATCCGTTGGGCATCTCCATGTCCGGGTCTAACTGCACCTGTGCCAGGCGTTCCCTGTTTTCCTCCGTATACCACTGGGCTTCATTCAAGTGCAGGATATTGTCCTCCGGAAGGATTTCTATGATATATCCAAATCGTTTGGAGGACATAGGCCCATAAAAATCTTCTAAAGTCCCTTCTTTTACCACAATATCCTCTGTGGTCACAGACCAAAGACCCATATCCTCCCGCAGAAAGGTCATGGCGACATCCTCGGGATTCAAAAGCCCTACCTTGTGGCCTTCGTCGCACTGTGCCTGCTGTTCCGCGTAATAAGCATCTTCCTCCACGCCGCTGATATAGTTGTAATAGAGGTTTCCCGTCTCGTCGCTCCATCGTTCCACGCACCAGATGCCATCGTTTCCCTGTTTCACGGGCTGGGACAGGAACAGCCGCCAGTCGCTGTATCCCTTCTGCTGATGGAGGGATACCTCCACCACCATATGATTCCCTGCGTAGGTTTCCGGTACGATGTATCCTTTTTCCTCCAG
>CALWKZ010000146.1 GCA_944381385.1 uncultured Anaerotignum sp. | reverse complement strand
CTCCGCAAAAAGCAGCCTCCCCTTAAAGAAAACAACGATTTTCTTATGCCTTGATTTGTTAAAGGGAGCTGCAACGGCTGTCTTCATAAGAAAACAATTCCAATCAAAATTGAATTGCCGGAATCCTCTTTACTACAAGGATTCCAGCAATATTTGTTTTCTTATGAAGATGCCCCTGATGGAACGGCTTATCTTTTTTTATTTCAGTTTCTGGCCGCAGGAGGAACAGAACCTGTCCTCGCCGCCTACTTTCGCACCGCAGGCAGGGCAGAATGCCGCTGTCTCCAGTTTCTGACCGCAGCCCGCGCAGAATTTATCTCCCGCCTGCACTGCTGCGCCGCAGGACGGACAATGTCTGCCGCCCTGTTCCGGCTGTCGGGCCGGCTGATTTCCGTTCTGCATCTGGTTCATCATCTGCTGGGCCATCTGCATGCCTGCCGCCATGCCAAAGCCCATGCCGGCGGTATTTGCCGCCCCGTTTCCGGGCTGATCCAGGCCGTCCGCCAGTTTTCCCTGCTGGTAACGGTTCATATCCCCCACCATATGGTAGCCGGCTGCCGCCTCGATTTTTTCCTGTATCTCCTGAGGATAGCTGAAGCTGGAAATCTGCATCCCGGTCACGGTCATACCGATGCCCAGCAATTCCATATCCAGATCCTCCCGCATGCCTTTGGAAATATCATAGGCGCTGGACTGCAAATGGAACATATCCTTTCCTTCTTTTCCAATCCATTTCATCAAAAGCTGATCCAGAATGCTGAGCACTCTTGTCTTTACTTCCTCCACCGTATACCGGTCTTTGACGCCGGCGATTTTATCAATAAGGCGGACATAATCCGAAACCTTTGTCTGGAAGGTACCGAAGGCACGGACAGGCAGCCCGCCGGGCAATCCTGCGCAGGGCAGCAGCACCGCGTTTTTCGTCCCCCATTTTACCGTAAATTCCTTTGTGTTGACGAACAGCACCTCCGCGCGGATACCGCTGTCAAAGCCGAAGCGGAAGCCTTTGAGGGTGCTGAGGAAAGGAATGATCTGGGATTCTATATCAAAACTGCCTTCCTCCGTAAAAATCCCCTCGATCTTTCCGTTATAGAGGAAAATAGCGTCCTGCCCCGGACGGATGACCAGACGGCTGCCTTTTTTGATCTCGTCGTTGTGCCATTTATAAAATATGACGTTTTCCTCGGTTTCCTGCCATTCTACGACATTGCTGAATTCCTTGCCGAATAAACCCATAGAACCGGCCACCTCCTTATTCCTTGCCCAGTTTCGCCTTCAGCGCCGCCAGTTCCTCGGCAACGGCGCTGTCCTTGGCAGACTTGTCAGCGTCATACTTCGCCATCAGATCGGAAACCGTATCCTGCTTCTGGTTCAGCTGCGTCATAGCCTCCGCCTCGTCCATTTTTCGGTTCAGCTTTTCCTCCAGGGCGTCAAACGCCGCCATGGAACTGCCGCCCAGATCTGTCCGCATTTCGTTGGCCTTCTGCTGGGATTTTACCATAGCCGCCTTGGCGCGGATGGCCGCTTTGCGCTCCGCCACCTGCTGCAGCTGTTCCGTCAGTTTATCATGCAGTTCCCGCATCTTGCCCGCATTGGCCGCCGCCAGCTCCCAGGCGCCTTTCAAACTCTCCAATGCAGCTGTTTTCGATGCTTTTTCCGTCAGGAACACAGCGGCGTCGCTGTCATTGCCCTGCAATACAGCTTTTTCCGCGTATTTCTGGAGCTTTTCTACCTCCGCCTGGCATTCCTCATAGGCGCGTTTCGCCCGTTTTTCCTCCGCCATGACAGCGGCGGTTTCCGCCTTTACCTCGCCCAGATCCTTTTCCAGGTCTCTGGCCAGCTGATCCGCCATCTTCACAGGGTCCTCCGCCTTATCCAGCAAAGCGTTGATATTAGATTCCATAATGGTTTTAAATCTGCTTAAAATCCCCATGCGCTTCTTCCTCCTTTTATCGTTCTCCTAATTTCAGGCCGGGGTTGGCGTTCAGATCCAGTCCGTCCCGAACCCCTGCCAAATATTCATAGTAAGCGGCGCAGCCGATCATGGCCGCGTTGTCGGTGCAGAGCACCGGAGAAGGGATGCTCAGGTAAAAGCCCTCCTTTTCACAGGCACGGCGCATACTTTCCCGCAGAGCGGAATTGGAGGCCACGCCGCCCGCCAGCGCGATCTTCGTAACGCCATGGTCCTTGGCCGCCCGGATGGTCTTTGTCACCAGCACCTCCACCACTGCCTGCTGGAAGCTGGCGGCAATATCCTCCGGCACAATGGGATGGTTCTGCATCCGTTCTTTATTGACATAATTCAGTACCGCCGATTTCAGGCCGCTAAAACTGAAATCATAGCTATCCTCCTCCAGGAACACCCGGGGGAATTTCACCGCGTTGGGATTGCCTTTTTTGGCCGCCGCGTCGATCTTGGGCCCGCCGGGATACCCCATGCCAATGACACGGGCCACCTTATCATAGGCTTCTCCCGCGGCGTCGTCCCGGGTATGGCCCAGAATCTCATATTTGCCGTAATCAGACACATACACCAGATGGGAATGCCCGCCAGAAACCACCAAGGCCATATAAGGCGGCACAAAATCCTTATTCTCAATATAATTGGCGCAGATATGGCCTTCGATATGGTGTACGCCTACCAGAGGCTTCCCGGCGGCGTAGGCCAGCGCCTTGGCCTCCGCCAGACCTACCAGCAGGGCTCCTACCAGACCGGGGCCATAGGTCACGCCCACAGCGTCGATATCCTCCATGGTCACATTCGCTTCCTCCAGCGCCTTTTGGATCACGCCGTCAATGGCCTCGATATGCTTTCTGGAAGCGATTTCCGGCACAACGCCGCCATAGAGGGTATGAAGGGCGATCTGTGACGAAATGATATTGGACAGCACCTCTCTGCCGTTTTTTACCACGGCTGCCGCTGTTTCATCACAGGAGCTTTCTATTGCTAAAATCAATATATCTTTTTCCATAATCTATCCTTCCTTTGGGAAATACAATGTGGTACATTTCCGCTCTTCCCCCAGAACCGTCTGCGGGAAAATATTTACAGCCTTTTGCAGGTATTCCTCAGGGTCGTGGAGGGAGGGGCTGAAATGGGTCAGCCACAGCTCGCCTGCACCCGCTTTTTTCGCCAATGCCGCAGCCTCGGAAAACAGCATATGCTTATTTTCCACCGCCTTGGGCCGTTTTTCCTCATCGCCGTACATTCCTTCGCAGATAAACAACTGGGTGTCTTTGGCAAAGTCCGCCAGCCGTTCCACTGGGCGGCTATCCGTGCAGTAGGCTATGGCAATACCGGGCCGTTCTTCCCCCATGACCATATTCGGCGTATAGGTCTTTCCTTCAAATTCCACAGCGCCTTCCTTCTGCAGCTTTCCCCACAGAGGCTTCGGCAGGCCAAGAGCCTCGGCCTTTTTGGGATCGAATTTTCCTTTGCGCTTCACATCCACACGATAGGCAAAACAGCGCACCATATGATCCGCCGGGCAGTAGGATACCTGAAACTCTCCCAGCTGGAGCGGATTATCCTGTTCCCGGTTCAGTTCGATATATTCCAGGGGAAAAGGCAGCTCCGGCGCGATTCTGCGCAGGCCGTCCACAATGACAGGCAGGCCCACAGGCCCCACCAGTTTCAGCGGCTCCGTCCGCCCCGCATTGCCGATGGTCAGCAGCAGCCCGGGCAGACCGGAAATATGGTCCGCGTGGAAATGTGTAAAGCAAATGACGTCTATATTCTTAAAGCCCCAGCCCAGCATCTTCATAGTGACCTGCGTGCCCTCGCCGCAGTCGATGAGCATCATCCGCCCATTGAGCCGCAGCGCCAGCGCCGTCAGAAAACGGCTGGGCATAGGCATCATGCCGCCGGTGCCTAACAAGCATACATCCAACATATTTTTCTCCTTTGTATCCGAAATGTCTATAAATTCTCATTTTCTATGATACCGCAAAGGCCGCAAAAACACAAGAGAACAGGGAAAATCTCGGTTCGCTTCCGCTGGCGCTCCCATCCTTTTAAAAAGCGGAAGGAGTCTGTTTTCCAAGCCCCTTCCGCTTTTATTTGAACTATATGGTAAACTCCGCGTACGCCACATATCTGGTTGGTGTTTTTTCATCAAAGGCTGCTGTTTGCTCCAATGCAAAAAACGGAGCCTTGGAGGTATCCGCATAGAAATAAGGCACTGCCAATCGGTATTGTCCCTCCTGCAGGCTGTTTTCCCAATTCCAAAGGGAAAACGTGGTTTTTGTACTGCCCGGCTCTATCTGATAGGCAATAGACGGCACAGTGGTTCCTTCCATTGCCGCGACACGCTGCCAATCTTTGCCGTCCCATTTTTCCAGCGCATAATCCGCGCCGTAATAAAAGGAAGCGTTCTCCTGGTTCTGCCAAGTCATCTCAATGCTTTTGGTGGCCTCCTGATAATTTCCCGCGGCCCGCAGTGCGACTTGCGGCATTTGGGGAGAAATCAAATCCACATAATCTTTTGTGCCGTCTGTATGCCAAACCACCTCCAGGTTCATGGCCTCCGCCAATTCACGAAAGGGCAGATAGGCCCGGTCATTGACCAACAGCGGCGGGTTCTCCAATAAAAGCTGCGTATTTCCCATCAATGTTAAATAATTGGTGTCCAGACCCATAGACACCCGCCATACAAAGGGGTTTCCGGCCTCGTCCAATATGCCCTCCAATTCTTTTTCCACAATGGCGGTACGGCTGGCGCTGTTCCAGGTCACATCCGCATCCAGGGCTTCCGCCAAGGCACGAACCGGAAGCATCATGCGATCCTTTTCATATATAGGCGTTTCCGCCAGGGTCACGGTCCTCTCATCCAGTGTCACCACTACTTCTTTCTGTGCCCCATAAGCCACTGTCTGCCATCCCAGGCAAAAGGTCAACGCAAAAACAAGAATCTTTTTCATTTCATCCCCTCATTTCCTGTTCCCAAAACACAGCGTTTTCTTTGAGTATAGCACCCCTTCTTTTTGCTTTTCTTAGAAAAACCTTACATTTTTCTTACGTTTGTCCCTCTTTTTCGGAAAAAACTGACAGCCAAAAAAAATTTCAAAAAAAGGGCGTTTCTTCTTGCAAATTCGGAAGTTTTCTGCTAGAATAACTTTGTTGTGTCACACAGAAGCTATGAAGGAGGTGCAAGCAATGGCTAGATGTGAAATTTGTGAAAAAGGCCAGATCAAAGGTCATAGAATCAGCATTAACCGTAGTCAGGTTAGTAGACGCGCGAACAGAAAATGGAAACCCAATGTAAAGAAAATCAAAATCGTGGAAGATAACGGCAATGTAAAATCTATCTACGTTTGCACAAGATGCATGCGTTCCAACAAAATTACTCGTGCAATCTGATTTTTTAAACATATAAAAGCCTTCGTAAAAACGAAGGCTTTTTTATGTGTCTTTTCAGGCAGTCAAAAGGCCCTCCCTAATAAATCGGGAGAGCCTTTTTTTATTTGCAGAATCTTTCCTTTGTCTTTTCGTAAGCCATAGCCACATAAGGGATCTCAATCCCCTTTTCCGCCGCCAGCTTAACGGCGCTGCCGATGATCTGTTCCAGTTCATTGGGCACAATGCCGCCTTTCAAGTCACGATACAGGGAAGACGCCGCAGAGGGAGGCATTTCCTGGAATTCCTCCACGTATTTTTCCTTAATGCCTTCCGGCAGGATTACGCCTTCCGTCTTTGCCAGGCGCTCCAGATCGTCATAGGTCCCCCGGAGGAAATCCAGACGCTCCTGGGATTCCATGATACCGCCTACCGTCATGTCATAATACAGGAACACACAGCTGTTGCCGCAGATCATCATATATTTCTGCCATACCAGCCGCAGGACCTCCGGCGTATACTCCGTAGGCAGGCCGCCGTCATTGAGGACTTTTGCCAGACGCTCCGCCTTTTCGTTCTTTCTGCCATCCGGGAAGCCGAAGCCTGCCCGCAGCAGAGTACCTACATTGGATACATGGCCTTTTTCCACGATCTGGGACAGGCAGTAAATGAAGCCATGGGCGATGATGCCCCGGTGCAGAGCCTCCTCCGCCTGCTTTGCCGTCACAAAGCCGTTCTGTAGAGGGATCACCAGCGTCTCCGGGCCTACCACATCTTTATATTGGGCGCAGACCTCCTTTACGGCGAAGCTCTTGCAGGCAAGGATCAGCACATCCAGTACGCCGATCTCCTGGGGATCATCGCTGACCAACGCAGGCCGGATCACACGGTCACCCAGACGCTCCGATTCCAGAATCCAGCCCCGTTCCAATACCTTCTGTTTCGTTTCGCCTCTGGCGATCAATATCAATTCCTCACCGCTTTTGTCAATGGCTCCCGCCACCGTAGCGCCTACGCCGCCTGCGCCAAGAATCCCGATCCGCATCGTAAAATCCCCCTTCTGTTATTCTCTGATCTGTCCGTTTCCGTAAATGATATATTTCGTCGTTGTCAGTTCCTTCAAGCCCATGGGCCCTCTGGCATGGAGCTTCTGGGTGCTGATGCCGATTTCCGCCCCAAAACCGAACTGGCCGCCGTCCGTAAAACGGGTGGAGGCGTTCACATAAACTGCCGCCGCGTCCACCTCATTGAGGAACCGCTGGGCATTGGTATAGTTTTCCGTGACAATGGCCTCGGAATGGCCTGTGGTATAGCGGCGGATATGTTCGATGGCCTCGTCCAGATCCTTTACCACACGGGCGGAAATGATATAATCCGCGTATTCTGTGGCCCAATCCTCTTCTGTGGCCGCCACAGCACCGGGCACCTTCTGGCAGGTAGTCTCATCCCCGCGGATTTCCACCTGTTTTTCCTGAAGGGCTTTGCCGATCATAGGCAGGAAGGTCTCCGCCAGCTTTTCATGAACCAGCAGGCTTTCGCAGGCGTTGCATACGCCGGGCCGCTGGGTCTTTGCGTTCAGAACGATGCGCAGGGCTTTTTCCAGATCGGCGCTTTCATCCACATAAATATGGCAGTTGCCCACCCCTGTCTGGATGACGGGCACGGTGCTGTTCTGGACTACGCTCTGAATGAGTCCCGCGCCGCCTCTGGGGATCAGCACATCTAGATAGCCGTTGAGCCGCATCATTTCATTGGCCGTCTCTCTGGAAGTATCCTGCACGATCTGTACTACGCCTTCCGGCAGACCGTCCGCCGCCAGAGAACGCTGGAACACCTCTACCACCCGTTTATTGGTGGCAATGGCTTCCTTGCCGCCCCGCAGGATGACGGCGCTGCCCGCCTTCAGGCAAAGACCGAAGGCATCCGCCGTCACATTGGGCCGAGCCTCGAAAATAATACCGATGACGCCCATAGGCACCCGCTTCTGGCCTACAATCAGACCGTTATCCAGCGTTTTCATGGAAAGCACCTCGCCCACAGGGTCGTCCAGAGACGCCACCTGCCGCAGGCCCTCCGCCATTTCCTCCAGCCGTTTATCTGTCAATGTCAGACGGTCAATAAAGGCGCCTTTGATGCCTGCCTCCTTGGCCGCCGCCACATCTGCCGCGTTGGCTTCCAAAATATCCGCTTTCGCCGCCAGCAGGGCCTCCGCCGCATGACAAAGGGCTTGGTTCTTTTTTGTGGTCGGCAGTACGGACAATACCACTGCCGCCTCCCTGGCTTTCTTTCCCATCTGTATCAAATCGCTCATATCTTTCCTCCCAACCATCCGTCTTCTGTCACAATCACATCCACCGGCAAATCCGTTTCCTCCCGAGGCAGGCTGCCCTCGTAAATCTGACAGGCAAAGCCATAGCCGATCTTCGGGTATACGGGATGTGCCGCAAAATAAGTATCATAATATCCGCCGCCATAGCCCAGCCGAAAGCCCTCTCTGTCAAAATACAAAGCGGGCACCAGAAAAATATCGCCTTTTTCCGGCAAAACTTCCCATTCCCTGCCTTTTTTCGGTTCCCGGATGCCATAGGCGCCGGCCTCTGCTTCCATTATACTCCCAATGGCGACAAAATACATCTGTCTTTTTTTCTCGCAGACAGGCACCGCCACCTGCTTCCCCATCCGCCAAGCCGCTTCCAGCACAGGCATCGTATCCGCCTCAGAACCTATGGGCAGATAGGAAAACACCCGCCGTGCTTCCCGGAAAGCCTGGCTTTGCGTCAATATTTCCGCTATTTTCCGGCTTTTTTCCTGCCGTTCCGCCACGGACAGGCTGTTCCGATGCTCTTTTCCCCGCTTGCGCAGTTCTGTTTTCATCCAATCCATCCTCCCATCAAACATATGATGCAAAGGCTGCCCAAAGCTGACAGCCGGAAAACGGGCAGTTCCTTCTTTCCCGCCAAAAGCCGCAGCAGCAGAAACACAAAGCCGCCGTAAAAGCAAACAACGCCTAAGGATGTCACCAGGGCCACCGTGCCATATGGCAGCCATCCCTTCCAGACCAAAAGGCCATAGACCAGCGTTATGGCCAGCAGCCCCGCCTGCTCCCACAGGTTGGCGTAAATGGGCCTGTCGTTTTTCTGTCCCGGCTGGAAATTAGCCGCCAGCAGGAACAGTCCCGGCAGACCGTAGCCGGCCATGGCTCCCGTCACTACCCGCAGCAGATTGGAGCTTTCCCAAAAGCCCAGATAGCTGCCTACGCCGTCTATGGCAATGGGCAGGAAGGAAAGCGCCGCCAGAAGGCTGCCGCCCAAGGAAAAGGGACGATTCCCTTTCTGCCGTCCCGCCAGCCAGAAAAAAGCGACGCCAAACAACATCCCGGCCTCAATACCGGTACAGCGGGCACAGACCGGGCTTTGCAATTCTCCCCATATAAAACTGCGCTCCGCCATCTGATGACAGACGGCAGAGCCAATAAAGTCAAAAATATTCATATATTTTTCCCCTTAATAGGAGTAATAGGTAAAAGGTATGGATGCCACACCGATAAAACCGCTGGCTACACAGCAGATCAGGCTCAACGCCAGCATGATGGCACTGATGATGGTGATGGTCTTACCGAAGCGCTGATAATCCTGAGCGGGGCTTTTCATCAGGATAATGCCGGCAATGAGACCAGCCACAGCGCCAATGCCGCCCACCAGAATAATCAATACTATAACGATGACTTTCAGTGCCGGATGGATGGTGGGCTCATTGACAGGGTCATACTGCCGTTGATTCTGGGGATTTTCCCCCCAGGTGCCGCCACCGCCGGTGGTCTGTCTGCTTTCAAAACGCTGATAGGTGCCGTTTCCGTCCTCCACGGTAAAGGACTCCACCTTTTCCGCCTGGGGTTCCTCCGGCTGGGCCGGATTTGTCTGCTCCGTTTTCTGTGTGCCATACTGCACATTGTCTCTGACGCCGCAGATAGGGCAGCCCAGACTTTCATCTATGATTTCTCTTCCGCATTTCGGGCAATAGCTCATAATCTCACTTCTCCTTTTCTTCTATCCCTTTGCCAAAGCAAGTACCTACATCCTCTCCCGCCAAAATGCGGTGGATCACCGTAGGGTCCTGGCCATGAGCAATGGCCATAGCTACACCGGCTTTTTCGCAAATCTTGGCCGCCTCCAGCTTTGTCTGCATTCCGCCGACACTAAAGGCGGAGCCTTTTCCGCTGGCCATCTTCTCCACTTCCTCCGTCACCCGCTCCACATAGGAAATCCTTTTCGCGTCCGCGTGTTCTCTGGGATTTTTGTCATACAGGGCGTCAATATCCGTCAGCAGCACCAGCAAATCCGCCTGCGTAACTTCGGCTACCATAGCGGAAAGCCGGTCGTTGTCGGAAATCTCGATCTCATAGGTGGAGATGGTGTCGTTGGCGTTGACAATAGGGATAATGCCCATTTCAAACAATGTCTCAAAAGTATTATGTGTATTTTGGTACCGTTCCTCCGTCCCCATTTCTTCCTTCGTCAGCAGGATCTGGGCAACGGTCTGGTTATACCGGTCGAAAAAATTGTGGTAGATCTGCATCAGCACCGCCTGGCCTACTGCCGCCGCGGCTTGCTTTTTCCGCATTTCCGTCGGGCGTTCCGCCAGGGACATCCGGATCGCGCCTACGCCAATGGCGCCGCTGGTAACCAGTGCCACATCCATCCCCCGGTTCCTGAGGTCAGTCAGCACCCACGCCAGTTCCTCGATCCGTTTTAAATTCAGTCTGCCGTTGGGATAAGTGATGGTAGCTGTCCCAACCTTAACGATGATTCGTCTGCATCGGCATAATGTATCTCTCATAGGCTCCTCCCCCCTGTCTTTTTTCCCATAGGTCAAGTATACACTATTTTCCCTTATTGCAAAAGAGTATTTTCCCTTCTCAATAAAAATGTAATGAATTCTAAAAAATATATAAAAAGAGCCGGACACCATAGTGTCCGGCTCTTATCATCTCAGGCAGCGCCTGTAGATCTCAGAAAAATCTGATTACTGCTGGTTAGCCAGTTTCTTGTAGCTTTCCAGTCTTTCTTTTGCGTTCTTTTCGGACTGTTCGAATAGTTCTTCTGCGATTTCAGGGAATGTTCTCTGCAGTGCGCTGTAACGTACTTCGCTCAGCAGGAATTCTCTGAAGCTTGCTGTAGGTTCTTTGGAGTCCAGAGTGAACGGATTCTTGCCTTCCTCTTTCAGAGTAGGGTTGAATCTGTACATATGCCAGTAACCAGCTTCTACCGCACGTTTGATTTCGTTCTGAGCGCCGCTCATGCCGCCCTTCAGACCGTGGTTGATACAAGGAGCGTAAGCGATGATCAGGGAAGGACCATGGTAGCTTTCAGCTTCCAGCAGAGCTTTTACCAGCTGGTTCTTGTCTGCGCCCATTGCAACCTGCGCAACGTAAACGTAGCCATAGCTCATAGCCATCATACCCAGGTCTTTTTTCTTCACTCTCTTACCGGATGCAGCGAACTGAGCAACTGCGCCGGCAGGAGTGGATTTGGAAGCCTGACCGCCTGTGTTGGAGTAAACTTCTGTATCGAATACCAGAACGTTTACATCTTCGCCGGAAGCCAGTACGTGGTCCAGACCGCCGTAGCCGATATCGTAAGCCCAGCCGTCACCACCGAAGATCCACTGGGACTTCTTAGCCAGCTGATCTTTGTTTTCCAGTACGTAGGAAACGATGTTCTTAGCTTCTGCGTCTGTGCCTGCATAGCTTTCCAGAGCAGCTACCAGAGCGTCGGATGCTTCTCTGGATTTTTCGCCGTCGAACATTGTGTCAACCCAAGCGTCAACAACGCCTGCAACGGAGCCGTCGATTGCTTTCAGGTTTTCCAGTTTGTCTTTCAGACCGTTTCTCATCTGTTTTACTGCTGTAGCCATACCCAGGCCATATTCAGCGTTGTCTTCAAACAGGGAGTTTGCCCATGCGGGACCACGGCCGTCTTTGTTTGTTGTGTAAGGCATGGAAGGTGCGGAACCACCCCAGATAGAGGAGCAGCCTGTTGCGTTTGCAACGTACATTCTGTCACCAAACAGCTGTGTTACCAGTTTTGCGTAAGGTGTTTCGCCGCAGCCTGCGCAAGCGCCGGAGAACTCCAGCAGAGGCTGTTCGAACTGAGAGCCTTTTACGGAGCCTTTGCCCATAGGGTTAGCCTTAGGAGCAACTTCGTCGATTGCGTAATCCCAGTTAGCTGCTTCAGCTTCCTGAGTTGCCAGAGGTTTCATAACCAGAGCTTTGTTAGGTGCAGGACATACTACTGCACAGCTGCCGCAGCCCAGGCAGTCCAGAGAGGATACCTGCATTCTGTATTTCAGACCAGCGAATGCAGCGCCGCCTTTTGCGTCTACTGTCTTGAATGCAGCAGGAGCTTTTGCAGCTTCTTCTTCTGTCAGCAGAACAGGACGGATTGCAGCGTGAGGACATACATAGGAGCACTGGTTACACTGGATACAGTTGTCAGCGTTCCATTCAGGTACGTCAACAGCTACGCCACGTTTTTCGTAAGCAGCTGTGCCGCTGGGGAATGTACCGTCTTCTCTGCCGGAGAATGCGGATACAGGCAGCTTGTCGCCTTCCTGTGCGTTCATAGGAGCAACTACTTTATCAACGAATTCTGTGGATTTTCTAGCAGCCTTCACTTCTGTGTCAACAGCTGTTGCCCAGGAAGCGGGGATTTCTACCTTCACAGCGCCGTCTACACCGCGGTCAACAGCAGCGTAGTTCATGTTCAGGATTGTGTCACCCTTCTTGCCATAGGATTTTGTGATAGCAGCTTTCATGTATTCTACAGCCTGGTCGATAGGGATGATGTTTGCCAGTTTGAAGAATGCAGCCTGCAGAACTGTGTTGATTCTGTTGCCCAGACCGATTTCTTTTGCGATTTCTGTACCGTTGATGATATAGAAGTTTACTTTCTTCTCAGCCAGCTGTCTCTTCAGTTTTGCGGGCAGATGCTGTTCCAGTTCATCTACGGACCATGTTGTGTTCAGCAGGAATGTGCCGCCTTCGTTCAGTTCTGTAACCATATCGTACAGGTGAACGTATTCCTGTTTGTGGCAGGCAACAAAGTCTGCTGTCTTAACCAGATATGTGGAACGGATAGGTTTGTGACCAAAACGCAGGTGGCTCTGTGTGATACCGCCGGACTTCTTGGAGTCATAGCTGAAGTAAGCCTGTGCGTACATATCTGTGTGGTCACCAATGATCTTGATGGAGTTCTTGTTTGCGCCTACAGTACCGTCAGCGCCCAGACCCCAGAACTTGCAGCTGATTGTGCCGTCGTCGCCTGTAACGTTAACTTCTTCGCCAACTTCCAGAGAGTGGTTTGTAACGTCGTCAACGATACCGATTACGAAGTGGTTCTTAGGTTTATCCAGTGCCAGGTTCGCATATACAGCGATGAACTGAGCGGGTGTAACGTCTTTGGAACCCAGACCATAACGGCCGCCAACAACAACGGGAGCGTCTTCCATATCGAACATTGCTGTGCAAACGTCCATGTACAGAGGTTCGCCCTGTGCGCCGGGTTCTTTTGTTCTGTCCAGAACAGCGATCTTCTTAACTGTCTTAGGAATAGCTTCCAGCAGTTTTGCAGCTACGAAAGGTCTGAACAGGTGAACTTTTACCAGACCAACTTTTTCACCCTTTGCTGCCAGGTAGTCGATGGTTTCTTCGATTGCTTCACAAGCGGAACCCATAGCGATGATGATTCTTTCTGCGTCAGCAGCGCCATAGTAGTTGAACAGCTTGTAGTCTCTGCCTGTGATTCTGTTGATCTCGTTCATGTAGTTTTCTACTACTGCGGGCAGAGCATCATAGAATTTGTTTGCAGCTTCACGAGCCTGGAAATAGATATCAGGGTTCTGTGCTGTACCTCTGATAACGGGATGTTCAGGATTCAGAGCGTTTCTCTTGAACGCGTTAACAGCATCCATATCGATGATCTTAGCCAGTTCATCGTAATCGATGCATTCGATCTTCTGGATTTCGTGAGATGTACGGAAACCATCGAAGAAATGCAGGAAAGGAACACGGCCTTTGATTGCGGACAGATGTGCCACGCAAGCCAGGTCCATAACTTCCTGTACGCTGTTGGAAGCCAGCAGGGCAAAACCTGTCTGACGGCAAGCCATAACGTCGGAGTGGTCGCCGAAGATAGACAGAGCCTGTGCAGCCAGCGCACGAGCAGTTACATGGAATACGCCGGGAAGCAGTTCGCCGGAGATCTTGTACATGTTGGGGATCATCAGAAGCAGACCCTGAGATGCTGTATATGTTGTTGTCAGAGCGCCTGCTGCCAGGGAACCGTGTACAGTACCGGAAGCACCTGCTTCAGACTGCATTTCTACGACTTTTACAGTCTGACCGAAAAGGTTTTTCTTGCCATTTGCTGCCCAATCGTCTGTTTTTTCAGCCATTGGGGAGGATGGTGTGATGGGGAAAATGCCAGCTACTTCTGTAAACGCATAGGAAGCGTATGCAGCAGCTTCATTACCGTCCATCGTTTTCATTACTTTAGACATTTTTGTTTCTCCTCCTTCAAAAATTAAATTTGTAAATGGATTTTTACAAACTCCTGTGGGGCACAGCCCCTTGTTTTTCTGCGGAAAAGTCCGCGAATCCTGTACAGCCTGTCCTTTCATGGTAAAGATTTTGTCAATGTACTTGTCATACAACAAAAACCTCTTATCAGACCAAAGTACAGCCTTAGGTACTCGTTTATTATACAATCAATCGGAAATGATTTCAACCGCAAAATAGAAATAAAACCGTTATGTTTCTAACAAAACGCCTTTTGTGCGAATTGCTGTCAACCATCATGTACAAATAAATATTTTTATGCAAAATCCATTTATTTTGCAGTTTTTGCAGCGTTTTGCCCTTTTTTATTTGTCAGACAAACTTATTTTCCTCTTTCAGGGATTGTTCATCTTTTTATACAATTACCGCCACTTTGACAATTTATGGACAAAATCTGTTTTTTTCCTTTTAAAAAAATTTAACCGTGAACACAAGGCCCAAAAACAGGAAGAACAAGCGTCCTTCCCAAAAAAACAAAGCGCCTTTTCCCATGAAAAAGACGCTTTATTTCCTATTTGGTTACAAGGGAATATATTCCCCTCTATTTCTATATTATACACCCAGAAGGAACCGGTATTTTTCCTTCCATACCGCGTTGGCGATCTCAAAAGGAACCAGAACGGAGGAATAGGTGCCGTCCTCCAGATTCTCCATCAGCAGCAGCTCCTGACTGGCGGATATATAGAACTGCTCCGTATTGGTATCTGTGGCATAAGGCTCCAGACCTTCTTTGATCTCCTTGGTGCTGAGCAGATCCTCCAGAGCAATGGTTCTCTGCTCCTGAAGGTCTATATTCACGCATTCGATTTCCAGACTGCCGTCTGTCTCCTGCTCCCAATAGAAGGACAGGAAACTGCCGCTGCAATATCCCTTTACAAAACGCAGATGCACCTGCTGGGGCAAGGGCTCTTCCGCCGTCTCGGCTTCTTCCACGGCGGAATCCTCTGCCGTCTGGGCCTCCTCTGTCTGGGGTGTGCTTTCCTCCTGTGCCGCATCCTCCTGGGAAACCGCTTCTTCCCCGGCTTCCTCCGCAGATTCCTCTTCCGGCAGGAAAGACGCAACCGCTGTCTCGGCGTATTCCTTCCAGCCATTGTTCAGGTTCTTTTCAAAGCTGCTGTCGTTCAGCCCCACTACCACCGGATACTCCGCGGAGTAGCTCCGCTCTCCATCCGTACCGGAAATCACCCGGCTGGCAATGACCGGCTGGCTGTTGTCGCCGGTCTGTATAGTCACCATCTGCTGACTGCTGTCCCAAATGACCTTCGTAGCGAAATACTCAGAGAAAACATCGGAGGATACATATAAGCATCCGTTGATAGCCTCCGCCTCTCTTTTCAAAGTTATATCATATCCGTTCAGCTGAGCATCACAGCTGCCCCGGTTCAAAAGCAACTCCTTGCCGTAATAGGAAATTTCCGTAGCCTTTTTTTCCGCGTCCCATTTGACGCTGCCGCCCAGACCTTCCACCACGTTGCGCACCGGCAGAAGCAGTACGTCTTCATCGTCATAATATAAAGGCATGTTTTCCATATCCGTCAGCGTCGTTGTATCGCCGGCCTGCGGCGTTTTATTCTGTGTGACCTCCAATTCCACCTGCTGCTGCTTTGTCAGCTTCATGGAAAGGGCGATAGCACCGCAGATGAGCACCGCCGCAGCCACAACGATTACGGTCAGTTTTTTCCAACCCATATTTCTCCCTCTTTCTGCAGATCATTCCCTGCATCATATCATATTATATAGGAAAAATCAAGAAACCTCCTGGCTGATCGTTTCCAGCACATACGCTTCTCTGGTCAGCTTTTCCCATTTTCCTCCGGCTGCGTCGTCCTGCAATAAAATATTGGTCCTTCCGTTTTCTTCCATCTCCCAGGAAACTCCAATATCATAGATCACAGCCAGATCCCGCAGCTTATAATACGGAACCCCGTCATAAACGCAGTATTCCACTTC
>CALWKZ010000145.1 GCA_944381385.1 uncultured Anaerotignum sp. | reverse complement strand
TTATGGTGTGGACCTATGAGCGATGGGGAAAAGAAAGCAAAGAGGGCATGGGCCTGATTTTTTCCGTGGGGCATGGAGAAAAAGAGAATATTCCCATCCGACTGGTGCCTTTGATTATGGTCAGCACATGGATGACGCATCTGTTTGGCGGCAGCGCCGGCAGAGAGGGTGTCGCTGTGCAGATCGGCGCCGCCGTTTCCAACACAATAGGAAGAAGATCGAAAATAGAACATAGTTCCCGTATTTTTTTGATGGCCGGCATGGCGGCCGGTTTCGCGGGGCTGTTTCAAACGCCTCTGGCGGCGGCTGTGTTCGCGGTGGAGGTACTGGTAGCGGGGCGTATCGCCATTGGCGCGCTTTTGCCCGCCCTTGCGGCGGCCTTTACGGCTTATGGTGTTTCTTCTTTTCTGCGCCTGGAAAAATTTACGGCTGTCATAGGGGATTGGCCTTCTTTTTCACCGGAAGTATTGGGAAAGATGGTTTTGCTGGGGATTCTTTTTGGTCTGGTCGGTACTGTTTTCGCGTGGCTGCTGGGACAGGCAAAAAAGAAAGCGGCGGCGCTTGTGTCTTCTCCCGTGAAGCGGATACTGCTTTTTGGCATCCTGCTTTCCATTTTGCTGGCGGTCTGCGGAAAGGGCCGGTACTGCGGCCTTGGCACTAATCTGATCTCTGCCGCTTTTTCCGGCGATGAGATCCTGCCCTGGGACTGGTGCATGAAGCTGCTGTTTACGGTCATGACCCTCGCGATTGGTTTTCAGGGCGGCGAGGTGACGCCTTTGTTTGCCATGGGTGCGTCTCTGGGGGTGGCCGCGGCCGGAATCCTGGGCCTGCCGCCTGCCTTTGCGGCGGCTTTGGGCTACGCCGCTGTATTCGGCGGCGCCACAAATACGTTTTTCGCGCCCGTATTGATCGGCTGTGAGGTCTTCGGTTTTTCCATGCTTCCGTATTTCCTGACGGTTTGTCTAGTGGCCCATTTCTTTTCCAATAGCGCTTCTATTTACGGAAAACAGAAAAATCTTCCCTGGAAAGAGCGTTGGAAAATGCTTTTTCTGCGGCAAGATTCGTGATATGATACAAAATATGTCAAACAAAAAAGGAGAATGAGATGGAATTATATTTCGCGCCTATGGAGGGAATCACAGGATACATCTTCCGCAGCGTCTATGAAAAATATTTCGGCGGTGCAGACCGATATTTTACGCCCTTTCTTGCGCCGGTACAGGATCAGTGGATGACAAACCGGGAACGGCGGGATGTCCTTCCGGAGCATAATGAAGGCATTTCACTGGTGCCCCAGATTTTAACGAACCGCGCCTCCGTATTTCTGGGAACAGCTCAAGTGCTGGCGGATATGGGGTACAGGGAAGTTAACCTGAACTGCGGATGTCCTTCCGGAACCGTGGTAGCCAAAGGAAAGGGCGCCGGGATGCTTCGGGACCTGGATAATCTGCATCGGTTTCTGGAAGAAGCCTTTGCCCATAGCCCGGTGGATATTTCCATCAAAACGAGGCTGGGGATGCGGGAGGCGGAAGAGGTTTTTCCCCTCATGGAGCTGCTGCAGGAATATCCGCTGAAAGAATGGATTCTGCACGCCAGAGTCCGAGAGGATTACTATAAAAATACGCCGCGAATGGAAGTCTTTGGACAGGTGGCAGGAGAATGCCGGCTCCCCCTGTGCTATAACGGGGATATCCATACAGTGGAGGACTACGAACAGCTGGTTTTGGCTCATCCCGGACTGCATGCGGTAATGATTGGCAGAGGCTGTCTGACAGACCCGGCTCTCCTAAGAAAGATAAAAGGCGGCCGCCCTATGGATATGGCGGAATTCGCCGCTTTCCATGAGGAGCTTTGCGCCAGATATGAGGACTGCATGTCCGGAGACAGGAATACCCTGTTCAAGATGAAGGAATTATGGGCCTATTGGGCGGTTTTGTTCCCCGAGGAGACAAGGGCCTTGAAAAAAATACGAAAGGCCAACAGCCTGCGGGAGTACCGCCAGGAAACAGACAGACTGTTTTCCGGGGAAAATTAAGAAAAATTTACGGCTTTTCCATGGATAAATGCGGAAAAACAAAGTATAATGGTACAGACGCAGAAATAATGAGCAAAAAGGTATGAGAGGTAAATTATGGATTTCATGGAATTATTTAAAGCGGCCTTGTTCGGCATTATCGAAGGTATTACCGAATGGCTGCCGATCAGCAGCACAGGACACATGATCTTGTTTAATGAGTTTATGCCTCTGGATGTCACAGAAGATTTTTACAGGATGTTTGAAGTGGTTATCCAGCTGGGCGCCATTCTTGCGGTTGTGGTAATCTTCTGGCACCAAATTTTCCCGTTCCAGAAGCCGGTTTATACCCGGCGGATGAAAAAGCCGGGGCTGATCTCCTACATCAATATGGACATTTTCTGGCTTTGGATGAAGATCCTGGTAGCCTGTGTGCCGGCCGCTGTGATCGGGCTGCTGTTCAGTGAGAAGTTTGAGGAACTGTTCTATAACTATACGACGGTATCTTTGGCGCTGATCGTCTTTGGTGTGGCCTTCCTGATCGTGGAGGAACGCCACAAGGGAAAACGTGCCCAGGTCAATTCCCTGGCGGAAATCACCTTCCGTTTGGCGCTGTATATCGGGTTTTTCCAGCTGATTGCCGCGATCTTCCCCGGCACCTCCCGCTCCGGCGCTACCATTGTGGGCGCGCTGATGTTGGGCGTCTCCAGAACCGTTGCGGCGGAATTTACGTTTTTCCTGGCTATCCCCGTGATGTTTGGGGCCAGCCTGCTGAAGATCGTGCAGTTTGGGTTCCACTTTACCTCTATGGAGGCGGCCATCCTGATTACCGGTATGGTGGTGGCTTTTGTGGTTTCCATCCTTGTCATCAAATTCCTGATGGGATATATCAAAAAGCATGACTTCAAGGTTTTCGGCTGGTACCGCATTGTGTTGGGCATTGTGGTATTGGCGTATTTCGGTCTGCTGGCTCCGGCGTAATAAAAACAGAGAGAAGAAAAGTCCCTGAGAGACTTCCGTAAAATGGATGTTTTTCAGGGACTTTTTTAGACTGCGGTATCCAGGACTGTTTTTTGCAGGCGCCGGAAGTACCAGGCGCAGACGAGCAGTTCAAAAAGGGCGGACAAGGGTACGGCAATACCAATAATCAGCAGATTGGTATCCGGCAGCATCCGCAGAAAATAGGATAGGGGGATTCGTACCAGGAACACCGTCAGAATACCCTGGATCAGCACAAATTTCGTTTTCCCATGGCCATTGAAATATCCCAGCAGACAGAAATTGATAGCCGTCAGCAGATATTCAAAGGAGCAGCTTTTCAGGTACAGCTGTGTAGAGGTGATTACCTGGGGGTCTGATGTGAATATAGAGGCCAGAAAATCACCCTGGAAGAAGGTCAGCAGAAACACAAGAAATCCGCAGCTGAAGGAAATACGGACAGCGGAAAAAAACGCTTTCGCGGCACGCTGGGGTTTTCCGGCGCCTACATTCTGCGCCACAAAGGCGGAAAGGGCCGACATAAAGCTCATAGGCACCAGAGCCAGAAAAATAAAGAGTTTTTCCGCAATGCCGACACTGGCGGACTCTACCAGACCCAGCGAATTGATGATGGCGGTAATAATCAAAAAAGAGACATTTACCTGAAAATCCTGCGCCGCAATGGGCAGTCCCATGGAAAGGATGCGCTTTACACTGCCTTTTTCCCGGAAGCTTTCCTTCGTCAGGCGGAAGGGCAGCCGTTCTCTTTTCTTTGCCATGTAGAGCAGGGAGAACAGAAAGCTGCAGCCCTGGGCGAGAATCGTCGCCAAAGCCGCGCCCGCAGCGGAAAGATGGAACAGACCCACAAAAATAAGGTCTAATACAATATTGATCAGGCAGGCGGTAAAAACAAATAAAAACGGGGAACGGGAATCGCCTATACCGCGGAAAATACCGCTGACCGCGTTATATGCCGTAATGAAGATCATGCCGGAGGCACAGATACGGATATAAGAAACGGCTTCCGGCAGGGCCTCCTGGGGCACATGCACCAGCCTTGCCGCCTGTTCGGCGAAAAGCATCAGCAGTCCCGTCTGGATCAGCGCCACAACCAGCAGCAGTTTGATCTGTCCGGCAACATAGGCGGCCGCGTCTTTCTGTTTGTCCGCGCCGATAGCCTGTCCCAAAAGTACGGTGACCCCCATGGTCAGTCCGGTGACAATGACGGTTGCCGACTGCATGACCTGACCGCCGGTGGAAACGGCGGAAATACTGGCTGTTGTACCGAATTTTCCTACGACCATCAGATCCACCGCCCCATAAAGAGCCTGTAGGATCAGGGACAGCATCAGCGGTATGGCAAATTTAATCAAGACAGGAAGGATATTCCCTTCCAGAAAGCTATTTTTTTCCATGTTCCGACCTCTTTCTTTTTAGATGAAAAAAGCGCCCACAAGGTATACACTTGTTGGCGCTAATGTATCAAACGAAGCATCCGGGATGCAGTACCATTATAACGGAGAGAAGAGAGCCTGTCAATAAATCGGAGAGATTTCTTCTTTCTAAAAAATATTGACGAGCTCGGCTTGTCTGTGATATGTTTTGAAAGGTTATTTGATTTTTGTTTTGAAGGGAGGGAACGCTATGCGCGGAGAAAACAATCTGGGAAAGGATGAAATGAAGGGCTTGGTCCTGCGTCTTGCCATACCGGCTATGTTTGCGCAGTTTATCAATGTGCTGTACAGTATTGT
>CALWKZ010000144.1 GCA_944381385.1 uncultured Anaerotignum sp. | reverse complement strand
CCTTCCGGCGCCTCCGCATACAGCCGGAACTTCGTAATAAAGGCAGAGCCTTCTCCGGGGCTGCTTTCTACCTGTATCTGGGCGTCATGGCTGCGGGCGATCCACAGCGCGATAGCCAGCCCCAGACCGGTGCCGGAAATTTCCTTATTTCTGGACTTATCCGCCCGGTAGAATCGGTCGAATATCTTATCCTGTTCCTCCTTGGCGATACCGATACCGTCATCCTTGACGGAAACATAGGCAAATTTCTTATCCTTCCAGACACGAATCTGTATCTTGCCGTCCTCCGCCGTGTATTTCAGAGCGTTTTCCGCATAGATCCACATCA
This sequence comes from uncultured Anaerotignum sp., assembly GCA_944381385.1. Lineage (GTDB taxonomy): Bacteria > Bacillota > Clostridia > Lachnospirales > Anaerotignaceae > Anaerotignum. The sequence goes on along the minus strand of CALWKZ010000144.1, from coordinate 27,424 downwards.
TCTGCTTCAGCAGATCCCCATCGGCATATACCTCTGCCAGACCGTCCTCCTCGTAAGTGATCTGCCGCTTACTGTCCAGAAGCTCCATTTCTCTGGCCGTTTCCTTTGCCACATCATTCAAGAACATCCGCTCTTTCTTGGTATTCATCCGGTTCTGGTCGCTTTTTGCCAAAAACAGCAGATTCTGTATCAATTCCTTCATATGCTCCGTTTCGCTCAAAATGGAGTCAATGGATTCCTGCAAAACCTCCGGATTGCTCTTGCCCCAGCGATTTACCAGGTTGGCATAGCCCTGGATGACAGAGATAGGGGTCCGCAGCTCATGGGAGGCGTCAGAAACAAACTGGTTCTGCTTCTGGAAGGCCACCTCCAGGCGGTCGATCATGGAATTAAAGGTCTGGGACAGTTCCCGCATCTCATCGTCGGGGCCCTCCAGATCGATCCTCTGGCTCAGATCCTCAATACTGATGCGCTCCGCCGTGGTACGAATCTGCTCTACCGGCTTCAGCACCCGGCGGCTGACATACCGCCCCGCCAAAAAGGCGCAGAATATCCCCAGCAAATCGGCCAATATCATTTTAAACAGGAAGTTTTTGATAAAATAGCTGTTGCCATTGAGCTGTTTGAATACCTGTATACGGTACAGCTCATTATTGGCCTTATAAGAAGTATTGATAAGCATAAACTGCTGGCCGTTGCTGCTGTCCAGTATAAATTCCTGATAATTTTTCCCTGTTTCCCGGATAGAACGGATATGGAAATCCTTCTGGTCTTCCTTCTCTTCCGGTACTGTCCGTTCCTCCACAGATGTCGGCGTACTTTCCGCTTCATTCCTTCCCAATAGAGCGTCGATCACATTGGGCGGCTGCATGCCTTCCTCCAGGATGCCTGTAGGGTTCTGGATAAAGGAAGGGATCTCCCCTACATGGCTGTTGTAGCCCTTGTTTTCATCCAGACAGAATACACTGACCTCTACATATTTATTATCCAGCAGTTCCTCCAGTACACCGTCCGTCAGTTTTCCGCCCTTATCCAGAAACTCCTGGATATTTTTGATGGTGCTTTCCAGCTGCTGTCTTACGTTGTTCTGCTCCAATATGGTGATGTTGATAAAGAAAAATATACTGATCAGCATCAGGGAAAGCGAAAATATCCCGCCATACAGTATGGTGATCCTCTTTGTGATGGCCAGATTCTGGAACCGGCCAAACAGCGTCTTTTTATTCGTCTTTGACATAATAACCTACTCCCCGGATGGTATGGATATACTTTCTCTGGAAAGCCTCGTCTATTTTGGACCGCAGATAGCGGATATATACATCCACCACATTGGTCTCCCCAATATAGCTGTAGCCCCATACTTCGTTAAGAATCTGCTCTCTGGAAAGGACAATGTTTTTGTTCTGCACCAGATAGACCAGAAGCTCATATTCTTTTTTCGTCAGGTCCACCACTGTGCCGTCTACGGTGACCATGCGTTTTTCCGTATCAATGACCAGTCCATTGGCTTCCAGAACCACCTTTTTGCTGTCCTCGGCTCTGGCGTGCTTAAAGGCCACCCGCATTCTGGCCAAAAGTTCCTCAATGGCAAAGGGCTTTGTCAGATAATCGTCGGCGCCGCTGTCCAGCCCTGCCACCTTATCCATGGTCTCATCCTTCGCCGTAATCATAATAATGGGGACCTGAGAAAATTTTCGCACCCTCCGGCAGATCTCGATGCCGGAAAGCCCCGGCAGCATCAGATCCAGCAGTATCATATCGTAGGAATCCTCCATGGCCTTCTGGAGCCCTTCTCTGCCCTCATGGCAGACCGTTACCTCATATCCCTCATAGCGCAGCTCCAATTCCACAAACCGCGCCAGTTTTACTTCATCCTCGATCAAAAGAACCTTTTTCCGTTCCATAAACGCCCTCCTTTGTCTATCTTAAAAGGCTTTTTTTCATTATACCAGCCTAACTGCCTTTTTCCCAGAAAAATTATAGGCCAAACGCCTTAAAGCCTTATTGCCTCATCATTAAATTTTTATTAAAAACTTTCATTTTCCATGGTTTTCCCAGGATTGCTCACTGTTTCTCCACGGGAAAAGGTTGCCCTCCGGCAGAAATTTGACTATAATAGAGAACGACAAAAAAAGGGACGCGAATCCCTGTATAACGGAGGTTATTTTTATGAAGAAAATATTTTCCCTGCTTCTGTGCTTGGTGCTGCTCCTTTCCCTTTTCACCGGATGCGGCCAGAAAACAGAAACCAGCGTGACTTTGGAGGAAGCCGGTCTTTCCTTCACTATCCCGGACGAATGGGCGGATGGGGACAATGTAAATCTGTTCCCCACATCCTATGTTACTGCCGAGGCGCCCATCTACGCCAAGGTGCTTTATCAGTATATCCCCGACGAAAACATGGACGAACTGAACGACTTGGATTCTGACGTTCCCGTGGAAGAGCTGATGGTGCCCCTCTTTGAGTTTATCGTCGTAAAAGAAGAAAATCTGGAATCAGAAGAAGTGGCCGCGGAAAAAGCGCTCTTCCACACCTGCGAAGAACTCCCGTCCCAGGAGGAATACCATTTCTTCCTGCTGTGGGAACCTACCGATGGTCTGGCACAGCTGTCTCCTGACGCCGGTCTGGTCTATACGGATATGGAAGATGGCATCCCCGCCTTCAAGGAAACCGTCCAGACCTTTGTACCTACTGCCGCGGAAAGCTCTCTTCCCTCTCAGGAAGAAGTAGCGGCTGCTGATGAGGGCTACTTTAACTTTATTTCCACAGATCTGGACGGCAACGCCGTGACCAGCACCATGTTCTATGATTATGACATCACCATGGTGAACTTCTGGGCATCCTATGCTTATCCGGACATCAACGAACTGGATCAGCTGGAGGAATTCTACACCCGGCTCCAAACAGAGCACCCCAATGTAAATATGATTCAGGTCATCATCGACACACCCGATGACGCGGCAGAGGAAATCATCGCCAAAGCCTACGAAGAGAGCGGCGTTACCTTCACCGGCATCTCCCCGGACAAGAACATGGCTTCCTGGATTCTGGAGAACCTGAAGGGCCTGCCTACCACCATTTTCGTAGATGATACCGGCTTTATCATCGGCGACACCATCCAGAAGGTACAGACTGCCGACTACTATATGACAGCAGTGGAGGATCTGCTGGCAGAGATAGGCAAATAATACGAACAGAAGCAAAAATACCGGACCCCAAAGCAGGGTCCGGTATTTTTTTGTATCAAAACATATTTATTCCTCTTCCGGCTCTTCCTCCGGCAGCATTTTGTAGATCCGCAGCTTTTCGATACGGTTCTTTTCCATGCTTTCCACAACGATGCGCAGGCCATCCGTTTCCACCACTTCGCCGCCCTGAGGGAAATTCCCCAGAATCACCAGGATATATCCGGCAATGGTATCCACATCCTCTGACTCCAGATGGCAGCCGATCATTTCGTTCAGATCCTCCAGACGGGTGCTGCCGTCTACCACGAATTCGTCCTCTTTGACTACTTCGATTTCTTCTTCCTCGTCATCAAATTCATCGGCAATCTCGCCTACGATTTCCTCAACAACGTCCTCCATGGTCACCAGACCGGCGGTGCCGCCATATTCATCCAGCACCACGGCAATGCCCAGGTGGTTGGAACGCATTTCCGCAAACAGCTCCGCCACCGGCTTGCTTTCATAGGTAAAGTAAGGCTCCCGCATGTATTGGGCTGGGGAGAAATCCTCTTTCTCCACCAGAAATACGTCCTTTACATACAGCAGGCCGACGATATTGTCCAGGTCCTCCTCATATACAGGCACACGGGAGAAGCCCTCCTGCCGGAACACCTCCACATACTCGTCATAGGTGGCCTCCGCGCTGACGGCTACGATATCCGTTCTGGGGGTCATGACGTCCTTTGCTTTGAAATCCCCAAAGTTGAATACATTGTCGATCATGGTACGTTCTTCTTTTTCCAGAACGCCCTCCTCATGGCTTACATTCAGAATGGTCTTTAACTCCGCCTCTGTAATCAGCGGCGCCTTTTCTCTGGGATTGCACCCCAATATTCTGGCAAAGGTACCTGTTACCACATTCAGGACCGCCACCACCGGCGTAAAAATAACATTGAAAAAGGCAATGATATTTACAACGATCAAAGCCACCTTCTCCGCCTTCTGGGCCGCGATGGTCTTTGGCGTGATCTCACCGAAGATCAAAATAACAATGGTAATGACCGCCGTTGCCACACCAGCGCCGCTGCCGGCGTCTCCATGGAAAATCTGGATGGCCAGGGCCGTGGTCAGCGCGGACGCGCCGTTGTTTACCAGGTTATTGCCTACCAAAATCGTACTGAGCAGCTTGTTGGGGTTATCCAAAAGCTTCTGTATTTTTTCCGCGTTCTTTACCTTTGTTTCCACCATATTCCGCAGGCGGATCTTGCTTAACGAAGTCAGCGCCGTTTCCGATGCGGAGAAAAAGGCGGAACAGCAAATCAAAAAAATCAACAGACCAATCAATATGGGACTGCCACCATCCACAAAAATCACACTCCTAAAAAATACAAAACATTATTTCCTTCTTTGCCGCGACACCGGACGACGGCTTCCCTTCCGTCTTTGCCCGCCACGGACTGCCTTCTGATTATTATAGCAGAAATCTCCGCCTCTTGACAATACTACCGGCCTTCTTCCCGGTTCCTGCGGATTTCTTCCTCCAATTCGCTCAGCTCCAGCCAGCGCTCCATTTTCTCCTCCAGCTGGGCGTCGATGCGCTCTTTTTCCTCTGTCATTTCCTGCAAACGGACGTAATCTGTGGTACACTGGGCCATTTCCCGCTCCAAAGCCGCCGAAGACTCCTCCAGAGCGGCGATCTCCCCGCCGATGGCGTCGTACTCCCGCTGGTCTTTATAGGACATCTTCGTCAGCCGGCGTTCCTCTTTCCGTTCCGGCTGCGGCTCCTTCCGAGCAGTGGCCGGTTCCGCCGTCTCACCGCCGGTTTCCCTGAGCCACGCCTCTCTGTAGTCTGTATAACCGCCTTCGTACTGGCGGATCTTTCCATCTCCCAGAAAAGCGAAGATGCGGCCCGCCACCTTATCCAGGAAATACCGGTCATGGGAAACGGCCACCACAGCTCCCTGGAAATGCTCCAGGTATTCCTCCAGGATCATCAGCGTTTCAATGTCCAGATCGTTGGTCGGCTCGTCCAGGAAAAGGATATTGGGCGCTCCCATCAATACCTTTGCCAGATAAAGCCGCCGCTTTTCTCCGCCGGAAAGCATGGAAATAGGCCCCCGCTGCATGGGTACCGGGAACAGGAAACGCTCCAGCAGCTGAGAGGCAGAGATTCTGCCGTCCGCCGTAGGCACATACTCGGCCACCTCCCGTATGTAGTCTAGCACACGCTGGGACTCGTCCATTTCCTCGTTTTCCTGGGCAAACACACCGATCTTTACGGTTTCCCCCACGGTGACACTGCCGCTGTCCGGCGCCAGCTGCCCCGTCATGATCTTTAACAGTGTGGTCTTTCCGCAGCCGTTTTCTCCGGTAATGCCTACTCTGTCCCCCCGCAGGATGATATAGCTGAAATCATGGATATATTCTTTTCCGCCGTAGCTCTTGCAGACATGCTCCAGCTCTATGGTCTTGCGGCCCAAACGGCTGCCGGGAGAGGACAGCTCCACACTCTGCTTTTCCTCCGGCCCCCGCTGGGAAGAGATCTCCTCAAAGCGCTGCAGTCTTGCCTTCTGCTTGGTGCTTCTGGCCTGAGCGCCCCGGCGCACCCATTCCAGCTCCGTCCGCAGAAAATTCTGCCGTTTGCGCTCCTCCGCCTGAAGCTGTTCCTCCCGCTGTGCCTTCATTTCCAGAAATTTCGTGTAATTGGCCTGATAGGGATAGATCTTCCCCTTCTCCAGCTCCAGCATACGATTGGCCACCCGATCCAGAAAATACCGGTCATGGGTCACCATCAAAAGGGCCTTGCTGTACTTGGCCAGATGCTTTTCCAGCCATTCCACCGTTTCGTTGTCGATATGGTTGGTGGGCTCGTCCAGAATCAGCAGGTCCACCGGCGCGATCAGCGCCGCCGCCAGAGCCACCCTCTTGCGCTGGCCGCCGGAAAGGGTCTCCACCTTTCTGGAAAATTCGGAGATCCCCAGTCTGGTCAAAATAGTCTTTGCCTCGCTTTCCAGGGACCATGCCTCCGCCTTATCCATTTTTTCCGAAAGGGCCGCCGCCTTCTGCACCAGTTTTTCCTCCTGGGGATGCGCTTCCAGGGCCTTCATGGTCTCTTCATAGGAACGCACCAGCGCCATTACCGGATGGTCCCCGGCAAATACCTGCTCCAGGACTGTGGTTCCCGGACGGAATACCGGCGACTGGGGCAGATAGCCCATCCGCATGCCGTTCATGGCAACGATCTGACCGCTGTCGGCCTGGGCCTCTCCTGCCACAATCTTTAACAGCGTGGACTTGCCTGTACCGTTGACGCCCACCACGCCGATCTTATCCCCTTCGTGGATGCTGAAGGAAATATCGTCAAAGATCACTCTCGTTCCATAGCTTTTCCGTATATTTTCCGCTGTCAGTAATACCATCGCCGTACCTCTTTTCTTTCCAGCTTATTTCTCTCATCAAAATAGGAAGGCTCCCGCTCTTTTCCAAGGGGCGGAAACCTTCCCGCGCTTCGGGAACATCCCGTTTTTTACTCCTCCGTTTTTTCCTTGGCCGCCCGGCTGCGCAGGTAGAAAAACAGCCCCACGGACAGCAGGATCAACACCGCCGACAGCGCCTGGGAAACCGGCACGGAACCGATCAGCAGCTGGTCCGTCCGCAGGCCCTCGATCCAGACACGGCCCAGACCATAGCCAAACAGATAAAGGGCGAAGATCTGGCCGTCAAACTTTTTGCGCCGGATCAGCACCATCAAAATCAAAAATACGCCTACATTCCAGAGGGATTCATATAAAAAAGTGGGGTGTACCTGAATATAGTCCACACCATCCATGGAAACCAGATGGGAAAGGATATCCTCCGTCAGATCGGAAGAGCGTACCTGGCTCAGCTGATAGCGCATGGCAAAGAGGCCGTCCGTATACCCGCCAAAGGCCTCTCGATTGAAAAAGTTCCCCCAACGGCCCAGAATCTGCCCCACCAGCAGACTGGGGGCTATGGTATCTGCCATGAGCCAGAATTTCTGCTTTTTCCAGCGGCAGTAGAATATACCGGTGATGACGCCGCCGATGATACCGCCGTAAATGGCCAGCCCGCCTTCCCGTATGGCGAATATCTTTTCCGGGTGCTGGCTGTAAAAATCCCAGGAAAAAAGCACATAATACAGCCTTGCGCCAATAACGGAAATAATCAGGGCGTACAGCATAAAGTCGATATAGGTATCCGGGTTCTGTCCCGTCCGCTTAGCCTCATGCATCGCCAGAAGAACGCCCAGAATCACGCCGGTGCCAATGAAAATACCATACCAGTAGATATTGTGGCCCGCAATACTGAAGGCCGTCCGGTCCAAATGACCGATCTCGATGCCCAGATTGGGGAACCAGATTTCGGGCATAGTTATCCCTTCTTTCTATCGAATGACTGATAGAACCATTTTATCCTCACTGATGGTATTTTGCAACATTTTTTCCGTCTCTTTTCTCTGCATCCCCTTGGCCAACCGCAGCACCTGAGCCAGATCCGTCTGCCAGGGCAGCCAGTCCGCCTGGGCCAGGGCCGTGGATTCCGCCGTAGCAAACAGCCGAATCAGGCGTCCGATCTGTTTTCTTTTCAACCGCTGGAACTCCTCCTCCGCCAGTCCCCTCTCCCCAAGCGACCGCCATGCCGTCATGAGCTTTTCCGCCGTTTCCTCCGGCTGAGCGGCGCTGCCGGAAAAGGCGCAGAAACGAAATCCCTGGCCGGCGCTGTACAGTCTGGCCGGCGGCGTATCCATTCTTCCGCTTTCGTAGGTCTCCCGCCAGAAATGGCTGCCGGGCCCTGCACAGGCATCCATCAGCAGCTCCATTTGCAGGCGCTCCTGGACGGAAAGTCCCTTCGGTTCCAGCTTCCAGCCCACGTGGAATAATGGGAGGCTCTGGTCCATGTGCCGCTCCCTGTACCGCTCACAGATCACAGAAGGCTCCTGCTCCCAGACAAATTCTCCGGGCATTTCTTTTTTTTGCAGGCGTTCCGCCCGTTCCTGTATCTGGCGGGGATGGATGCCGCCGGCGCAGATCAGGGAGAACCGGCTGGGCCCATAGGCCGCCTCATACGCCTCCCGCAGCATCCGGCTGTCGATCCGCTCTACAGACGAGGCTGTGCCGGCAATGGGATATTTCACCGGATGATTTTCATAGAGCATCTCCAGCATCTGATAATATCCGGCCCATTGAGGCAGGTCGTCATACATGGCGATCTCGCTTTGTATCACCGGCCGCTCCGCCTTTACATCCTCCTCCGGGAAATAAGGCGTAGACACGAAGTCCAGCAGGATATCCAGATTTTCATAAAACCGCTCCTGACAGGAAAAATAGTACACCGTTTTCTGGCTGTCCGTAAAGGCATTGGCCTGGGCACCATTCTGCTGGAGGCGGAAAAAGGCGTCTCCCCAGGGCTGCTGGAACATTTTGTGCTCCAGAAAATGAGCCGTTCCCGGCAAGAACCGCTGAGGACGGTCCTGGTCCCGTTTGCGGAAATACAGCATATTGGCGCCAAAATCCACCGCCACCGCGGCGAATTTTTCCTTGCAGCTTTTTTTGGGATAGTAGTAGCAGGCCATACCGGCGCCAGTCCTGGCCCTCAGAAGGGTCTCCCCCGCCGCCTTATCTGCATACTGCATGACAATCCACCTCCTGATCGCTTAAGAGAAAACAGCTGCGCAGCTTTGTTTTTGCCAGCACCCTGCGGATATCTCCCGGTTCCACGGCTGCAAAATCTCCCATGACCTGATGCAGGCTTCGCTCCGTCCCCATGAGGATCTGCTCCGCCGTAAAATCCAGCAGTCTCCCGGCATCATACTGTGCCGAAGCGTATTTTCTCCTCAAATTCTCCACTGCACTGTTTAAATCCTGTTCTTTTACACCATTCTCCTCCACGTTATCCCATAGTTTACAGATTTCCTTGGTAATTTTTGGTATATCTTCTCCTTTTGCCCCCACTTCCGCAAACAGCATCCCCGTCAGCGGATACACAAAAGAACGTATTTCATAGCACAGCCCCAATTCCTCTCTGACCCGACGAAACAGCAGGGAATTTCCGCTGCCGCCGAAGATCTCGTTCCATACCAGAAGGGCGCTGTACTGGCCGCCCTCCGGCGGGATCTCCGATACAAAAGCCATCACCAGTCTCGCCTGTTTTGCCGCCGTCTTTTCCCGGCAGCACTGCGGCGGCTCTTCCAGCGGTTTTTGCCGCTGGGTCTGCCAGAAATGTCTGCCTCTGAGCCCCAGCTCCCGCTTCCATTCCTTCAACAGGCGGCGGCCCTCCTTTTCCCCGCAGAAAAACAGATCCACATGGCTGCGGCACAGCAGCTCCCGGTAAAAATCCCGCAGCGCCTCCAGCGTAATACCCGCCAGATCCTCCAGATAGCCGTCGGCGGAAATCCCCGCGCCCGCGCCCTTAGCCGTTTCCTCCAGACATCTTTTCCGGGCGTAGGCGGCAGGATCATCCTTTATGGCCCGCAGACGCCGCTCCAGCATCCGGCGGCACCGTTCCAAAGCCCCTTCGGGAAAATCCTCCTGCAAAAACAGAGGCTCCCGGATCAGTCCCCGCAGGAAGGCCAGCGCCTCCCGTCCATCTATATGCTTCAGTACATCCAGCGTAAAGGACAGCAGCGCTTCTCCGCCCTTTTTTACCACAGACACATCCCACACAGCATCATACATTTCCTCCGCCCGCCGGTTCAGATGGCTGTTAGAGGGAAGCTCTCTGGTGCCCTCCTTCATAAGCTCCGCCAAAACCGCCAGCTTTGTGGCGTTTTCCCGCCGCAGAGGCACCCGGAAAAAACAAAGCCATGTATTGGTTTTCATCCGTTCTCCGTCCAGATAAAACATCCGGCACTGCTCCGCCGCTGTATTTCGATCTTCCATCCCGTATTCACCTCTTTTTTCGTTTGTTCCTATTCTTTCCCAAAGAAGCGAAAAAAATCCGGACAGAAAAAAAGGCGAAAGACACCTTATAAAGTATCTTTCGTCTTTTGCGATTTATTTCCAGAATTCGAATTCCATATCGTAGATGCGGACGGTATCGCCTTCGCCGACGCCCTTTTCCTCCAGAGCCTCGATGATGCCTTTTTCCTTCAGATACCGCTGGAAGAAAGCAAAGCCCTTTTCCGTGTCGATATTGGTATAGCCGATCATCTTTTCCACACCGACGCCCTTGACCACATACACGCCGTCCTCGATGTCGATGGTGAAAGGCTCCTGGTCCACAGCCACCTCGTCGTATTCCTCATATTCTTCCTCGAACACAATGTCCTCGGGATAGTTCTTCAAAATCTCCGCTACCTTTGTCAGCAGCTCGTCCAGCCCTTTGTTGGTTGCGGCGGAAATGGGGAATACCGCAAAGCCTTCTTTTTCATAGGCTTCCTTCAGCCGCTCCACATTTTCCTCGGAACCAGGGATATCTGTTTTATTGGCCGCGATGACCTGAGGACGTTTCAACAGCTCAGGATTATAAGCCTCCAGCTCCTGATTGATCTTGCGTACATTTTCCACAGGATCGTCGCCTTCCACACCTGCCGCGTCTACCACATGGATAAACACCTTGGTACGCTCCACATGGCGCAGGAACTCATGGCCCAGGCCCACGCCCTCACTGGCGCCTTCCACCAGACCGGGGATATCCGCCAGAACGAAGGAGTCCCCGTAGCGTCCTTCTACTACCCCCAGATTCGGGGAAAGGGTCGTAAAATGATAGTTGGCGATTTTCGGGTTGGCATTGGTCACCATGGACAGCAGCGTAGACTTGCCCACATTGGGGAAACCGATCAAGCCCACATCGGCAATGAGCTTCAATTCCAGGATCACGTCATATTCCTTGGCCACTCTGCCCTGTTCCGCGTAGCGGGGCGCCTGTCTGGTGGGGGTTGCGAAATGCTGGTTGCCCTTTCCGCCTTTGCCGCCATGGATGAGGATTTTCTCCTCGCCGTGCTTTGTGATGTCGGCCATGATCTTGCCGCTTTCCGCCTCCCGGATGACGGTGCCCACCGGCACTTTAATGGTAATGCTTTCCCCATCCTTGCCGAAGCAGTTGCGCTTGCCGCCGTCCTGACCGTTGCCGGCCTTAAACATTCTTTTATACCGGAAATCCATCAGGGTGCCCATGCTCTCATCGCCGACGAAGATCACGTCGCCGCCTCTGCCGCCGTCGCCGCCGTCGGGGCCGCCGTGGGTGATATATTTCGCCCGGAAGAAGGAGACCATGCCGTTGCCGCCGTTGCCGCCCTTAATATGGATCTTGACTCTGTCTACAAACATAAAACCACACCTCTATCCTTTCTTGTCTTTGCGAAGCCTCTTTCGTCGAAAGCAAAGGCCCTTCGCTTTTCACGAAAAAGGCTTCAAATGATATCATTTGAAGCCTTCCAGTTTCTTATTCAGCGATCTCAACAGGATATACGGAAACCTGTTTTTTGTCTCTGCCTTTTCTTTCATATTTTACACGACCGTCAACCAGTGCGAACAGTGTATCGTTGCCGCCCTTGCCAACGTTAACGCCGGGATGGATCTTTGTGCCGCGCTGTGTGTATAAAATATTGCCTGCCAGTACAAACTGACCGTCTGCACGTTTCGCACCAAGTCTCTTTGCGTTGGAGTCACGGCCGTTCTTTGTGGAACCGCCGCCTTTATGGTGCGCGAAGAACTGAAGGTTCAATCTGAACATACTTACACCTCCTCAATTTTCAAAGTAAGATACTTGTGATATTCCTCTTGTATTCCGGACAGACCCAGCGCCAGTGTTTCCAGCAGCAGCTGCGTCTTTTCGTCCGCCATTCCCTCTAAGGGAAACGAAACCTTGAGATATCCGCCTTTTTTCTCGTCTGCCTCCGCTTTGAATGGGGTCTCGGTAAAGGCTTCGATGGCATTGACCGTATTCAGGGCCAGCACCGTCACCGCCGAACAGACGATATCCTCTCCCGCAGGCGCGTAGCCCGCGTGGCCGGAAATCTCAAAAGCACAGATTTTCTTCTCTTTTCGATAAATTTTAGCCTTTATCATGATTAGATGGATTTAATCTGCAGTTTTGTGAATGGCTGTCTGTGGCCGTTCTTCTTGTGGAAGCCTTTTTTGGGTTTGTATTTATATACGATAACCTTTTTTGCCTTGCCATCACCGATTACGGAAGCTGTAACTGCTGCGCCTTCTACATAGGGTGCGCCAACCTTTACATCGCCGTCTTTTGCAAGTACCAGAACTTTGTCGAATGTGTATTCCTGACCAGCTTCTACACCCAGCTTTTCAACTGTGATGATATCGCCTTCTGCTACTTTGTACTGTTTTCCACCGGTTTCAATAATTGCGTACACGTGAACACCTCCTCGCAATTTACTCGCTGGATACGGTAACCGGAGCCTTTCTCCGATTTTCCAGAACCTCTCCATGCGGCTGACATACTCCATTATATTAACACAGCGAAAAAGGGCTGTCAACAAATTTATTGGACTTTTTCGCCGTTTTTTACAGCTTCGTAGCGTTTTTCATCGCCGGCACGGCGCAGCAGCTGCAATAATGTCTGCAAGCCTTCCTTCGTCAGGCAGTTTTGCCCCTCTCTGGTCAGCTCATAGGCCAACAGCAGCGCCTCCGCCGCCTTCTGATGGCTGCCGTTGGCGGCGTAAAGCCGTCCGATCCGGTCGCACATCCTGCCGTATGCCGCCGAGCCGGTGCCTTCCCTGGCCCCCAGCAGCAGCGCCCGGTCCAGAAGGGTCTCCGCCTCCCTGGCATTGCCCTGGGCAATATGGCTCATGGCTGTTTTTACCAGCAGCTTGGCGAAAACAGGGGTCTCCCCTTCCTTTTCCCGCAAATGGAGGGCCAATTCGCTGTAACACTCCGCCGCCTCCCGGTGGCGGTCGCTTTTAGCCAACAAACTGCCGGCACGCTCCATCCTGGCTGCATACAGGCCATCCTTGGGCAGGCCCAGCTCCCGGAAAAGTCTGACATAGGGCAGATACATCTGTAAGGCCTTTTCCTTATTGCCCGACTGGTAAAAGGCATCGCCCAGATAACCAATGGTACGGCAGTAAAATTCCGTCCGGACGTCGCCGTATTCCTCGATATAGCTGGCGGCGTTCCGGAACTTCGCCAGCGCCTTGGCATACTGGCCCTCCCGCAGGAGCATTTCCCCGTTTTTGACACAGGCCAGGGCGTACAGTTCGCCCTCTCCCTGCTTTTCCGCCGTCTCCAGCCATTTTTTCGCCTGTTCCCGCTGCTCCAGCCGCAGATACAGGTCCCCCAGGGTCAGGGCATAGCGTGTCATATCCTCGTCCCACTGCCCTTCATTCTGGTGGATCACATTTTCAAACAGCGCCACCGTTTCCCGAAGTTTTTTCCGTTCGGCGGCTTTCTGCTCCCGTCTGGTGTCCTCCTGCGGCTTTTCTCCCGTCAGAACCGACAGATAACGGCTGCGGCGCTTGGCATAGTCCCCTTCCGGCTCCGCGCCCAGACGGCTGATCTTGCTTTCCGCCTCCTGGAAATAGCCCTCCGCCTTCTTCGTCTGCCCCATGGACAGATAGCAGTTGGCAATAGCCATGAGGGTTTCCGCCGCTTTTTTCTGTTCCTCCGCCGTTTCCTCGAAATTCACATCGTTCCGCTCCAGATAGCAGGCTACGGCACGGCCGTAATCCCCCATCTTTTCACAGACTGCCGCTGTTTTCTCCAGAGCCGCCAGATACCTGGGATTATCCTCATCCAGCATTTCCTTATAAACCGCCGACGCCTCCGTCAGCGCCCCAAGGCTTTTGTCGTACTGCTCCAGCCCCGCGTATTCCTCTCCCAGCCGCTCCAGAGCCTGTGCATAGAGGGGATGCTGTTTGCCGTACTGGCCTTCCTGTATGGAGACCGCCTCCTGACAGAGCATAAGGGCGGCTTCTCTCTCTCCCGCCTGCCGTTTCAGCTCCGCCATGACATATAATCCATGGACATAGGCAAAGCTGCGGCTGCCTTCCGCCTCCATGCGGATCTTCTGCGCCTCCCGCAGGTAGGAAAAGGCCGTTTCAAAAGCTCCCTGCTTCGCCAGAAGTCTTGCCATGGCCTCCATGGTATCGGCACAGGGCAGTTCCTTTTTCTCTATGGCGCTGCGGATGCTGAGGGCCTTCCGGTATGCGGACAGGGCGTCCATCTCCCGGCCCATTTTCTCGTAAAGCTCTCCCAGGCTCATAAGGGATGTGGCACATTGGGAAGAGGACGGGCCCATAATGGCCGCCTTCCGTTCCAGAGCCTCCTGATTCAGCTCCAGCGCCTTTTCGTATTTCCCCATGCCCGCATAGTCCACGCTCATATTGTTTAAGGTTTCCGCGTAAAAAATATGCTCCCGGCCCAGCACTTCCTCCACCAGACGCAGGGTCTCCTCATGGCATTTCAGCGCCTTGGAGAAGTCTCCCGCCTTACAGCAAAGGGCCGCCAGAGCGTTCAGGCTGTTGATGAAATCCAGATGGCTTTCGCTCATGAGCTCCCGGCGGATCTGCACCGCCCGCTCGCAGTATTCCACCGCCAGATCCATCCAGCCTGATTTCTCGCAGACCTCCGCCAGCAGGATCAGCTGCATCATATAATAGAAGGTTTTCTCTCCCTGCTCCTTTTCCAGCAGTGCCAGCGCCTTTTCATAGGAGGCGATAGACCTTTTGTAATTTCCCGCTCCATGGGCCGCGCTGGCCAGAGAGATATAGATATCCGCCAGGTCCGTCGGCAGGAAATCCTTTACATTGCCTACCTTTTCCAAAGCCTTCGTCTGCATTTCCATAGCCTTGTCGTATTGTTTCAGATCCTCATAGGTGTTCCCCAGCTGGAACAGGGAATGGATATAATCCACATGCTCCCGGCCCAGCTTCAAATCCCGGATCTGCAGCACCTGCCTGTGGTATTTCAAAGCCTTTTCATGCTGCCCCAGCTGGCTGTAGACAATGGCCAGATTATTGAGGGTATCGGCGAAGGAAAGGCTTTCCCCGGCACATTCCTTTTTCAGGAGTGCGGCCTTTTTATAATACTCCATGGCTCTCTCGTAAAGCCCCATATCGTCGTAAACAACCGCCAGATTATGCATATCGGTGGCGTATTCCATGGTATCGCAGTCATCATGCTCCAGATAAAGCTGCAATATCCGCCTGCCCAGGGCCGCCGCCTGCCGGTATTCCTGATGATCGTAGGCGGAGAACAGCTCCTGCCGCAGTTTTCGGATCTCTCCTATATAAAAGCTCATTCTATCTCCCCCTCCTTCTGGGCCAGAAGGCGGAACGCCTCCCGAATCACATCCCAGCCGTAGCCTTTTCTCTGCAAAAAGCCGCAGAGCCGCCGCCGCTCCTTCTCGTCTGCCGGCAGTCTGCCCTTTGTTTTCTTCTCCAGCCAATACAAGGCGTCTTTCGTCTCATCCATAGGCGTCTGCCCCAGCGCCTCCTCTATCTGTTCCTCCGCCACGCCCCTTTGGGATAATTCCATTTTCAGGGCATAGGCCCCCTTGGGCCGCAGGCGCAGCCGCTCCTTTATATAGGCCTTGGCATAGGCCAGATCATCGCAGTAGCCGTACCGTTCCAGAAAATCCATGACCCGTTCCACCGTTTCCGGCGCGAACGCCCCTTCCTCCAGCTTCCGGCGCACCTCCGCCCGGGTACGCATTTTATAGCCCAGATATCGCAGGGCCATATCCTGGGCCTTGATGTAGATCAGATTTTCCTGTATGAATGCAAAGGTCTCCTGAGGGATCTCCTTCCCCTCCTCCAGCTTAAAATAGCGTATATCCTGGAGAGGCAGGGAAAAAACATACCTATGGTCCACATAGATATTCCGCATGGCCGGGTCCTTTTTCTGTTCCTTGATTTGGGTAACGATCATAACTGTCTCCTTTGGCTGTTTTCCTATTTGTAATAGTATAATACATTCCGCGGGAAAATGCACGGCGGATTTTCGGCACCAAAAAAGGGCCATCGGAACATCGTTTTCCGGCAGGCCCTTCTTTTTCTATTTCTCTTCCAGAATACCGACTGCCCGTATGGGCGCTCCATCGGCATCCCGGTATTTTAAGGGCAGGGCGCAGAACAGGAACAAACCCGCTCCCAGCTCCGCCAAATTGGTCAGGTTCTCGATAATCACGAATTTCCCTCCGGCCAGGACCTGATGGTGCAGCTTCAGGGATACATCCGACACAGAGTCCAGACCGATGGTATCCAGCCCGATCCCCTTTTTGCCGCTATCCTTCAAATAAGCGGCCACCTCCGCCGTAATGCAGGGGTAGTCCCCGAAATATTCCGGCTGTCCCCATTTCGCGTCCCAGCCCGTCCGGAAAAGCAGGAATTCCGCTTCCTCCGCCAGAGCACCCGCCTTATGGATATAGTCCATGCCGATGCGTCCGCCTTCTCCCAAATCAGTGCAGTCAATGACCAGCCCTTTTCCCACGAACTGTGCCGCCGGAAAGGCGTCCAGTACAGTCTCCTCTGGGAAGATATGCGCCGGGGCATCCATATGGGTCCCCGTATGGGAGAACATGGTCAAAAGTGTTTCCCGGAAGCCATCCTTCTCATATGTGCTGGCAGCCTCTAACCGGGGCGGTTCTGTTCCCGGGTACACGGGCATCCCCGGAAAGATAGTATGTGTCAGGTCGATGATCTTCATAGGCAGGCTCCTTTCTTATAAAATGAGCCGGAATCCCGTCCACGGGATTTCGGCTCGCTGCTGCCTCTTATTTCTTGGAAAAGCTCAGTTCGTCAATGAGCTTTGTTTTCAGTTCCATCAGTTTGTCTGTCAGGTCTACCGGCACGATATGGGGGTTATTCAGACGCATATGCTCGTCCCACAAAGAAGCCTTTTCTCTGTCGCAGTATGCCTGGATCTCCATAACAGAAGGGCTTTCGTATACCTGCTCGCCGTTGATGAACACAGGCACCAGCAGCTCTCTGACCGTATAGGACCCGCCTGCCAGATTCATGTGTTTCCACTTGGCATTGCTGTCGAAAATATGCAAAGGCTGTGTCTCGTCGATGGTCTCGTCCTCCAGACCGATCAGATCCGCCTTGATCTTTCCGGTAGCTTTTTCGTAGATACGGAAAATCTTTTTGATGCCGGGGTTTGTGACCTTCTCCGGGTTATTGGAGAGCTTGATCTTTGGAATAAAATTCCCATTTTCGTCTTCTTCTGCCGCCAGCTTGTACACGCCGCCGAAAGCGGGACAGTCGTCACTGGTGATCAGCTTTGTGCCGACGCCCCAAAGACTGATCTTTGCGCCCTGTAATTTCAGGCTGGCGATCAGGTTTTCGTCTAGATCGCTGGAAGCGCTGATAACGGCGTCGCCAAAGCCCGCCTCTTCCAGCATGGCTTTCGCCTTTTTGGAAAGGTACGCCAGATCGCCGCTGTCCAAACGGATGCCGTAGTTTTTCAGAGGGATGCCCTTTGCCTGCATTTCCCGGAACACCTGAATAGCATTAGGCACACCGGATTCCAGCGTATTGTAAGTGTCTACCAGCAGCAGGCAGGCATTGGGGAACAGTCTGGCATATTCCCGGAAAGCCGTCAGTTCATCCGGAAAACTCATGACCCAGCTGTGGGCGTGGGTGCCTTTTACAGGTACATCGAACAGCTTGCCCGTCAATACGTTGCTGGTGCCGCAGCAGCCGCCGATAACAGCCGCTCTGGCGCCCCATGTGCCGGCGTCAGGACCCTGTGCCCGGCGCAGGCCAAATTCCATGACAGGATCGCCCTGGGCCGCCCAGACTACTCTGGCCGCCTTTGTAGCGATCAAACTCTGGTGGTTGATAATATTCAACAGCGCCGTTTCCACCAGCTGAGCCTCTACAATCGGGGCTTTGACCCGCATCAAAGGCTCATGAGGAAATACAATGGTGCCCTCGGGGATAGCGTAAATCTCGCCGGTAAAACGGAAATTCCGCAAATAGTCGATAAAGTCCGCAGAAAACAGCTGCAACCCTTCCAGGTAGGCGATATCCTCCTCCGTAAAGCGCAGATTCCGGATATAATCCATAGCCTGCTGCAGGCCGGCCGCGATAGCATAGCCGTTTCCGCTGGGGTTTTTTCTGTAAAACAAATCAAATACAACTTCTCTTTTGTAAGAACCTGTTTCATAATAGCCCTGCATCATGGTCAATTCATATAAGTCCGTCAGCAGCGCAAAATCTCTCCGTTCCATTTTTAAATACTCCTTCATTTTCGCTGCGGGTTATACCCGCCATTTTCATTGTAAACAGTTAAATTATACACAACTCTTCCAAGGAAATCAAATTTTTTCACCCCTTTTTTGTAATCTGCGTACAAAATCCACACTTTATCCGAAAAAGAGGTGTATTTACACCTGTTTTTACAAGAAATTTGTATACAGTGGTCAAGTATACAACATACTTGCTTATTTTCCCCGAAATCCTGCAAAAAAGTCTTTACAAAATTTTATGCAACCCTTATAATTACTTTCGTGAATAGCAAAAACACTTTGACGGAGAGAGTATACCTTTTCTGTTTATGCTCCAGAGAGCCGGATGCTGGTGGGATTCCGACGCAAGGAAATGGTAGAAAATCACTCCCGAGTGGCAGACCGAACGGTTTTCCAAGTAGACTCTGTCGTTTCCCGCGTTAAGGGCAGGCATCATGATAGTGATGCGACAAAGAGGACGGCATTCTGCCGTCAATTCAGGTGGTACCGCGAGCCCATTCGTCCTGTAGCGACGAATGGGCTTTTTTGATGGGTACCGGAAAAGAAAAATAAAATCTGCAAGGAGGAATTCAAAATGTACGACAAAGTGCCTACCAATCTGAACTTTGTGGAAAGAGAAGTCCAGATGGAACAATTTTGGAAAGAACATGACATCTTTGGCAAAAGCATCAAGTCCAGAGAAGGAGCCCCCGTCTTTACTTTCTATGACGGTCCTCCCACAGCAAACGGCAAGCCCCATATCGGCCATATCATCACCAGAGCCGTAAAGGACCTGATCCCTCGCTATAAGACCATGAAAGGCTACAAGGTTCTCAGAAAAGCCGGCTGGGATACCCACGGCCTGCCCGTTGAGCTGGAAGTAGAAAAATCCCTGGGTCTGGACGGCAAACCCCAGATCGAGGATTACGGCGTAGAACCCTTCATCGGCAAATGTAAGGAAAGTGTTTGGACCTACGAAAAAGAATGGCGGGCTATGAGTGACCGCGTTGGCTTCTGGGCAGACATGGACCATCCTTACGTTACCTATCACAATGAATATATCGAGTCCGAATGGTGGGCTCTGAAACAGATCTGGGACAAAGGCCTGCTGTACAAAGGCCACAAGGTCGTTCCCTACTGCCCTCGCTGCGGCACAGCCCTTTCCTCTCACGAAGTTGCGCAGGGCTATAAAGATGTAAAGGAAACATCTGTAATCGCCAAATTTAAAGTAGAAGGCAAGGAAAACGAATACTTCCTGGCTTGGACAACAACCCCTTGGACACTGCCCTCCAACGTAGCTCTGACTGTAAACGCAGCGGAAACCTACGCGAGAGTAAAATACCAGGACTATGTAGCTATCCTGGCGGAAGCCCTGCTGGACGATGTTCTGGGCGCAGGCAACTACGAAGTCCTGGAAACCATGAAAGGCAAGGATCTGGAATATATGCGTTATGAGCCTCTGTTCTCCTTCCTGGAAAACGATCCCAAGGCATTTATCGTAACCTGCGATCCTTACGTTACACTGACAGACGGTACCGGCGTGGTACACTCCGCAGGCGCCTTCGGTGAAGACGACGCCCGTGTCTGCAACGCTTACAACGTGCCTTTCCGTCAGTATGTAGACGACGCCGGCAACATGACAAAGGAAACCGGTCCTTTCGCCGGCCTGTTCGTTAAAGACGCTGACCCTAAGGTAATCGAATATATGGAAAAGGACGGTTCCCTGTTCGCGGCAATTCCTTTTGAACACAACTATCCTTTCTGCTGGAGATGCGATACTCCGCTGATCTACTACGCAAGAAGCACATGGTTCATCAAAATGACCGCTCTGCGTGACAATCTGGTACGCAACAACCGCACCATCAACTGGTATCCTGACAACATCAAGGAAGGCCGTTTCGGCAACTTCCTGGAAAATGTTATCGACTGGGGCCTGTCCCGTGAAAGATACTGGGGCACACCGCTGCCCATCTGGGAATGCGAATGCGGCCACAGACATACCATCGGCAGCATCGCGGAACTGAAGGAAATGTCTCCCGACTGCCCCGAAGATATCGAACTGCATAAGCCTTTCATCGACGCGGTTCACATCACCTGTCCCGAATGCGGCAAGCTGATGACAAGAGTACCCGAAGTAATCGACTGCTGGTTCGACAGCGGCGCAATGCCCTTCGCACAGTGGCACTATCCTTTTGAAAACGAAGATATCTTCAAGGAAAACTTCCCCGCTGACTTCATCAGTGAGGCCGTGGACCAGACTAGAGGCTGGTTCTACACTCTGCTGGCGGTAAGCACACTGCTCTTTGACTGCGCGCCCTTCAAGAACTGTATCGTTCTGGGCCATGTACAGGATAAGAATGGCCAGAAGATGTCCAAGCACAAAGGCAACGTTGTAGACCCTTGGGACGCACTGAACAAACAGGGTGCCGACGCCGTTCGCTGGTACTTCTACGCAAACAGCGCGCCTTGGCTGCCCAGCCGTTACTATGACGAAGCAGTCAGCGAGCTGCAGAGAAAATTCATGGGCACTCTGTGGAACACATATGCGTTCTATGTGCTCTATGCAAACATTGACCAGTTCAACCCTACAGAACACAAGCTGGAATATGACAAGCTGCCTCCTATGGACAAATGGATTCTGTCCAAGCTGCAGACACTGAACAAATACGTAGACGATTGTCTGGAACATTACAAACTGACAGAGCCCGCAAGAGCTATGGCGGACTTTGTGGATGACCTGTCCAACTGGTATGTAAGAAGAAGCCGTGAGCGTTTCTGGGCAGAAGGAATGGAACAGGATAAGGTAAACGCTTACATGACCCTGTATACCGTACTGGATACCATGATCAAGCTGGCAGCGCCTTTCACACCTTTCATCACAGAAGAGATCTACAGCAATCTGGTGAAGAAAGTTGATCCTTCCGCTCCCGAAAGCGTACACCTGTGCGACTGGCCCGCATACCACGCAGAATGGGTGGACACAGAGCTGGAAGAAAACATGGACTTCGTCCTGAAAGTAGTCGTAGAAGGCCGTGCCGCAAGAAACGCGGCCGCTATGAAGAACCGTCAGCCTCTGGCTATGATGTATGTAAAGGCAGAAAAATCCCTGCCTGACTCCTATCTGGAAATCATCAAGGAAGAGCTGAACGTAAAAGCGGTATCCTTCACCGACGACGTAGAAGCCTTCACCACATACACCTTCAAGCCTCAGCTGCGTACGCTGGGCAAGAAGTACGGCAAACTGGTACCCGCCATCGGCGCTTACCTGAAGGAAGTGGACGGCTCCGCCTTCATGGCGACACTGCGTGCCGACGGCAAAGCATCCTTCACCGTAGAGGGTGAGGAAGTTGTTCTGGAAATGGACGACGTACTGGTTGACACAGCGGAAAAAGACGGCTTTGTTTCCAGCGGCGACAACACCGTAACCGTTGTACTGGATACCAACCTGACACCGGAGCTGGTAGAAGAAGGCTTCGTTCGTGAGATCGTAAGCAAGATCCAGACCATGAGAAAAGAAGCGGACTTCAACGTAACAGACCGTATCCGTGTTTACCACGACGGCAACGCAAAGATCGCGGAAGTTCTGGCGGCCAACGATATCTCCGGCGACGTTCTGGCGACAGAAGTCGTTGCGGGCAAAGGCGGCGAATATTCCAAAGAATGGAACATCAACGGCGAAACCGTTACTCTTGGCGTAGAACGGGTATAATCCCATAAATTTTTACAAAAGAATCTAAACAGATACAAAAGAGAAAACTTAGGAAAAATACAAAGGAAACAGATTAAATCCACAAAAGAAACTACCGTATACAAAAGCACGGGTTCCCGCTCCGGCAGGCTCTCGTGCTTTTTTTTTGCGTAAAAAGGCGGCAGCCCCATTCCAGCCCCATTCGGGGCATCCTCATAAAAAAATACCGCCGGAACCCTTTCTGTCTGCCAAGGATTCCGGCGGTGTTATTTTTAATGTAATCGTTTTTTTCAGGGAAGCCTGTTTTATAGGGTCCCGTCTTATTTTTTTCAGATAATTACTGCTCTTTGATCAAACCGTTCTGGTATGCGTAAAGAAGCTTCTCCAGCTCGTCGATACTGCCCTGGAGCATTTTGCCGTTGTCTGTATCCCGCACCCGGATACGATCCTGGGTATACTGGAGGGCTACCGTAGAGGACAGGATATCCTTTTCCTCGGCAATGGCCACTTCCGTGGATACGAAAGGCTCATGGCTGACCAGAACCATACCGTGGGAATTATAAATCAGCGTATAGCCCGCGATGCCGGTCACCTTCTGGTAGGCCTTGGCAAAGCCGCCGTCAATGACAAAAAGCTTGCCATTGGCCTTGATGGGGCTTTCCCCTTTGACTACCTTTACGGGCACATGGCCGTTGACGATATGGGAATGCTCCGGGTCCAGACCAAAGGCTTCCAGCACATAGCGGCAGACGCTTTCCTCATTCCGCAGAGAGTAATAAGGATTGCTTACTTCCTTATGGGTGGTCTTGTCATCAATGAAATACCGTTCAAAGGTGGTCATTTTCTTCTTGCCGAACAGAGGGGAATCCTCGCCGCACCACAGGTACCACATGATATCCATGCATTCTCGTTTGGCCTCGGAATGGGGCTTATTGAAATAAGCCTCTCTGGCGGTCCGTTCCACCGCATCCAGGTATTCCTTGCCCTTATATTTCTTGCCGCGGAAGGTTACTGTTTTCAGTGTGCCGTCCTCATTCATAGGGATACCGCCATGGAACAGCAGGTTAGAGTTGAAAATATTGTACATAGCCCCTTTGCTGTAAAGGACACGGATATGCTCCTGGAGCTTTTCACTGTTGACAAAGGAGGATTTTACCTTATCCATCACGTTCTGCTCTTCCTCCGTCAGCGCATAGGGGTCTTTGGGGTCTACGGTAGGGAAATTCATATCGTTCATTTCATATTCCTGACCGTCTATCATAATGGTGCCTTTTTCAAAATTGATCTTATCCAGCAACAAGCGGTTTTCCATATGGAACTCCGGATGGCGCTTGATGATCTGGGCCTCCATCTTCCACTGCAGTACAGAAATAGCCTTATGCATCTTTGCTACCATATCGAAATCCTTGGCACTGAGCATGCCGTCTGTCCCCTTGGGCGCAAACTGGGTGCAGGGGTCATCGGCATAGCAGTCCATGGCAAAGGTTGCCAGAGGGATCAGGTTGATGCCATAGTCCTCCTCGATGGTATCCAGGTTTGCATATCTGGTCTGGATACGCAGTACATTGCAGATCAGCGCCTGACAGCCGGCCGCCGCGCCCATCCAGGCAATGTCATGGTTGCCCCACTGGATATCCACAGAATGATAATCCGCCAGAATATCCATGATAGCCGCCGCATTAGGGCCTCTGTCGTAAATATCGCCGATCACATGGAGGCGGTCAATGGCCAGACGCTGGATCAGGTGGCACAGCGCCGTAACAAAACGGTCGGCCTGGTCCAGATCAATGATAGTGCTGATGATCTCGCTGTAATACATTTCCTTGTCATGGCTGACGCTGTCCTCGTGGAGCAATTCTTCCAGTATGTAAGCGAATTCCTTGGGCAGGGCCTTTCTCACCTTGGAACGGGTATATTTGGAGGATACCACCTTACAGATGGTGACCAGACGGTGCAGGGTGATCTTGTACCAGTCGTTCATATCCTCTTCCGTTTCCATCATCTGCTCCAGTTTTTTCTCCGGATAGTAAATCAACGTCGCCAGGGCCTTTTTCTCGCTTTCCCGCAGGCTGGCGCCGAAAATCGCGCTGATATGGTTCTTGATAACGCCGGAAGCGTTGCGCAGCACATGACTGAAGGATTCCACCTCTCCATGGATATCGGAAACAAAGTGCTCCGTCCCCTTCGGCAGGTTCAAAATCGCCTTCAGATTCATGATCTCTGTGGCTGTGCTGCTGATATTCTTATACTGCTTGGACAGAAGAAGCAGATACCGCATCTCTTCCGCCGAAAAATTTCCTTTACCGGAATACATAACCATGACACCTTCCCATCTATCGCTACTGTAAGCCGTCCGTTCGGCTTGTTTTTATCCATCTATATTATTATACCAGAGGCAAAATTCTTTTCCTAGCTTTTTCTGCCGCGGGATATCCCTCCGCACGCTGTCGAAAACTGCCGTTCCTGTCTCTTTTGAACAAAATCCACCGGCAAAAAACAGATGGTATGACGCAAAGTGTCCCACAGCAAAAAAAGGCTCCGCGGAAATTTATTCATTTCCCACGAAGCCGCACAATGTTTTTTATTCGGTTTTATTTTCCTCCTCGTCCTGAGGCGCTTCTCCGCTCTGTTCTATCTCTTCTCTTTCCGCCAGATCCGCCATGCCAAAAAGGCCGGATTCCCGGTTCAGGAACAATATTGTGGTAGCGCAGACGATAAATCCGTTTGTCAGATAAGTGGCCGTCATATACAGGGTATTGACCGCAAAGCTATTTCCGAACGGCAGGAACAAAAGCTGCAGCAGATAGTTCCAGAAAATGCCCACGAAAAACAGCACCACCAGAAAGCCCAACGTCTTCCACCAGCGGCCCCGCACCATATCCCGGCTGTGACGCAGGGCGTCCATACCCTTTCGATCGCAGATGCCGATACAATACACGTAGAAGCACCAGTTCACCGCCATGATGATACCGGGAATCAGGATCATAGAGCCCAGGAACACCAACACGGCATAAATAAAGCCTGTCTGCACGATCCTGCCTTCCAACAGCAGGGCGTCACCATAGACCTTCCCCAACTGGACCGGCCGATTCTCCAGCCGCCGCTTCACGCCCTTGGCTACGGCTATGGTATAAATCGGCTCCAGAAACACCTTGACAGCCACCAGCGTCAGATTCTCCGTCATCATCCGCTGGAACGCCTGCATAAACTCTTCCTCAGACACAGCAGCCCTGGCCTGCAAGAGCGTATCCATAATGGTGCTGGTATCCGCCATACGAAGCTGAATCAAATTCAGCAGTATGCTCATGGGAAGGCAAATCACCAGCAGCCCCAGCAGAATCGTCTTGATATTCTCCAAAAACAGCCGAAAACCAATGGTCAGGATCTCTCCCAGCCGCAGTTCTCTGCTGTATACCAGTTCCTTCATTCCTTTCATCCTCTCCGAATCTTATTTCCTGCACGGATACTCTACATTATACATGGTTTGTCCCCAGATTTCCACCTTGTAAAGTTTAATATTTTCCGATAAAATGATTTTATGAAATTTCGCGGATAAAGGATGGTATCATCATGGATTTACAAGGAAAAACAGCCCTGGTCACCGGTTCCTCCCGGGGCATCGGCAAAGCCATTGCCACCGCCCTGGGCCGGGCAGGCTGCCGTGTGGCGCTGAACGCCTCCCGCAGTCAGGAAGAGCTTCTGCACACAAAAAAGGAGCTGGAGGCGGAGGGTATTGTCTGTGCCGCTTTTCTGGCGGACGTATCTGACTATGACAGCAGTGTACAGCTGTTTCAGGAGGTAAAAAACACCTTTGGGGAGATCGACGTTCTGGTCAATAACGCGGGGACGGCCCACATCGGCCTTTTCACAGATATGGCGCCGGCGCAATGGCAGCGCCTTCTGGCCGTAGACCTGGGCAGCGTCCTCAACTGCACCCATCTGGCAGTGCCGCCTATGGTACGGAAGCAGACCGGTGTCATCCTCAATATTTCCTCCATGTGGGGAGAAAAAGGCGCTTCCTGCGAAGCGGTCTATTCGGCGGCCAAAGGCGGCGTCAACGCCTTTACCAAGGCCATGGCTAAGGAGCTGGGGCCTTCCGGCATCCGGGTCAACGCCATTGCCTGCGGCGTTATAGACACACAGATGAATGCCTGCTTTTCTGAAGAGGAGCGGGCCGCCCTGGCCGATGAAATCTCCCTGATGCGCTTTGGCACGCCGGAGGAAGTGGGACAGCTGGCCTGCTTCCTGGCCAGCGAAAAATCCAGTTTCTTAACAGGGCAGATCATCACACTGGACGGAGGGATGGTATGACACAGAAATATAAGGCATTATTTTTTGACGCGGATAAGACCCTGCTGGATTTCCACGCCACGGAAAAAAGAGGTCTGGAGGCAGTCTTTGCCAAGCATCAGCTGCCTCTGACAGAGGAAATCCGCAGCTATTACCTGACTCTGAACGGCACTCTCTGGGAAAGCTACGAGCGGGGAGAGATCTCCCGGGATACAGTGCTTTTCACCCGCTTCGGCCGGGTATTCTCCCATTTCCATATTCCTTTGGACGGCGTGGCATTTGAACAGGAGTACCGGAAGGAGCTGGACAAAGGCCATGACCTGATGGACGGCGCCATGGAGCTGATCCAGTCCTTAGCGCCCCGCTATGAGCTATATATCATTACCAACGGCACCACCCAGACCCAGTACCGCCGGCTGAAGGACTCCGGCCTGTACCCTTATTTTCAGGATATTTTCATCTCCGGGGAAATCGGCAGTCGCAAGCCCATGAAAGCTTTTTTCGATCACTGTTTTGAAAAGCTGCCCCATCTTTCGCCGAAGGACGTCCTCATCATCGGGGACTCCCTTTCCTCAGATATTCTGGGCGGGAATTATGCCGGCATCGACACCTGCTGGATGAACGCGGAGGGCAAGGAAAACGATACCGCCGCAAAGCCCCTCTATGAAATACACCATCTGCGGGAGCTGCCTCCTATACTGGAATCAAAAAGCAGATGACCAAAAGGTCAAATGCCGCTTTCCCTAAAAAAACGGTTTCCTTCTTACGGGGAAACGCTGCTTCATAAAAATAGTTTCAGTAAAAAATGCCGAAACCCTTGCTTCCACAAGGGATTTCGGTATTTTTTAAACCGGTCAAAGGCTTTCTCCTTTCAGAAAAAGCCTTCGTTTTCTTTTCTCATAGTTTTTTCTCCAGACAGTACAGTTCTTCCGGCAAAAACCCCTGAAACAGGAAGTCCGTCCTACCGGAAAGCTCATATCCCATAGACTGATACAGCTTCATAGCCGGCGTGTTGCCTACATAGGTATCCAGCCGAATCACAAGACAGTCCTTCTTTCGGGCCAGTTCTTCCGCATATTGTACCATCTCCCGGGCCAGTCCAATTCCCCGGAAATCCGGATGGAC
>CALWKZ010000143.1 GCA_944381385.1 uncultured Anaerotignum sp. | reverse complement strand
CCCCGTTCATCCCGCAGGATACGCACCGGGGAGGAACTGCGGCTCTCCACCGCCGTCAGCACCGCGTCCGGCCGGTCAAAGCCCTTCAGCTTCCGTCCCATGGCAGGCAGAGCCTCCCGCAGGGCTTCCGTCATAAAGTCCGGGAAAATATCGTCCATGGACGCCGCCGCCGTACCGGGGCGATAGGTAGGCGAAACCTCTCCCAGCGGCGTATGGTCTCCCCGCAGGAAATCCCCCGCCGTCTGTATAGGGGCCCGATAGCCGCCGCCTCCGGCCTGAAACGCCTTTTCCTCCAACCGTCTTTGGAACTCTGCCCCCGCCAGAGGATGATCGCCGCCGAAATCCTCAGGGAACACCTGCACCAGCAAAGCGGAATTGGCGTTTTTGCCGTCTCTGGCGTGCTCACTCATACCGTTGACCGCCAGCCGGCCTTCCTCCGAAGCCGCCGCCACCACATAGCCGCCGGGGCACATACAGAAGGTATAGACGCCCCGGCCTTTTTTTGTCGTATAGGTAAGACGGTAATCCGCCGCCGGCAGTTGCGCCGCCGCGCTGCCGTACTGGGCCTCGTCGACCATACGCTGGGGATGCTCAATACGCACCCCCATGGCAAAGGGCTTCTGCTCCATGGCAAAGCCGCTGTCATAAAGCATCTGGAAGGTATCTCTGGCGCTGTGGCCCAAAGCCAGGACCAAAGCCTCCGTTTCCAGCCGTTCCTTTTCATTGAGAAGGACTGCCTGTATTTTTCCGTCCGCCGTCTCCAGTCCCGTCACCTTGGAAAAGAAACGCACCTCGCCGCCCAGACGCTGGATTTCCTTCCGGATATTTTTTACCACATCCCGCAGCAGGTCTGTACCGATATGGGCCTTCGTTTCGTAAAGGATCTCCTTGGGCGCCCCTGCCGCCGCCAGTTCCTCCAACACCTTCCTGCACCGGGGGTCCTTGATGCGGGTCGTGAGCTTCCCGTCGGAAAATGTGCCCGCGCCGCCTTCGCCGAACTGGACGTTATTTTCCGTATCCAATGTACCGTCCCGCCAGAAGCGCTCCACCGCCGCCTTCCGGCTGTCCACATCTCCGCCCCGCTCCACTACAATGGGCCGCAGTCCCATCTGGGCCAGCAGCAGCGCCGCGAACATGCCTGCCGGGCCAAAGCCTGCCACCACAGGCCGTTTCTCCATCCGGCATCTGCCCTCCGGAAAATGATAGGACAGATCCGGCGTTTTGGATATTTTTTTGTTCTTCCCTTTTTCCAGCAAAGCCTTCTCGTTTTTTACAGCCACATCCACCACATACACATAATGGATGTCCTCTTTTTTTCTGGCATCCAGAGAGCGTTTGAAGATCCGCAGTTCCTGTATCTGCTCCGCGGGAACCGAAAGAACCTTTGCCGCTTTTTTCCGCAGCAGCCCTTCTTCCGCCCCTATGGGCAGCTTCAGCTCCGAAATACGTATCACGGTCCTTCCTCTCCTTTCCGCCAGTCCTCATAATATACCTTCTCCAGCAGCAGTCCCTTGGCCGGCGCCGTAAACCCAGCTTTTTCCCGATCCAGGGCCGCCAGAATCCCTTCCATCTCGCCGGGGTCTTTTTTCCCCTCGCCCACTTCGATGAGGGTCCCCGTCAGGATACGCACCATCTGGTACAAAAAGCCGTTTCCCGTATAGCGAATCCGCAGGGCATGGCCCTCCCGCCGCATTTCTATCTCATAAATGGTCCGCACCGTAGACTTTTTCATCCGTTTATTGGCACAGAAGCTCTTAAAATCATGGCTTCCCAGAAAAACGGACGCCGCCCGCTCCATGGCCTCCAGATCCAGTCCCTTGGGGCACCAGAAGCTGTATTTCCGCCAGAATACGGGAGGCATTTCCCCCAGCCATATGGTATAGACATAGGTCTTGGCCTTGGCGCTGAGCCGGGCATGGAACCGAGGGTCTGCCTTTTCCAGCGACAGCACCCCCATATCCTCCGGCATCCTCCGCTGGATGGCAGACAGTAGCTCCGCCTCCGTCCCTTTCCAGTCCATACGGAAATTCGCCGTTTGTCCCATAGCATGGGTACCCGCGTCCGTTCTGCCGGAACCAAAGACTTCTGTTTCCACTCCGGCGATTTCCGTCAGGATGGCCTCCAGCCTGGCCTGTATGGTATTTTCCGTATTGCCCTGCTTCTGCCAGCCGTCATATCTGCCGCCGTCATAGCAGAGCACCATTTTATAATTCTGCATCATTTCTTCCTTACTGCTGTACCGCGCTCAGGATACGGGGCACAAACTGTTTCTTTCTGGACACAACGCCGGGCAGCTGGATATAGTCCTCCGCCGCCTCCTTGCCAAAGGCCGCTTCCGCCAACTCCTTGGCGTTTTCGCCGAAGTATACCAGATCCGAGGACTCATGGATGATATTGGTCAGCAGAAAGAACAGCATATCCGTATCGTTCCGGTCCGCCGTAGCCATATACTCGGCGATCTTTGGCCGCAGCGCGTCCAGCTCTCCCTGGTCCAAAGAAGAGATCTGTCCCACACCGAAGTTGACGCCGTTGGCGCTGAATTTCTTGAAATCCTGATAGAAAATTTCCTCCGGCGTTTTATCGGAAAGGCTGCTGCCCGCCCGGAACATTTTTTCCGCGTGCTCCTGAATATCAATTTCGGCAATCTGCGCCAGTTCCTCCGCCGCCTTCTGGTCCACGGGGGTGCAGGTAGGGGAACGGAACATGAGGGTATCGGACAAAATAGCGGAACAGAGCAGGCCCGCCGTCTGTTTGTCGATGACCGCGCCGTTTTCCCGGTACATATGGTACACAATAGTGGCTGTACAGCCTACGGGCTGGTTCCGGAAATATACGGGCATGGTGGTTTCCAGTGTACCCAGACGGTGATGGTCGATGATCTCCAGGATCTCCGCCTCCTCAATGCCGTCTACGGCCTGGGTCTTTTCGTTATGATCCACCATGATGATCTTTTTGTTGTCCATTTCCATCAAAGACCGTCTGGAAAGCATGCCGATATAGTTGCCGTCCCTGTCCAGTACAGGGAAATCTCTGTGCCGGATCTTCGCCATAGCGCCGCGGATATCGCTGATAAAGTCCTCTGTGCTGAAAGTCAGCAGTTTTTCCTTCCGCATGAAGTAGCCCAAAGGTGTGCTCTGGCTGATAAGTCTGGCCGTCATATAAGTGTCATGGGGCGTGCTGATGATAGAGCAGTTGTTTTCCCTTGCCAGTTTCTGGATGGTCTTGGATACGGGCGCGCCCATGCAGACCACGATACAGCCGGCGTTCATCTCAATGGCGCACAGCTGGGACTCGAAACGGTTGCCTGTAATCAGGATATCTCCTTTTTCCACGTAGGTCTCCAGCAGGTCCGGGTTCGCGGCGCCGATCAGGATCTTGCCCTCCTCCGGCACAACCTCTTCCGGATCGCCTACTACCATAGTGCCGTCGATGGTATCCAGAATATTGGAATATTTCGTTTTGGACAGAGCCAGGATTCTTGTTTCATAAATATCCATATTGGCTGTGGCAATATCCTTGACGGAAATAATGCCTTCCAGCTTGCCGTCCTCTTTTACTACCGGCATGGTTGCCTCCTGCAAATCACGCATTTTGATCCAGGCATTTTTCAGGGAAATCTCCTTGGAAATGCTGGGTGTGGGCTTAATGGTCACGTCCTTGACCTGGGTTCCCACATGGCTGATCAGTTCCGGACTTTCCACCCCAAAAAAGTCCAGTACATATTTTGTTTCGTTGTTGATCTCTCCCGCCCGTTTCGGCACATAATGCCCCTCAGCGATCTGATTTTTCAGACCGGCATAAGCAATGGCAGAGCAAATAGAATCCGTATCCGGGTTTTTATGCCCGATGACAAATACATCCTTTTTTTGATTCATATGGTTCTCTCCTTTCCTTCCATTCTTTCCATCTATAAAATAAAAAAGACGCCGAAAGCGTCGAAAAACCTTTGTTTTCAAATACTTCCAAGCGTCCTAATTATATCTGTTTCCGAAAAGAGCGTCAATATCTTCCGCAAGATACAT
>CALWKZ010000142.1 GCA_944381385.1 uncultured Anaerotignum sp. | reverse complement strand
AGGAAACTAGATCGTCGAGGATACTGCTTATTTCTCCTTTGTATTTGGAATAATCATATGTTTTGCTTTCATCAAAATCGAGACAAATTAGAGTTGTATCTCCTAGAAGAGCAAGTTCTAGATCTGTATTATTAGCAAGTTTTTTCAAGTGTCGTAGAACAGAATAAGACTGTATAGATAGCATAAAACAGCAACTCCTTTTCTTTCTATAGTATCACAGGATAAAAGGAAAAGGAAGAAAGTGAGGTGGAAAGATTATGCCAAAAGTAAAACCTCTGGGGAACACAGAGATTGAAAGCAAGAGACGCGACAATATGATGGGCGGCGAGGTGGAGAAGTGGATCAGGGTGATTGGTATTCCAAAGCATGAATTGTGCCGGCATATGGATATAGGACTTAGCACTTTAAATTTCCGTCTTCAAAATCCGGGCGAGTTTCGGGTTCAGGAGTTGCGGGTTATTGCGGATCTGGCCGGGATTGATGTATCCCAGCTTGTGACATAGGGAGATTTTATGAAAAAAACATACAGATACATCTGCTGCAAAATCTGCGGAAAGAAATGGAACATTGCAAGGGGGCAGGACACGAGACACGGATACATCTGTCCCCACTGTGTATATGACAGGAGGAAGAATCATGGACATCAGGGAACAGGCGAAGCGGCTACTGCGGGAGGAAGCCATGCGGAAAGGACTGAAACCGGGGCGTCGGATGGTATTCCGCCAGAGCGGGAAAAGTGAGGACGGAAGAGCGGAGCGGAGAGGGACCGTAGAGGCGCTATATCTCCACGGATTCACTTGTCAGATGGAGGGCGGATACCGGGAGACATTTCGCTACAATGAGTTTTTAGGCGCGGAAGCGGAAGGGAGGGTTTCTTTTGTTTGAGTTTGAGAAAGCAATCATTATCGTTTTGGCGGTGGTTTTTGTATTTATTGTGGCCTTTGGGGTTTTGATTGAGGAAAACAGAGCGCTGAAACAGCAGAACAGAGATTTGAAGGTGCGTTACCACGAACAAGCAAGGGCATTTTGCAGATTGGCAGGTGAGAAAGATGAAATTTAATGATATCGCGAGGGTATGCAGGGCAAAAAAGTGTGTTGTGATCATGACGGACAGCGATGGAGAGCAGTGGATCAGCGTAGGCGTTGCCGCTTACAAACTGGGAGGTCTGCCCCGCATGACGGCGGAGGACTTCCTGAACCTGATTGGGGTGGCGGAAAACAAGAAAAACGGCTGGTACCGGGCGGACAGGACGGACGAGCAAGGCATCCTGAAAAATGATCGCCCCGAGGAGGTGGAAGTGACCGCGGACATGGCGGGCATGACGGTGGAATACAACGGCTATATTCTGACGCCGATTTATCTGTCGGATGGGATGGTCTGGGTGGATACGACGCTTCTGGCGCCGGTACTGCGGGGGAAACTGAATTATCTCCGGTTTTTCATCCGGTACAGCGGGGATTCCCGGACGCTGGTCGTCAAGGACGGTTTGGTAATGATCGCCATGATCGGCGAGGTACTTATGAAAGAGGAGCTTTACCAGAGGGTAAAGACATTATGGACGCAGTGTATGATGCAGGGAATCGTGGAGGAGGAAGATGCGGATGAGGACAGTGGATATGATCCTGATTACGGAGAAGGGGACGAAGACTGTGAAACAGAGCCCGCAGATGCTGGACATGGCGGCGAGGATTGAGGCCGTAGGCGGCGTGGATATTGTGCCCATGCATCCTATCAGCGAGAGGGTTTATCTGGCATACGACGCCCAGAAGAACCCAGACGGGCCGTTGTATGACGGCTGGGAGGGGGAGCAAAAGCTGATCTATGGGAAGGGGCTGCTGTTTCGTATGGTCGGCATGATGGTGAAGGATCTGACGGCGGAGGATATAGAAAAGACAAAGGATGCCGTCCGGATCATTGGCGTACAGATGGATCTGGGAGGTGACAAGAAATGAAATACGAGAAATGCGAAAAGTGCGGCGCCCATTTGGATCATGGGGAGCGGTGCGACTGCGATAAGGAGAAAGAGTACCGCGCAGAAGCGGAGCACACAAAAAAAGATGACAATAAGTAAAAAATGTCCATCGGCTATGTGTCGGGTGAAAGCCCGGACCTCCTTTTTTAAGTGAAAAGGGCGCGTGACAGGGTACACGCGCGCCCGACAGATAGCCGATGGAAAATTCAAATAAAAGGAGAAATCGACATGGGAAAAATCGAAAATGCCATTGAGAAACTGAACAACGAAATCCAGAAGAAACCACAGGATCTATACACAGCTCTGGTGGGGGAGCACTTGATCGATTGCATCACCACGGAAACAGCCGCTGAAAAGGTACTGGAAAAAGGAAAGACACTGGAGGAGGCACTGAAAAAAATAAGGGGAAACGCAAAGGAAAAAGCTGTCGGTGGCTGTGCGGTCATTGCGGATGAAGAAGTATATAAATGGGCAAGGGAATATTTCGGGCTGGAAGCAATAGAAGCGGGAGATGTAAAATCCGCAAACATTGCGGAACCGAAGAAAAAAGAACTGCATCTGTCCTTGGAAGATTTTCTGTAAGGGGGCGGCAGTATGAATTTAAAAACCATCAAAAAACAGCCTTTCAATGTTTTTTCGGAAAAGAGCCCGATCTGCTGGAAAGTGGAAGTCAGAGAGCCGGTAGTAGATGGAGAACGGCTTTTGGAAGTTGATTTTCTGAATAATAGGCAATGTACCCATAAATACCACAAGAACTCATCCTTCCGCATTGTCTGCGGCAAAAAAAGCAAAGAGGTAGTAGGAATTGATCAGGACGGAAAAGTGCAAAATGCCATCGTTCAAAATCTGCAACGTTACAGAACAGATTATGTCATGATTTCCGAAAGGGAAGAGCAGCGGCTGCTGCGGTTTCTCGGCATAGATCGGAAAAAATCCATAAACCATGGAATAGATAACCTCGCTGATTGGACAAGGCGGACAAAAGAGGAGATGCTGCGGAAAAAGAAGGTCGAGCGCGGAGAACTGTTGGATGAGGATTATCGGCTCTGTCCGGAAGAAATACCGGAAGGGCTGTTCGATTACATAAGAAATGTGGCGCTGGCGGAAGATCATGTACTGATCTACAAGAAGGGAAATGTTCGCGGGTTTTGCTATGACTGCAAAGAAGAGGTGCTTGCACGGCAATATTCGGAGAGATTTACTCAATACGCCAAAGTAAGATGTCCAAACTGCGGCGGATTGGTTCACTGCATTTTGGGGACAAGCAGTGCATTTCTGGCGGATAACGTAGAAAACGTAGTGATGGCGCAGAGGGGGATAGATGGCGAGACCATCTTTTTCCGGCAGTGGAGGCTGCTGAGAGATCCTTCCGGCGAATGGGAGGATATGAATAAATGGTTAAAGGAAACCGTGAGATATGCCGTTAGGGGAAAACAATGCGTCAAGTGGCAGAAAGAAGGAAAATACACGTTTTTTAAACACTGTGGACGATACGACCTTCAGGAATGGACCAGATGGAAAGGTACGGAGATCTATGACAATTGGTATTATTTCTGTCCCTATGGAATCGAAGAGGCACTGAGAGGGACCAGAATGGAATATGCGAATATCCTGGAGCATTTAAACGAAAATCCTGTAAAGTACCTGATGAATTTTGCCAGATATCCAGTCATGGAGTTTTTTGAAAAGGCCGGATATAGTCTGCTGATGAAAGAAAAAAATGGAGGACTCAGCAAAGCGACAAGAAATGCCATCCGATGGCAAAAAGGGAATTTGAAAGAATGTTTTCAGTTTCCGCTGCACTGGCTGAAGCTGAAAGAGCCGGAGAAGTATTCCATGGAGGATATCCATAGGATGAATGTTTTTTATGCAATCAGACCGCAGGCCGCCCCAAAAGAAGTGGAGCAGGTGATAAATACGAATATTGACGTGGATGATATGAAAATACTGCTTCGCTATATGAATATGGCCAAGCTGGGAAAATATCTCGATCAACAAAAAGCAAAGGAAGGCAAAAAAGATTATGGGTGGCTGAATTATCGAATGTCAAGAACATACCGGGACTATATCCAGGAATGCCAGACGCTGGGGTTAAACCTGAAAGATAAACAGGTGCTGTTCCCGAAGGATCTCAAACAGGCCCATGACCGGACTATGGCCCAGGTCAGATTTGAAAAAGACAAAGCGGATCAGGAGAAGTTCCAGAAAGCCGTTAAAAAAATGGAAAGGTACACCTGGCAGTGGAATGGCCTGCTGATCCGCCCGGCCGAAACGCAGGAAGAACTGCGGGACGAAGGGGCGGCGCTGCACCATTGTGTAGCTGGATACTGCAAAAGGATAGCGAATCAGGAAACAGCGGTTTTTCTGATCCGGAAAGCGGAAGAGCCGGACAAGCCATATTTTACATTGGAACTGAAGGATAAAAAGGTGGTGCAATGCCGAACCGATCATAACAGATCCTATGGCACAGAGCCGGAAGTATTTAATTTTGTAGACCAATGGATGAAACGAGTCGTCAATAAAGGCGGAAAAAAGAAGGAGGATAACGCGGCATGAATGAAATGACAAGGCCCATTGAGGTCATCACACAGGAGATACAATTCTACAAAGGACAGGCCTGTATGTCCATGGTAGAGATTGGGAAGCGGCTGCTGGAAGCGAAACAGTGCCTGCCTCATGGGCAATGGGGCGCATGGCTGAGGGAAGAGGTGGAATTTTCAGAACGGACCGCCCAGAACTTTATGCGGATCGCCAAAGAATATCGAAATCCGCAGCTGCTTGCGGATATGGGAAACTCTGCCTCCAAAGCCATTATGTTGCTTTCCATGCCGGCGGAGGACCGGGAGGAATTTGTGGGAGAAGCCCATGAGATCCATGGGGAAGAAAAGACCGTAGCGGAAATGACAAACAAAGAGCTGCAGGAAGTTTTGAAACAGCTGGAGGAAGAGCGAAAGGAAAAAGAGGCCTTAAAGAAGCAGCTGGATCTTTTCGGGGATGAGGCCCAGAAAAAACAGGATGAGGCTGTGGAGGCGGCATACAGCGAAGGAGAGGAACAGATCAGACGTCTTTCTCAGTTGAAAGAAGAGGCGGAAACAGCTGCCAGAGAAGCGGAGAAAAAAGCGGCGGAGCTGCAGGCGGAAGTATCAGAGCTGCAAATGCAGAAGGAGCAGACAACCTTACCGGACGCCGGCGAACTGGAAAAAATCCGGGCAGAAGCAGAGGCGGAAGCCAATAAAAAGGCAGAAGCTGTGCTGCAGAAGAAATTGGAGAAGGCAAAAAAAGAGGCGGAGAAAGCCAGAAAAGAAGCGTTAGAGGCCCAGGCAGCCATCGAAGCTCACGAAGCGGCCCAAAAGGAGGCCGAGGAAAATGCTCTTACGCTGAAAGAAAAGCTGAAGCAGGCGCAGGAAGATGCTGAAAAGCGTGGAAAGATTGCCGGGAATCAGAGTATGGCCGTGTTTAAGGTGTACTTTGAACAGTTCCAGGCAGACGCAAATAAAATGATGGAGTGTATCCGGGCGGCGGGAGAACCGGAGGACGCGGAGAAAATGAAAAAGGCTATGACTGGTCTTTGCCACGGCGTACTGGATTTCCTGAGCGCGGAATAAAGGGAGGGATACTTCATGAAGAAAATGATTCTTCCGGGAATAATCTGTATGCCGCTGAAAAAGAATCTGAAAGGCGTGCCGTCCGATTGGAGAGAGGTAAAGTGTCCTAAATGCGGCAGAAGCTGTTATGAGCGTCCGCTTCCGAAGGGATGTGATCATATGGAATTTGAAAATGCCCTTTGTACCGAGTGCGCGCTGAAAGAAGGGAAAAAGCTGCATAAGAAGTGGAAAGAACAAGTAGGGAGGGAAAATATGAAGAAAGAATGATCGGGGAACTGATCCAAATAAAAAGAGCGGTCAGAAATGACCGCTCTTCCCATGTAAACATGGGGAATTGAAAATGCCTGACTTTATTATACAGAAAAAAGCGAAAAAACACAAGGGGGAGACCCCTTTAGACCGTCCATAAAGCAATTAACATTATGGGCACATACATATGGGGGAAATTGAAAATGCCAAAATACAGAAAAAAGATATGGGCAGGAGACGTCTACGAGGTAGAAGAGTTTTACTGCCCAAGGACCATAGGAAAAAAATACGAGCGAGGGAGAAACGAGAACTTGACCAAGGAGGAACAGGAAAAGAGAAATTTGCAGAGAACACAGCGGGAGATGACAAGACTGATCAATACGAATTTTTCCGGAAAGGATTATATGATCGTGCTGACCTATGACCGGATCGTAACACTGGAAGAAGCCAGGAGAGAAGCCTCTAATTTTTTTGCCAGGCTGAAACGGTACAGAAGGTCCAATGGTTTTTCGGAGCTGAAGTACATCCAGGTGATCCAGGTGCAGGGCCGGGTGCATCATCATGTTGTCATCAATGGATTTCAGGGGCTCTCGAAAAAAATCACCAAAGAAATATTGCAGGCGATCTGGGACAGAGGGCTGGTGCTGATCAAACACCTTTACCAAAACCAGAAGGACAACCGGCTGTCCAGCTATTTGACCAGAGAGAACTACAAAAAGAACGGAAAAAGATGGAGCAGCAGCCGAAACTTGAAAAAACCAAAAGTAAAAATCGAAGTAGTCAAGGAGACAAAGAATAAACGGCCTCTGCGGGCGCCGAAAAATCATAGGATCGTTGCAAGCTACGCGGACTTTTTCGAGGAAATTGGCTGGGTCAGATATATGAAGGCGGTAAAAGTAGGAGGGATGGATTATGGAGCATATGAGGAAGGGGAGCCACACATGGAGCATTCTAACCGGAAAGGATAAGCGGTGCGTTGTGACCGGGAGGACAAGCGGTTTACAGAAGCATCATATTTTCTACGGCAGAGGCCGCCGGGAGAGCTCCGACAAAAACGGGTTCTGGGTCTGGCTGGCGGCGGAGGAGCATCTGGCGGGACTGGGTGGACTGCACGCTCACCCGGGGAAGGGGCTGGATCTGGCGCTGAAATGTCTTTGCCAGCGAAAATACGAGGAAAAATACGGCCGGGAGGAATGGATGAAGATACTGGGACAGAACTACATCCAGCTGGACCGGGCGGAAGCGGAGGAACGGCAGGAAGAAATGGAGGCCATGACACAGGATCGGGGCCGGAGGGCCTACGAGGAATACGCTATGGATACATACGGGATGATGCCGGAGAATGGCTGCTGGCTCTGCCAGTACGAGGCACAGTTCCGGGTGAGCCGGGAAAAGACGGTCTGCGTACACGGGAAGGAGGATGGGTTTTGGCTGGAAGAATTAGAGGACGCCTTTGTAGATTGGTGATTGATGTTTTTGTGTGGAGGAAGAGAAAGGAACTGCCGTTTTGAAGGAGGGGAAAGGGATGACAGCAAGCGGTAATATTTGTCCCTGCATGGGCTGTGCCGCCGACCGCCACCCGGGATGCCATGACAGCTGCGGGAAGTATCAGACATGGCAGTCCCGGCGGAGGCAGGAGAAGCGGGAGAAAAAAGAAAAAATGCTGGCGGGATGGGAAGCGGACGCAAGGAAGCGGTATGCCATCCGCCAGGGGCAGAGGAGGAAGCGGATTTGAACAAAGTGGTATTGCTAGGCAGGCTAACAAAGGACCCGGAGATAAGATACGCCGAAGGGGAAAACCCCGTAGCCGTTGGACGGTACACGCTGGCCGTGAACAAACGATGGAAGCGGGAAGGAGATACGGAAGCGGATTTTATTCCCTGCGTGGTATTTGGAAAGGCGGCCACCTTTGCGGAAAAGTATTTCACCAAAGGACAGATGATCGGCATAGTCGGGCGTTTGCAGGTGCGAGGCTGGACGGATCGGGACGGCAACAAACGCAGGACCATGGAAGTGGTCGTGGAGGAACAGCATTTCGCCGGGACCAGGAACGAGCAACAGGAGCCGAGGAGAGAACCGGCGGAGGATGGGTTTTATCCTATAGACGATATCGAGGATGATGATCTGCCGTTTTGAAGGAGGTTGATGTTTGTGAGCATGCGATATCGGGCGAAGGTCGGAGAGGTTATTTGGATTGTGGTAGAGCACTGCTACACGCCGGAGGATAGCTCTCTTTGCGAGAAGGAGTATTGCGTATGCAGAGCGGAGGTTCAAAAACTGCTACCGAAATGGGATGAGATGGTCCTTCACGGGCCCGGCCCAGATGGATACTGGCAGTTGCACTACTACAAGAACAAGGACATCGGGAAAAAGGTGTTCAGGACGCCGAGAGAAGCCGCCCTCTACGCCCTTGAGCTCACCAAGAAGAATGACCGGGTGTGGGCCGACATGATGGGTGAAAAGCCCATGCGGCGCACCTGGGAAAAATATCTGGAGGCGGATACAAACATATAATTGTTATACCTTTCCGATTTGCTAGGAGGTGATAAGGAATGAATCGGATTCAGCGTATATTTAACCCAACAGCGGAAGAGGAGATACAGGATCTCAGGCGGCTGGCCAGATTACATATTGATCAAACAAAAATCCGCCTATAGAAAAGTGGGGTTTTGACCACTATTTTTCGCTAAAGAATTTTGGAGGGATATTTGATAGATCATGCGAAGTCGGTTTAGAAAATGTTAAGAAGTGTTAGGGGAATAAAATGCAGTGAAAATTTTTAACAAAATTGGAGATGACGAACGTGAATGTGAAAATGTTTAACGAAGAAAGGAGGAAGGATGAAAACTATGAAATATGTTGATAAAGAACTTAGCCGGAATGGAAGCGGGTACAGCGACCCCACCGCGGCAACAGCTTTGCATGATATATACAAAAAAGAAAAAGAAATAGATCGCAACGCAATGAGATTGATTGGAATCATCAAAGACTTGTTACGCATCTGTGATTTCGAACTAATTGAAAAAGTGAAGATCCGACACAAGCCAAGCGAGAGGGAATACAGATGAGCAACAATGAAAAGAAAAAATATTTACGCCGGTACTTAGATGCAAAAAGAAGAGCGAATTTATTACTGGAACAAATAGAATCATTGCGTGAAAATAAATTAAGTCCATCAGGAACACTTGATGGTATGCCGCATGGAAGCGGCACTTCTGACCTGTCTGGATATGCGGCTCGATTGGATGAACTGATGCGGGAGCTGGAAGCGGAAAGAGAAATGCAGATGGTTACATATCATGAGATTTGGAATCAAGTGAAAAAAATACCAAATGCAACAGAGCAGGAAGTGCTGACAAGAAGATATCTTTTCGGTCAGAGCTGGGAGAAGATTGCCGTAGAACTGCATTACAGCTATCGTCAAATCATTAGAATTCATGGTGCGGCATTACAGCATTTTT
>CALWKZ010000141.1 GCA_944381385.1 uncultured Anaerotignum sp. | reverse complement strand
GCCTTCGGCATCCCCTGTCTGGAACGCATCCATCCCGATGACCGCCGTTTGCAGGCGCTGATCCTCTGCCCCACCAGAGAGCTTGCCATCCAGGTCAGCGAGGAATTCCGCAAGCTGCTGAAATATAAGGAAAATATCCGGGTGGTTCCCATTTACGGCGGCCAGCCCATTGACCGTCAGATTTTAGCGCTGAAAAAAGGCGCGCAGGTAGTCATCGGCACACCGGGCCGTGTTATGGACCACATGCGCCGCCGTACCCTGAAAATGGAGACCGTGCAGATGATGATTCTGGATGAGGCCGATGAAATGCTGGACATGGGGTTCCGGGAGGACATCGAAACGATCCTG
The DNA here is from genome assembly GCA_944381385.1 of uncultured Anaerotignum sp. Classification (GTDB taxonomy): domain Bacteria; phylum Bacillota; class Clostridia; order Lachnospirales; family Anaerotignaceae; genus Anaerotignum. Next base: position 6,556 of record CALWKZ010000141.1, on the reverse strand, counting down.
GTGAAGATTCCGGAGGATCACCAGACCCTGCTGTTTTCCGCCACCCTTTCCCCGGAGATTCTGGATATCACCAAACGGTTCCAGAAAAATCCCGAGTTTGTAAAAATCGTCCGAAAAGAGCTGACCGTCCCCAGCATCGAGCAGTATTATTTCGATGTAAAGGAAAAATCCAAACTGGAGGCCCTGACCCGCATCATCGACGTTTATATGCCCAATCTGGCCATGGTATTCTGCAATACCAAAAAACGGGTGGATGATCTGGTGGAAATGCTCCAGGGCCGGGGCTATTTCGCCGAAGGTCTCCATGGCGATCTGAAACAGGCCCAGCGTGACAAAGTCATGCAGAAGTTCCGCAACGGCACCATTGAGATTCTGGTTGCCACCGACGTTGCCGCCAGAGGCATCGACGTTGACGATATCGACATCGTTTTCAACTACGATGTGCCCCAGGATGAGGAATACTACGTTCACCGTATCGGCAGAACCGGCCGGGCGGGCAAAAGCGGCAAAGCCTTTACCTTCTGCGTAGGCAAGGAAATCTATAAGCTGCGGGACATCATGCGCTATACCAAAACAAAGATCGTACAGCAGAAGCTGCCGACCCTCAGCGATGTAGAGGAAATGAAAACGAACATCTTCCTGGAAAAGATCAAGGACAGCATTCAGGAAGGCCATCTGACAAAATATATCCATTTGGTAGAACAGCTTATGGAAGAGGATTATACAGCCATGGATATTGCCGCCGCTCTCCTGAAGCACCAGCTGGCGGATGTGCGCACCGACGATCTGGACGTTATGGAGGACATCAATTTTGACGGCACGGAAGCCTATGGCGGCGAAGGCGAGAAAATGGTGCGCCTGTTCATCAGCGCCGGCAAGAAGAATAAGATCCGGGCCAAGGACATTGTAGGCGCCATTGCCAACGAAGCCGGCGTTCCCGGCAAAGCGCTGGGCGCCATCGACCTGTTCGATGATTACACCTTTGTGGATGTGCCCAGGGAATTTGTCAAGGACGTGCTCTACGGCATGAAAAACTGCAAAATCAAAAACAAGCGGGTACACATCGAAATCGCCAAAAAAGAAAAAGGGAAAAAAAGATAAGCAAAAAAGTACGGAAATACCTCAAAAGGTTTTCCGTACTTTTTTATGCTTTCTCCTCTGTATGCTCCGCTAAAAACCGGCGTTCTTTTTCCGTCAGCTCCGCCTTCTCCAGAAGATCCGGGCGTTTTTTCGCCGTCCTGAGCAGGGACTGCTCCCTTCTCCATTTGTCGATATTGGCATGATGGCCGCTCAAAAGGATCTCCGGCACTGCTTTCCCATGGAACACAGGGGGGCGGGTATACTGGGGATATTCCAGCAGACCGTCGGAAAAACTCTCATCGGCAAAGGAATCCTCCTTCCCCAATACACCGGGCACCAGCCGGGATACGGCGTCAATGATGGTGATGGCCGCCAGTTCACCGCCGGTCAATACAAAATCCCCCAAAGAGATTTCATCCGTTACGATCTCCTCGATGATCCTTTCGTCAATGCCCTCATAATGGCCGCAGAGGAATACCAGATTTTCCTCCTTCGACAATTCCTCAGCGATCCGCTGGGTAAAAGGTCTGCCCTGGGGGGTCATATAGACCACTCTGGCGCCTTTTGCCTTTTCGGCGATGCTCTGGTAGGCGTCATAAATGGGCTGGGCCTGCATGACCATGCCAGCGCCGCCGCCATAGGGATAGTCGTCTACATGTTTCTGCTTATTCAGGGTAAAATCCCGGATATTGATGGCCTCCACCTGAATATATCCATCCCGCTGGGCTCTGCCCATGATGCTGTGAGAAAGGGTCTGCTCGATCATTTCCGGGAACAGGGTCAATACAAAAAACTGTTTCATTTATCTCAGTCCTTCCAGCAGCTTCACCGTCATGACGCCTGCCTCCAAATCTACTTTTTTGATGCAATCCTTAATGGCGGGAATCAGCAGTTCCTTTTCCTGAGGGCCTTTTTTCACGGCATATACGTCATTGGCGCCAGTCACATAAATAGCTGTCAGCTCTCCCAGTTCTTCCCCTTCTTCCGTCACTACCTTCAGGCCGTACAAATCTCTGGTATAGTATTCGTCCTCTTCCAGAGGGATTGCGTCATGGTCTGGAATCAGGATTCTGCCGTTTTTATATAATTCCGCCACATTGATATCCGTGATCTCTTTCAGCGTCAGCAGGATCATCTGCTTTTGGTACGCTACCTTCTGGATATGGAAGGTCTCCCGTTTCCCACGGATTTCCACGGTTACTTCCTTCAAACGCTCAAAGCGGGCAGGGTCCTCCGTAGTAGGGAATACCCGCATAGTGCCCCGGATACCATGGGTCCCTGTGATTTTTCCGATCTCAAAAAACTGTTCCATTTCCTACCTCGTTTCTGAAAAAATAAAAAGCAGGGTGCAAGCACCCTGCCCGATACAGTCCCTAGAACCGTCAGACGGTTTTGCTTACTGTACGATCTCTACGATAATCTTTTTATCTTCGTGGATAGCCGCGGCTTTTACCACAGTACGGATCGCCTTGGCGATTCTGCCCTGCTTGCCGATGACCTTGCCCATATCCTCAGGCGCAACCTTTAATTCCAAAATGCAGGCGCGGTCGCCTTCCTTTTCGGAAACAGTCACCTGATCGGGATGCTCCACCAGATTTTTCGCAATGACTTCCAATAATTCCTTCATAGCTTTGGCCTCCCGTTACCTATTATTCGCCGATAACGCCTGCTTTTTTCAGCAGAGCCTTTGCTGTGTCAGAAGGCTGTGCGCCAGTAGCCAGCCATTTGTTTGCTGCTTCTGCGTCAACTTTCAGAACAACGGGTTCCTTTGTGGGATCATAGTAGCCGATCTCATCGATGGATTTGCCATTTCTGGATGTTCTGGAGTCTGCTACAACGATTCTATAGAAAGGAGCCTTCTTTGCACCCAGTCTTTTCAGTCTGATTCTTACTGCCATTGTGTTTCACCTCCCTGAAATAAGTGTTTCATTTTTTATCGGAAAAAAGGAAGTTTTCCCTTCTTGCCTTTCTGCATATTATTCATCTGCTTCATCATTTTTTTCATTTCCTCAAACTGTTTCAGCAGACGATTGACCTCGGCGATGCTTCTGCCGCTGCCGTTGGCGATACGTTTCTTTCTGGGTCCATTGAGGATAGAAGGATTTCTCCGCTCCTCCTTTGTCATGGACTGGATGATGGCCTCTGTCCGGGCCATTTCCTTGGCCGGGTCCACCCCTTTGAGGGCTTCGTCCAGATTGAATTTCCCCATACCGGGCAGCATCCCCATCAGGTCCTTTAAAGGTCCCATTTTCTTGATCTGCTGCATCTGGGAGAGGAAATCCTCCAGCGTAAATTCATTGGAGACCATTTTCTTCTGCATCTCCAGGGCTTCCTTCTCGTCGATGTTCTGCTGCACCTTGTCGATCAAGGAGAGCACATCGCCCATCCCCAGTATTCTGGAAGCCATACGGTCGGGATAAAATGGTTCCAGATCCTCCATTTTCTCGCCCATACCGATATATTTGATGGGTTTGTTGGTCACGCTTCTGACAGAGAGGGCCGCGCCGCCTCTGGCGTCGCCGTCCAGCTTTGTCAGGATGATGCCGTCCACCCCTAACTGGCTATCAAAGCTTTCCGCTACGGTCACAGCGTCCTGACCGGTCATGGCGTCTACCACCAGAAGGATCTCCTGGGGCTTTACCGCCGCCTTGATGTCCTGCAGCTCCTGCATCAGCTCTTCATTGATGTGCAGCCGCCCCGCCGTATCGATGAGGATGACGTCGTTCCGGTTCTCCGCCGCGTATTCCAGGGCTTTCTTGGAGATTTCCACAGGACTGAGCTGATCGCCCATTTCAAAAACGGGGATATTGTAGTTCTTTCCCACGACCTGCAGCTGTTTGATGGCCGCCGGACGGTACACGTCGCAGGCTACCAGCAGGGGATTCCTGCCCTGCTTCCGCAGCTGTCCCGCCAGCTTGCCGCTGCTGGTGGTCTTACCTGCGCCCTGCAAGCCTACCATCATATATACGGTAGGAGGCCGATTGGCAAAGGTCAGTCTGCTCTGGGTAGTGCCCATGAGCGCGATCAGTTCCTCATTTACGATTTTAATGACCTGCTGTCCCGGATTCAGCCCTTCCAGCACCTCCGTGCCGATGGCCCGCTCCGTTACTGTCTTGATAAAGCTTTTTACGATTTTAAAGTTTACGTCTGCCTCCAGAAGCGCGATCTTAACTTCCCGCATTGCCGCTTTTACGTCTACTTCCGTCAGCCTGCCTTTTCCTTTCAGCTGCTTAAAGACTTCCTGCAGCTTTTCGGAAAGATTCTCAAAGGCCATTGACCGCCCTCCTTTCAGGATAAGATCGCCTGCGCGATCTCTTTGATCCGCTCCGTCTGGCGAAGCTGTGTGTCGGAAAGACCTTCCGTTTCCATTTCTTCCATGATGTCCAGCATCTGGCGGACTTCCTTCTTCTGCGCCTGGAACCGGGCAACCAGCCCCAGCTTCTGTTCATAGTCCAGCAGTATCTTTTCCGTGCGCTTCAGCTGATCCCGCACTGCCTGCCGGCTGACCGACAGCTCCTCGCCGATCTCCGTCAGGGAAAGGTCATCCTGATAGTGCAGCTCGAAAACCTGTTTCTGTTTTTTCGTCAGCAGCTCGCCGTAAAAATCATAGAGCAGCGTCAGATGCAAGATTTCATCCATGGTCTTTTCCTCCTGTAAAGCAAAATCACTTTACAACCACCTGTGTTATTTTATCGGAAAAACACGCCGCTGTCAAGTATTTTTCCTTTACAAAACGCATTTTTTTCAAAACCGTGGTTTTTCCCGGAAAATCAGGTGTTTTCCATTATTTTTTTGCCGCAGTTTAAAGGATGGCGTACTGTTTTTTCGCCGCCTCCGGATTTTCAAATACCATGATCTCCTCTGCCCGCCGGATATTTTCCGCCAGAGGCTGTTCCGGCGCCGTCAAACCAAAAAGCATCCCCAAACGTTCCATTTCCGCCGGAGATTCTTCCAGCCCCTCTGGCTCCATCCCTGTCTTTTCCCGCCAATCCGGCTCAAAAATCATCATCCGCACCAGAGAGCGGAAATCCTCCGCCACAAAATAGCACGCCAAATCCGGCGTAATGTAATAAATCTTTTCCTTGTAAAAATCCTTTTCCGTCCCGCAGGCAAAAAACCCGCCCCACCTGTCTCTGGCAAATACCGCCAAAGCCGGCACCGGGAAAAAATCCGCCTTTGGTTCCAGCCCGGAAAAAATCAGGAAAAAACCCCGTTCTCTGGCCAAAGCGGCATACCCATCCTCCTCACAGGTAGGCAGAAAGGTCAGCCACCGTTTCCCGCCGCATAATCCCGGCTTTCGTTCCGCCCATTCCTTTTCGGAGAAATTCTCCGCGTTCCAACATTCTCTCTTCATTTTCTTTCCTCTCCACAGAGCGGATGATTCAGACAGTCGATGGTTCGCCATTTCTCCGTTGCCAGTACGGCGCTGTAATGGCCCTGCTTGGAATCAAACCGCCAGAAGCCGTCCATGCCCGCCTCTGTCAAATGGCAGAGTAGCGCGCTCAACGCTCCATTATGAGAAACCAGCAGGATATTCTTCCCTTTATTTTCCGCAATGAGCTTCTCCACACCGTCGGCAATCCTCTGGTAAAAAGCGGGAAAAGCCTCTCCGTTGGGCATGGTCCTTGTTTTCCAGTCCTTGACCCAGCCTCGCAGCTCTTGGCCGTACTTTTCCTTAATCTCCGCCGCCGGACGGTTTTCCCAGTCCCCGTAATACAGTTCCCGGAAGGCTTTTTCATAATGCACCTGCATCCCCTTGCCGGAAGCGATAATTTCCGCCGTATGGGCTGCTCTGCGCAGATCGCTGCTGTATATGGCGTCCAACGGCACGTCCCGGAAAAACTCCTTCAGTTCCTCCGCCTGCCGCAGACCTGTTTCATTGATATCCGCGTCCGTCCAGCCGTAGAACATATTGTTCTTGTTCATATCTGTCTGTCCGTGCCGCACCAAATATAATTTCAAACAAACACCTCCCGCAACAAAGGCAGATGTCAAAATCCCCTTTGTCATCTGCCTTCTGTGTTCCATATTATTCTACTGTTACGGATTTCGCCAGATTTCTGGGCTTATCCACGTCGCATCCTCTTGCTACCGCTACATAGTACGCAAACAGCTGCATAGGGATCACATCCAGAGATGCCGTAAATCTGTCGTCGATGGCAGGAATGTAAATGACCTCATCCGCCACTTCGGCAATCTCCGTATTGCCTTCCTTGGCAATGGCCAAAACATAGGCGCCTCTGGCCTTTACTTCCTTTACGTTGCTCACCAGTTTCTCATAAAGCGTATCCTGTGTGGCAATGGCTACCACCAGGGTGCCTTCCTCGATCAGGGAAATGGTGCCGTGCTTCAGTTCCCCTGCGGCATAAGCCTCGCTGTGGATATAAGAAATCTCCTTCAGTTTCAGGGAACATTCCAGAGCTACCGCATAGTCGATGCCGCGGCCGATGATAAATACATCCTTGGCATTGGCATG
>CALWKZ010000140.1 GCA_944381385.1 uncultured Anaerotignum sp. | reverse complement strand
AGAGGATCTTTTTGCCGGCCTTTTGGGCCTCCGCCAAAAACTGGGCCCCGTCGCAGAGATAGGGCACCAGCTTCATGGCATAGGCTTCCAGCCATTCCTCCAGCGCCTCCATGGTATAGGGCTTTGCCCCATAAACCCCCGTCAGCGTCAGGTTTTTCCATTCCAGCAGGTCCGCCAGATGGGCCTTCAGCTCCTCCGGATACCACAGCTCCCCAGCCAGCACGGTCTTTTTCTGGTACTTATCCGCGTAAAAAGGGGCGATGCCCTGTTTGGTGGAGCCGTATTTTTTGTCCTTCAGGCGGGCCTCCTCCAGCTCGTCCTGCAAACGGTGCCATGGCAGGAGCAGAGACGCCCGGCTGCTGATCTTCAGATTTTCCGGCGTTACCGCTACCCCCTGGGCACGGACCTGTTCCATCTCCTGCCACAGGTTCTCCGGGTCCACGGCTACGTCACAGCCCAAAAAATTTACTGCACCGGCATGGAAAATGCCGGAAGGCAGCAGATGCAGAGCGAATTTCCCATGCTCGTTGATGACCGTATGACCGGCGTTGCCGCCGCCCTGATAACGCACTACCACATCATACTCTTCCGTCAGCAGATCCACCATACGGCCCTTGCCTTCGTCTCCCCAGTTGATCCCTACGATCGCGCAATTTGACATAAATATCCTCCTTAGCTCAAATGTGCTTCCAATCTTCTCATGACCTCCGCATAGGCGTCCTCCGTGCCGCCCAGATCCCGGCGGAAACGGTCTTTATCCAGCTTTTCCTTTGTCCTGCTGTCCCACAGGCGGCAGGTATCGGGGCTGATCTCGTCGGCCAAAATCACCGTACCGTCGGCCGTTTTCCCAAATTCCAGCTTGAAATCCACCAAAATCACGCCGCAGTCCGCCCAGAAAGCCTTTAATTCCCGGTTGACGGCAAAGGCGTATTTCTTGATGGTCTCGATCTCCTTCTGGGTAGCCAGCCCCATGGAAACGGCATGATAGCTGTTGATGAGGGGGTCGCCCAGCGCGTCGTTTTTATAGGAAAACTCAATGGTAGGCAAAGGAAAGACCGCGCCTTCCGCCACGCCGTAGCGTTTGGAGAAGGAGCCTGCCGCCAGATTCCGGACGATGACCTCCAAAGGCAGGATGGAAACACGCTTTACCAGCGTCTCCCTTTCATTCAGCTCCTCCACGAAATGGGTGGGGATGCCTTTTTTCTCCAGATACGCCATAAGGCGGTTGCTCATATGGTTATTGATAACGCCTTTTCCTTCTATGGTGCCTTTTTTCAGGCCGTTAAAGGCGGTTGCGTCGTCTTTGTAGGATACGATCAGCCGTTCCGGCTGGTCTGTGGCAAATACCTTTTTCGCTTTGCCCTCATACAGCTGTTCTCTTTTTTCCATCTTTTCTCTCCTCCTGTTTATTTCCCGCTGTCCCCGTAATTAGACAATACTCTGGCAGAAGGGTCGTCTACCCGGCAGCCCTCCCATTCCGGGTTGGGCATCCAGAAACCAGCGACCATTTCTGCCTGCCCGGGATAATATTTCTCAAAGATCTCCCGGTATAGTAATGACTCCTTGGTAAAGGGCGCCGCATAGTCATATTGTTTCCGTTTTTGCTGAAATTCTTCCTCTGTGTACCTCCCTTCGGCGTATTCCTTCAGATCGTCCACCATGGAATGGCCTACGGCGTCGGAAAAAGCCGCCTTTTCCCGCCAGAGGATATCCTCCGGCAGATAATCCCCCAGAAAGGCCCGCCGCAGCAGGTATTTCCCCTTGCCGTAGCGGTTCAGCTTCTTCTCCGGGTCCACAGACATCACATAAGAAACAAAATCCAGATCCCCAAAGGGCACTCTGGCCTCCAGGGAATTGACGCTGATACAGCGGTCCGCCCGGAGCACGTCGTACATATGCAGCTCCCGGACGCGCTTTTGGGACTCCCGCTGGAAAGCTGCCGCGTCCGGAGCGAAATCCGTATATTTATAACCGAACAATTCGTCGGAGATCTCTCCCGTCAGCAGCACACGGATATCCGTCTGTTCATGGATGGCACGGCATAGCAGGTACATGCCCATGCTGGCCCGGATGGTAGTGATGTCATAAGTGCCCAGTATCCGGATCACCGTTTCCAGAGAGGAAAGGACCTCCTCCTTTGTCATATAGACCTCCGTATGGTCGCTGCCGATATACTCCGCCACCTCTCTGGCGTATTTCAGGTCGATAGCGTCCTTCTCCATGCCAATGGCGAAGGTACGGATGGGTGTTTCGCTTTTTCTGGCGGCAATGGCGCAGACCAGGGAGGAATCCAGGCCGCCGGAAAGCAGGAACCCCACCTTGGCGTCCGCTGTCAGACGCTTTTCCACCGCTGCCGTCAGCTTCCGGCGGATGTTTTCGCAGACAGTCTCCAGATCGTCCCGGCAGACCTGCTCTACTTCCGTCATATCCCGGTAACAGATAAATTTACCATTTTTATAATAATGCCCCGGCGGGAAGGGAGAAATACGCTCCGTCAGCCCCACCAGATTTTTAGCCTCGCTGGCAAAGAGGATCACGCCGTTTTTGTCATAGCCGTAATACAGGGGACGGATGCCGATAGGGTCTCTGGCGGCGATATATTCTCCTGTTTCGCCGTCATATAAAATACAGGCAAACTCCGCGTCCAGCATGGCGAACATCTCCACGCCGTGCTCCCGGTACAGGGGCAGCAGCACCTCGCAGTCGGATTCGCTCTCAAACGTATATTTCTCCTTCAATCCGTCCCGCAGCTTCTCAAAACCATAGATTTCCCCGTTGCAGACGACATAGCTGCCCTCCAGACAGAAGGGCTGCATCCCGGCGGAGGTCAGATCCATAATGGCCAGCCGGTGGAACCCCAGCAGACCCTTTCCCGTATCCACAATACGGCTGTCATCGGGCCCTCTGGAAACCGTACGGTAAAAGCCCGTTTCAAAAAGCTCCCTTTGGACGCCGCTGCCGCAATACCCCATGATCGAACACATAAGCCGCACTCTCCTTTCTTATCGCACGCCAAAGAGCAGCTCCCCATAGGTGGGGAAGGGCCAATACTGCTTTGCCGTCTTTTTCTCCGCCTCGTCACAGACCGCCCGCAGGCTTTCCATACGGGGACGGATCTCATCCCGCAGCAGACAGGACTGGCGGTACACATCCGCTTCCGCCGCCGCTGTTTCCGCCGCTTCTTCCAGCTCCGCCGTCTGCCCGGCGATCTCGTCCGCCAAAGCGGAAAGGGCCGTTACGGTATCCCGTTCAAAGGAACAGGCGATGTTCCCGTCCAGTCCCTTTTTGGCCGCCGCCGTTTTCGCCAGACAAAGCATATAGCTCTGCAAAGCGGGCAGGATTTCCTTTCTGGCCATATCCGCCATGGTATTGGCTTCGATCATCACCGTTTTGCAGTAGTTTTCCAGCGTGATCTCGCAGCGGGAACGCAGCTCCAAAGCGGAATAGACCTTGTGCTGTGTCAGCATCTCCATATTTTTCTCGTCCAGGATATGGGGCACACAGTCCGGCGTCGTGGGATAATTGGCAAGCCCTCTTTCCTCCGTGGCTTCCTTCACCCAGCTGCCGTCATAGCCGTTGCCGTTGAAAATGATCCGTTTGTGGGCGGAAATGGTCTCCCGCAGCAGTTCGTGCAGCTCTCCCTCGAAATCCTCCGCGCCTTCCAGCCGGTCGGCGAAGATCCGCAGGCTTTCCGCCACCGCCGTATTCAGCATGATATTGGCGCAGGCAATGCTGTTGGAAGAGCCCAGCATACGGAACTCAAATTTATTCCCCGTAAAAGCGAAGGGCGAGGTCCGGTTCCGGTCGGTGCTGTCCTTGGGGAATTTGGGCAGCACCACAGCCCCCAGCTTCATATGGGTCTTTTTTGCCCCGTTATAGGGCTTATCTTCCTCCAGCGCTTCCAGCACACCGTTCAGTTCCTCCCCCAGGAAAATGGAAACGATAGCCGGCGGCGCCTCATTGGCCCCCAGCCGCAGGTCATTGCCCGCCGTCGCCACGGAAATCCGCAGCAGGTCCTGGTAATCGTCCACCGCCTGGATCACTGCGCACAAAAACAGCAGGAACTGGGCGTTCTCATGGGGCGTTTCCCCGGGAGAAAGCAGGTTGACGCCCGTATCCGTAGAAATAGACCAGTTATTATGCTTGCCGGAACCGTTGACGCCGGCAAAAGGCTTTTCATGGAGCAGACACACCAGATGGTGGCGGGCCGCCACCTTCCGCATGATCTCCATCGTCAGCTGGTTATGGTCTGTGGCGATATTGGTGGTGGTGTATACCGGCGCCAGTTCATGCTGGGCCGGCGCCACTTCGTTGTGCTCCGTTTTGGCCAGTATCCCCAGCTTCCACAGCTCCTGGTTCAGATCCTCCATAAAGGCCTCTACCCGTGGCGGGATAACACCGAAATAATGATCGTCCAGCTCCTGGCCCTTGGGCGGCTTTGCCCCAAACAAAGTCCGGCCCGTAAACATCAGATCCCGGCGGCGGTTGTACATCTGCTCATCCACCAGAAAATACTCCTGTTCCGGCCCCACACAGGTACGCACACACTTGGCCTGGCTGTTGCCGAAAAGCCGCAGGATACGCATGGCCTGCCGGTTCAGGGCTTCCATAGAGCGCAGGAGGGGTGTTTTTTTGTCCAGGGCCTCCCCCGCGTAGGAACAGAAGGCCGTAGGGATGCAAAGGGTCTTTCCCTTCAGAAAAGCGTAGGAAGTCGGGTCCCAGGCCGTATACCCCCTGGCCTCAAAGGTGGCCCGCAGGCCGCCGGAAGGGAAGGAAGAAGCGTCCGGTTCTCCTTTGATCAGCTCCTTCCCGGAAAACTCCATAATCACTCTGCCGTCAGGAGAAGGCGTGATAAAGCTGTCGTGCTTTTCCGCCGTGATCCCCGTCATGGGCTGGAACCAATGGGTATAATGGGTAGCGCCGTGGGCCACAGCCCATTCCTTCATGGCCTCCGCCACGGCGTTGGCTACGCTGATATCCAGCTTGGCGCCCTCATCAATGGTTTTTTTCAAAGAACGATAAACTTCGCTGGACAGATTTCCTTTCATGACTCTGTCGTCAAATACCAAACAGCCGAAATAATCCGATACCTTCTCCATGGCAAAACTCCTCTCTTTTGGGTCCTTTTTACACGCAAAAAAAGACAAAGGCGCCTTTGAGGTGATTCCTCAAAGACGCCTTTGCC
>CALWKZ010000139.1 GCA_944381385.1 uncultured Anaerotignum sp. | reverse complement strand
GCAATATTCATGGCATGGTCGGAAACACGTTCCAGATTGCCCAGCATCTCCAGGAAATGGATACCGGAATTAACGTTGCATTCCGCGTTGGAAAGACGTTCGATATGGCTGGCACGGAGTTCTTTTTCCATGGCATCCACCTGTTCCTCCAGAACGGTGGTTTTCATAGCACAGGTGATATCTTCTGTTTCCAGTGCCTTCAGCGCGTTCTGATAGCTTGCCACCGCCGTCTTTGTCATGCGGCGCAGTTCTTCCTGCGCTTTCTCAGAGAAACCAAACTGGTCTCTTTCCATTTCTTCCGCCAGTTCAGCAATATTCTCCGCATGGTCCCCCACACGTTCCATGTCACTGATGGTATTCAATAAAGAAGTTACCGTCTGATAATCCCGTTCACTGATCTGCAGGGTACACAGCTTAATCAGATACTCGGAAATACTGTCGCAGACGCTGTCCACCACTTTTTCCCGCTGTTTGACCTCTTCGATCTTATCATGATTCTTATCCAGCAGCGCTTCAATGGCACTCTGGAGGTTTTCACAGGCAATATGACCCAAACGAAGTGTTTCCAGCTTCGCGCCTTCTACTGCCAGACCAGGAGTTTCCAGCATACGTTTGTCCAGATGAACCAGCTGGCTTTCGTCCTTGCGTTCTACCTCTTCTACATGATTGATCTTCTTTGCCAGCGCAATGATCGCACCGCCCAAAGGCAGTACCATCAATGTTGTGCCGATATTAAAAATGGTGTGGATCGCACTGATCTGTGTCTGAGAAATGATATCAGACCCCATCGCCGGGTTAATCAGTGTGAAGTAGATAATTGCCAGAATGCTGAATACAACCGCACCGGTAATGTTAAACATCAAATGCATATAACCTACGCATTTCGCTGTTTTTGTCGCACCGATACCACTCAGAATGGCCGTTACACAAGTACCGATGTTCTGACCCATGATAATATATACTGCCGCGTTGAAGGGAACCAGCCCAGATGCCGCCAAGGACAGCAGGATACCCTGAGAAGCAGAGGAACTCTGGATAATGGCCGTTACAAAAGCACCAGCGAAAATACCCAGCAGAGGATTGCTGCCCAGTGTTACAAACATAGATTTGAATCCTTCGGAATCCTTCAAAGGTGCAACTGCAGAGGACATACTCTCAATACCAATAAACAAAATACCAAAACCAATGACAATGGCCGCAACCTCTTTTCTTTTGGCGCTTTTGCCGCTCATCATCAGGATCACACCAACCATCACGGCCAAAGGCGCAATGGTGGAAGGACTGAACATTTTTGCCCACTCAGAACTGGATACCAGCCAGCCGGTCACCGTTGTACCGATATTCGCGCCCATGATGACACTCATGGCCTGCGTCAGATTCATCAGTCCCGCGTTTACAAAACCAACAACCATAACGGTAGTTGCTGAGGAGCTTTGTACAATGGCCGTTACCAACGCACCCAAAGCGATCCCCATAAATTTGTTTTGTGTCAATGCCTCCAAAATGCTTTTCATCTTTGAGCCGGCGGCTTTTTCCAAGCCCTGGGCCATAATGCTCATACCATAGATAAAAAGCGCCAATCCGCCAATAAACGGTATGGCCATTTCCAAGTAATTCATGACTGCCTCCCCATAAAAATTTTTTATAGAACATAACCCTCATTTATATACCACAAAGATAATACCACAATCTTTTTTTGTATGCAATTATAAAATGGTAAAAAAAGCTTATTTTTCCGATTTATACAAAATCTTTGCGCCTGTTCCTCAAGATTCCCGCTGATACGCCGAAAGTGCCGGCTGGATAATAGTACCGCCGCCGACTACAAAGCCGCCATCATAGAGGACCAAAGCCTGTCCCGGCGTTACGGCCCGCTGGGGCTCATCAAAAACGCACTCCATTTCGTCGCCCTCTGCCCTGCTGATCGTACACCATGCCATCTTATGGCTGTAGCGTATCTTGCCCTGGAAACGCATGCCCGGCCGGAAACGCTCCACCGCCATAGCGTTGATCTCCCGTACCGTAACGGTTCTGGTAAACAGCGCCGCATTATCACAGAGGACCACTTCATTCTTTTCGGGACGAAGGCCATACACATACATCGGCTGCCCAAAGGCGATGCCCAGCCCTTTCCGCTGGCCTACTGTATAATACAGCAGCCCCTTATGCTGTCCCAACACCCGGCCGTTCAGATCCACAAAATTCCCCGGCGTCGGCGCATTTCCTCTCTGCCGCAGCAAAAAAGCGGCATAGTCCCCATCCGGGATAAAGCAAATATCCTGGCTGTCATTTTTTTTCGCCACAAAATCGTCGATCCCTTCGGCGATCTTTCGGATCTCCGTTTTTTCATACTGTCCCACCGGCATCAGCGTTCTGGAAAGCTGCTCCTGAGTCAGTCGGTACAATGCATAGGTCTGATCCTTGGCCTCCGCGGCAGCGGCACAGATGGAGTATCTTCCCGTTTCCGGATACTGCTTTATATTGGCATAGTGGCCGGTAGCGATATAATCCGCCCCCAAGCGGTCGGCATAAGCCAGCAGCGCCTCCCATTTGACCTTTCGGTTGCAGACAATGCAGGGATTCGGCGTCAGTCCCCGTTCATAGCTGTCCATGAAATAATCCGCCACATTTTCTTTGAATTCCTTCCGAAAATCCACATGATAAAAAGGGATGTCCAGCTTCTGCGCCACACGGGCGGCATCCTCCGCCCCGCTGGTGCCGTCCTCCTGCTCTTTCCACATCTCCATGGTAACGCCGATGACCTCGTACCCCTGCTCCTTCAGCAGATAGGCCGCTACGGAACTGTCCACGCCCCCTGACATTCCCACGATAACCTTCTTTTTCTCCAAACCACTCCATCCTTTCCTAAAAAACGACTTTTTTCGCTGTTGATATCCTACCATATTTCTACCTGCGGCACAAGGAAACCGGACACAAAAAACATCCACCCGCCAAGCGGGTGGTTTTTCATATGCGGGCATAGCCCTATGTTCCTCGCTTATGCGTAAACGCATAACCTAGTCTGCCAACTGCGTACCTGTTACCTGCTACCCTTAAA
>CALWKZ010000138.1 GCA_944381385.1 uncultured Anaerotignum sp. | reverse complement strand
GCATACAAAGCGTCCGTCCGCCAGTTTTTGGAAATATTCGTAAAGACTACACCGCTCAGAAAGATCAAAAGAGCGCTGATAAACAGCAGCAGCACCATACAGACCTTCCATTTCGTCTGGAAGCTCTTAGATCTTTTCGATTTTGTAGCCAATGCCCCACACCACCTTTAAATATTCCGGTTCCTTCGGATTGATCTCTATTTTTTCCCGAATCCGGCGGATATGCACGGATACCGTATTCTCCGGCGCAAAGGACAGCTCGTTCCAAACTTTTTCATAAATCTGATCAATAGAGAAAACCTTTCCCGCGTTTTCCATCAAAAGCTGCAATATGCCGTATTCCGTCGCCGTCAGCTTTACGGTTTCTCCCCGCACCTTCACTTCCTTGGCATCTTTATCCAGTTCCAGATCGCCGATCTTAATCACATTGCTTTTCTCCGCGATAGAGCCCAGGGCCGTATAACGGCGCATCTGGCTTTTTACTCTGGCCAGCAGTTCCAGCGGATTGAAGGGTTTTGTGATATAATCATCTGCCCCGAAATTCAGGCCCAGAATCTTATCCGTATCCTCCGATTTAGCGGAAAGTATGATAATAGGGATATTCAATGTCTCCCTGATCTTTACCGTCGCGTTCAAGCCATCCATTTTCGGCATCATGATGTCTAACAGGATCAAATGGATCTCATTTTCCTCCAGCGCCTGCAGCGCTTCCAGCCCGTTATATGCCTTAATGACGTTATAATTCTCCTGCTTCAGATATATTTCTATGGCGTCTACGATGCTCTTGTCGTCATCACATACCAAAATATTGAATTTTTCCATAAAACCGCCTCCCCGTTTCGTGCTTTTCTCCTATTTTCCTACGTTACAGCTTATCAGATACATATTACAAATTACCGTAATCTTCCTTACAAAAAAATTAAGGTTTTTCTCAGTGTACCATGTTCCCCCCAAAAACACAAAGACTATTTCCTTCCACCCCGATTTCCCGGGAAATATAAAAGAGGAGCGCCTATTTCCATAAAGCGTTCCTCTTTTTTGATATATTCCACAGAATCTTAAAGGGAAATTTCCCGTCCCAGGGCAAAGGAGTAGAGATAGACCGACTTTACAGGCCGCCCGGTCACCCTTTCCAGCGCCTCCCGGTACAGGGCCATCTGGATACGGTACCGCTCCCGCAGTATATCCTCCTGATAGACTCTGTCGCTTTTGTAGTCCACCAGAACCACATCCTCCCCCTCATAGAAGAAGCAGTCTATGATCCCATTGATTTGAATATATTCCTCCATATTTCGATATTTTTCCTCAGAAAAAATATCTTTCGGCTCCACCAGCATGGCAAAAGGCCGTTCTTTTTCTATCCTATCCGCCACTTTGATGCGTTTCGCCAATGGAGAACGGAAGAAGGCCAAAAGCTCTTTTCGGCGGACTGCCGCCGCTTCCGCTTCGGAAAGCCGGCCTTCCGCCATCAAAGCCGCCAGAAGCTCACCGATTTCTGTTTCACCGTATTCCCGCCGGAAATCCGCCGCTTCCATAAAAATATGCATGGCCGTACCGATCTGGGCTGCCGTCAGACCTTCCTTCGTTTTTTCCTCCGGGAACCAGGGCAGCTCCGCGGGAACCGGTTCTTCGCCGGAGATCTCCGCCCCATGTCTGCGCTTGATCTCCGAAATGGAAACCTTCGCCGGCAAAGCCGTTTCCTCCCCATAAGGATACTGCCAGGACAGCACACGGAAAATCTCCTCCCTATTTCCGCTGTAATCCCTGCCGGCATCCCACTGCCCATAGCACGCTTTCCATTCCTCCAAAGCGTCCTGTTCCGCCTTTTCCGCCTCATACAGATCCTGTCTGCCCCGCACTTCCCAGCGCCATGTGGAATCATCAAGCATCGTCCGTCCTGTCACAGATACGCCGCCGTATGCTTCCGCCAGAAAACGACCCGCCGGATGGCGCAGAAAGGCCGGCATGATCCAATCCATATAGTTGGCCGCCCGCCGCAGACGGAACAGCGGCAGCCGATCCTCCTGGGTATCGGCAGTCTCCGCCCATTTGGCCAGGGCTTTGGAAACATCCTTAACAGCCCCTGTCAGTATCAGCTTTTCCTTGGCTCTGGTCAGGGCCACATAAAGGACTCGTACCTCCTCCGAAAGATTCTCCAGACGGATAGCCTCCGCCAGCGCTGTTTTCGCCAGCGTGCTGTAGACCGCTCTCTGCTCCAGATCCATATAATCCATGCCGTAGCCCCACTGCTGATGGGTGATGACAGACGCACGCCCGTCGGCTTCATTGAATTTTTTCGTAGTATCGGAAAGGAACACAATGGGAAATTCCAACCCCTTGCTCTTATGTATGGTCATGACACGAACAAGATCCTCCCCCGCGTTCTGGAGCTTCGCCGAGGAAGATTCCGCCTCCGCCGTTTTCATGCTCTCCACAAAACGCACAAAGTAGAACAACCCTCTTTTGCTGTTTTTCTCGAACTGCTCCGCCTTTTCCAACAACAGCCGCAGATTTGCCTGCCGCAGTCTGCCGCCGGGCGTCATGCCCACATAGTCATAATACCCGGTATCCCCATACAGCAGACGCAAAAGCTCCGTCAGGGAAAGCTGGCGCTCCGCCTCCCGCCAGCGCGTCAAGGAAGAAAGGAATTTCTCCAGCTTTTGTCGTATTCCCTCGTCCTCCCCTTCCGCAGCATAGGCCAGAACACACTCGTAATATCGTCCTTCGCCGCCGAACAGACGGATCTGCGCCAGTCCGTCTGCATTGACGCCGTAAATAGGAGAATGGAGCAGGGATATCAACGGGATATCCTGCAAAGGGTTGTCTATAAGCCGCAGCATATTCAGCACCGTATCTACCTCCGGCACATCATAATAACCGGCGGCTGTTTCGGCGAAATAAGGGATTCCCGCCTTGGCAAAACAATCCTCCAGCACGGAGCCCCAGCTTCTGACACTGCGCAAAAGCACCGCCACATCCCCAAAGGACATGGGCCGGTATTTTCCATGATCCCATACCTGGTAGCCTGCCGCCATCATTTCCTTGATCTTTGCCGCGATGGCCGCCGCTTCCAGCTCTCTGCGACCCATTTCCTCGATTTCCTCCGGCAGCTCCGCCTCCTCTGGCACAGCCGTCTCCACCAACATAATCTCGTTTTCTCCGCCGCAGAGGCCATCACAGGCCGGGAACTCCGCCCCGTCGTAAAGGGCCGCTTCGTCATTATAATCCACATCCCCAAATTCCAGGCTCATGATCTGCCGGAACAGGAAATTGATGCCGTCCAGCACGTTCTTCCTGCTGCGAAAATTCTTGGAAAGTATGATCTTTCTCGTTTTTCCGCCAGGCTCTGTGGGATAGGTTCTGTATTTTTCGTTAAAAAGCTGCGGCATGGCAAGACGGAAACGATAAATACTCTGCTTCACATCGCCTACCATGAACCGGTTGTTCTTTCCTGCCCACTCACCCGAAACGGCGGAAAGGGCCATTTCCTGCACCAGATTGCTGTCCTGGTACTCGTCGATCATGATTTCGTCGTACCGCTTACCGATCTCCTTGGCTTCTTCCGAAGGGATCACATGGCCCGGTACACTGCCCTCCGCCGTCAGTATCTCCAGCGCAAAATGCTCATAATCATGGAAATCCATCCACAGCTTTTCCTTTTTGGCCTGGGCGAACCGCTCCATAAACAGCATAGTAATCTCCGACAAGGCCTTGGCCGCCGGGTACAGACTGCGAATGAGCCGGCTCTGGGTCTCTTCCCCATAGCGGAAATACTTCTCCCCCAGCTTTCCCCAGGCGGCCTTTGCTTCGTTGCGCAGCCCCTTAACGTATTCCGCCGTTTCCTTGTCGGGCCCGCGATAAGCGGACAGTCTGGCAAAATCCATGGCGATATAAGCCCGATGCCAAAGACGGTAGTCCCGCTTTTCCAGCACTCGCCGCAGTTCCTCCGCCGCTGCCCGCTCCGCGGCAAGACGCTCCGCATAGGCCGTGAAACCGGCGTCTCCTTCTATGGCGGACTCCGCCTTTTTCAGAAGATACAGCACAAAGTCCACGCTATTTTGCACCGCTTCCCGCACCAGTTCCATCCAGGCGCAGGTATCCACTGTGTCCTCCGGCCGCAGATAAAACATTTCCGCCATCCGCTCCAGCAGCACCTTGGGCTGGGGATAGCCCTGGGCAAATTCATAGACCTTCAGAATCAATTCCTGGAGTCGTTTGTCCCCAGTCGCCTCTCCATAGGTTTCCAGCAGCAGGAAAAAGTCCTCTCTTTCCTCGGCGTATAATTCCTCAAAAAGATCCTCTAATACCTCTCTCTGCAAGAGGGATATTTCCGACGGGTCCGCCGTTTTGACCGCCGGGTCCAGATCCAGCTTGCTGTAATACTCCCGGATGACCTGCAAACAAAAGGCGTGAATGGTCTTGATATCCGCCCGGTTCAGCAAAGTCATCTGGTTTTGCAGATGGGCATTTTCCGGCTCTTCCTCCAGCTTTTTGGCAATGGCGGCGCCGATTCTCTGGCTCATTTCCGATGCCGCCGCCTTCGTAAAGGTCACGACCAGCATCCGGTCGATATCCCGCGGGGATTCCTCCGCCGTCACGGCGGAAATGATCCGTTCCACCAAAACGGCTGTTTTCCCGCTGCCTGCCGCCGCGGAAACGAGAATGTCGCTGTCTTTTGCGTAAATAGCTGTTTCCTGCTGTTTGGTCCAAGTCGTACCCATCGTTTCACTTCCCTGTTCTTTTTAACCTGCCGTGACCCGTTTCCTCCTGATATGGAAGGGAACGTATCCCGTATAAGACGCCATAAAACTACTGTATGAATTATACCAGAAGTTCATCAAAAAGGCCAATAAAAAGGGGGTCAGCCAGGTCAAATGGAACAAATACCTTGCCGTGGTACGGGAAAACAGATCAGGGAAACGGTTCTGGTAAAGGCAGGCGCACCGGTACAGTATTTCCGCCATTTCCATTTCTACCTCATCCAGCTGGTATACCCTGCGCATCTCCTCTTTCATTTCCTCCCACTTCAATTCCTTTTTTCTCCTGCGCAGCACCCGGATGGTATGATGTATCCCCGCCAGCTTGTAGAACCGCTGAGCGCCCCTTTCATCCAGCAGGGCTATGTTTTCCCGAAAAAAATTAGCGGCACTGCGATCCTCAAAAAACATTTCGTATCCGTCTGCCGCCGTACTTTCGATACATTGTACATAAAAACCGCTGTAAAACAGATTTTCCAACGCAAAAGCCCGTTCCAGAAATTTTTCCCTGGCCATATCCAGATAACCGCGGGCCTCCCGTTCCATTTCTCTTTCCTTTCGTCCCAACTTCATGGCACACACTCCTCTCTCCTCCTATTGTAAAAGAAAGGCACACAAAAAAAGAGGGGGCTTTCGCCGCAAATCCCGACCATTTCCGCCATTCCTCCCCTTTCCGGAGCATACAAAAAGGGCACGGACAAAAATGTCCGTGCCCTTTAAAAAATAAAGAGGAATCAGCAAAATTAAACTTACCAAATACCCAGCAGATGCTGCATCCCAAGGCTGACACAGGCAATGGCTACCCAGCAGCAGAAGCCCATGGTGATCGGTTTGCCGCCGGTCTTAATCAGCTTAACGATATTGGTATTCAGACCGATAGCCGCCATGGCCATGACAATAAAGAATTTAGACAATTCTTTCAAAGGAGAGAATACAGAAGCGTCCACCCCTGCCGATACGGATACCGTCGTAATGATAGATGCCAGCACAAAGAACAGGATAAAGAACGGGAAAATCTTTGTCAGGCTGAAGCTGCCTTTTGCTTCCCCGCCTGCCTTTTTGGCCTTTGCCGTCTGACGCAGAGCCAGCACCAGCGTAATGGGGATAATGGCCAGAGTTCTGGTCAATTTTACAATGGTCGCTTTCTCCAGCGCGCCGGCGCCGGGATGCATCCCATCCCAAGCGGAAGCTGCCGCCGTTACGGAAGAGGTATCGTTGACCGCCGTCCCCGCGAACAGGCTGAAGCCCTGATTGCTCAGCCCCAGGGCATTGCCCATGGTAGGGAAAATCAAAGCGGCAATTACATTAAACAGGAAGATAACAGAAATCGCCTGTGCAATCTCTTCGTCATCCGCGCCGATGACAGGTGCCGTTGCGGCAATGGCAGAACCGCCGCAGATGGAGGAACCGACGCCTACCAGAGTGGAAATATTGGAAGGCACCGCCATCAGCTTGTGGATCACGAAAGATACGATCAAAGAGGTGGCTATCGTAGAAATGATGATAGGCAGAGATGTTGCGCCTACCCTGGCGATCTCAGACAGATTCAGCCCAAAACCCAGCAGGATAACGGCATACTGCAAAATCTTTTTGGAGGTATAGGTAATACCATCCTTTGTCTTGTTCCGATTCTGATAAAAAATAGCGATAATCATACCGATCAAAATAGCAAACACCGCTCCGCCGACAATGGGAAAGCGCTTGCCCAGCAGCCAGGACGGCAGCGCAATGATAAAACACAGCAGAACGCCCGGCGCCAGCTTACTTACTTTACTCACGATAACCCCTCCTAAAATTTTACCTTTATTTTCTATATGTTCATTGTAAATTTTCTTAACAATAAAGTCAAATTATAATAGTTTATTTTTCAATAATTATATGTTATGGTTATAATATGAATATTTTTCCAAAAAGGAGGGCCTCCTATGCTGGACTTTCGCGTAGAAACATTTTTAACCGTCTGCCAGACCATGAACTTCACTCGGGCGGCGGAGCTGCTCCACATCACCCAGCCGGCGGTGACACAGCATATCCAGGTGCTGGAAAAACAATACGGCGCAAAATTTTTCCACTCCCAGGGAAAGCAGATCTTCCTGACAGAGGCAGGGCAGATGTTCCTCCAGGCCGCCACCACCTTTTATCAGGATGACCGCCATCTTCGGGACGCCATCCGCCAGTTAGGCAGCCGCCGCCGCATCCATTTCGGCGCCACGCTGACCATCGGCGAATATGTGATGCCGCCGGTACTGACCCGCCTGCTGAAAAAGGAGCCTGGCCTGCGTCTGCGGATGATCATGGGAAATACGAAAGAACTGCTCCATCTGCTGGATCAAGGAGAGATCGAATTTGCCGTTGTGGAAGGCTTTTTCCCCCGGCAGGAATACGAAAGCCTCTCCTACTGTACCCAGCCCTATATCCCCGTCTGCGCCCCCGACTATGTTTTTTCCCGCCCCATTTCCCGTCTGGAAGATCTGCTGGAAGAGCGCCTGCTGATCCGGGAACCCGGCTCCGGCACCAGAGAAGTGCTCTCCCGGGCTTTAGAGGAGCACAACCTGACTCTCTCTGACTTTCCCTTGATTACAGAACTGGGCAGTCTGAACGTCATCAAAAAAATGGTCTGCGCCGGGGCAGGCATCTCCTTTTTCTATCTGCCTGTAATCAAGGAGGAGCTGGAGCGGGGCCTTCTGCGGGAGATCCCGCTGGAAAACTGTGCCCTCTCCCACGATTTTAATTTCATCTGGCGAAAAAACAGCACCTTTGACGGGTATTACCATGAAACCTTCCACCTGTTCCAGTCGGAGGAGTATACCACATAAAAACACCGGAGATTTCCCTGTATTAATTCAAATTTATCCATGAATTTTAATATGTCACAAAAAAAAGCTCCTTACGACTATGGAAAACCCGTAGCCGCAAGGAGCTTTTTGAACTGTTTACATATAGCTTGAGGCGGCAAGAAATAATACAGTATCTGCCAAAATATTATGGAACAGTACCACAGCGGACAAGCCCCCTTTGTCTGCACTTTCCGCCTTATGTTGCCATAAAATACCGCAATACAGGCATCATCCATATCTTCCGGTCTTTTCGCGTTTCCTTTTCATGCCAGACCGTCATTCTTTTTCAGCACCGTCGGTCCCAGAGAAGCCGCCACCACAATAATACTTCCCAGCACCTGCAAAAAATTAAGGGATTCCTGGAAAACCAGTATCCCGACAACAGCCCCTACCACCACTTCCAAAGAGGACAGGATGCTGCATGTGGTTGTGCTGATGTATTCCGTTGCTTTGACGACGGCAACATTTGCCACCATAGTACATAAAATGCCAAGACCCACAATATTTACCAGAACGAGAATCGTATTAGTCCCCTGCAAACTCATCCCTACGGCGCCAAAATCCGTCAGGAAGGAAAGCCCCAGCGCAGCCCCCAGAAATCCATAGACCAACAGCGTATCTCTTTCATACTCCTTAGCAAAATATCTGGGTATCATAATCTGCAGCGCTACGCCAAAACCATTGAGTACACCAGCGGCAATGCCGATCATATCCATGCCGCCCCCGGAAGCGCCGAATACATTCGCCACCATGGCCGCGCCGAGGATACAAATCAGAATTGTCACCACGGTCTGCTTCGTAAGCCTTTCCCGAAAAACCAATACGCCTAAAACCGCTACCCAAATGGGACTCATAAACATCAATACCGTAGCCACGGCCACCGGTATCCGTTCCACAGAAATACCGTAGCAGACAAAGCCCATCATATAGGCACTGATACCATAAAACAGGCAGATCAGCACGCCTTTGGCATTGATCCGCAGCACCTTTCGATCCGTAATGGCCTTTATGAGAAAAAAGACGATTCCCGCCAGCAGGCACCGGATAAAAGCTATGTCATAGCTGGTATATCCTTCCGCGGAAAGTCCACGGACAAAAATACCCATGATCCCCCACATACTGGCTCCGGTCACCGCCAGCAAAATCCCCTTTGCCGAGCCTGCTTCTTTTTGTCTGCTTTTTTCTTTTGTATCCATGGCAACGCTCCTTTTCTAATGCTTTTCTCTCTTGTTCCATCCGAAAACAGAAGTGTTTTACGCCATTATACCGTGTATTGGCAGATAAAACCACATCCTTTTTTTATTTTCCCGAAAAAAATGGCGCAAAAATCCACAGCCCATTCCAGAACAAAGTCCTTTAAAATATAAAAGAGCTGACCGATACAAAACAGTCAGCTCTTTTTCAGATTCCAAACAACAATACAATATTATCAGCAGGAGTGTATCTATCACTTCTGCGTTAAAATCTTACTCCCACTCGCTCCCGCCAGAAGTTTTCTAAACAGATTTGCTTATGGGATTTAGTTCAGGGTATTGGCATTATTTTCATTATTCAGATAGTAGGGGCTATCTGATTTTTTGTTGCCATGGTGTTGCCAGTAACTCATCAACAGTCCTGCCATCTGCACTTATGCGTTTGCCTGAATGAACCGCATCAGGATGGCGGCCACCTGAGCTCTGGTAGCCGGGCCCTGGGGACTGAGGGTGGTGGTCGTGGTACCGGAGATGAGGCCGGTGTTAACAGCCCAGGTCATAGCCTCCACGGCGTAGCCAGAAATCTGGTCAAAGTGGGCATACTCCCGGATAGCCATGCCGCCCTGGGTGGTGTCATAGCCCTTGCTCTGGGCGTAACGGTACAGCATGGTTGCCAGCTGCTCCCGGGTGAGGGAAGCATCCATATTGGTGCCGTCGGAGACGCCGTTCTGCATGACCCACTGCTGGCCGGCCTCGTACCAGGTGTCGCCGGTGCTGGTGTCCACGCCTTCAAAGCGGGCCAGGACGGTGACGATCATAGCGCGGGTCATGGCCGTGTCAGGGGCAAAGGTGGTCTCGCTGGTGCCCGCGAACAGTTCACGGCTCACGGCAAAGTCCACGGTCTCCGCGCCCCAGTAGTTGTCGGGCACATCGGCAAAGTCCCTGCTGTTGTCCACGATCTTCACGGTGTCGCCGTTATTGAGGGTGACGGCCACGCCGTTTCCGGTGGTGACGGAAGTTTTTATAATCTCCTCGTCGCCATTGGCTTTCACCAGCACGGCCACGGTGCCGGCTGTCACATCCTCCACCAGAATCTCCACTTTGACAGAACCGTCCAGAGGCAGGTTCACCGTAATGGTGGGGGCGGTCTCCCGGTCGGTGGTGACGGGCACCTCCGGCATGGGCAGGGCTACAGCCTCGCCCGTTTGCTGAGCCGTCTCCACGGCGGACTGGGACAGGGTGGCCGAGCTGACCACATTGCCGTTTTCGTCCACCACAGTAACGGAACCGGAACCATCCTTGTTGTCCACGGTGGTTCTGCTGGAGCCGTCGGTGTTCTCCACCACTTCGGTCTTGTTGCCCGCTGCATCGGTGGTAGTCGTGGTCACGGTGCCGTCCTTCTTGGTCTCGATGACCTCCTTGGAGCCGTCGGGCCACTTGGTGGTCTCGGTGACAGTGCCGTTGGAACTGGTCACCTTCGTGGTGGTGGAGCCGTCGAGGTTGGTGGTGGTCTCCGTCTTGTTGCCGGAGCTGGAGGAGCCGCCGCCGCTGGACTGGTTGGCCGTCCAGCTGGCGGTGAGGGTCACGTTGTTCTCTGGCATTGTGAAGGTAAGGGTAGCGCTGGTGGGATCGTCCAGTTCCACGCCGGTGGCGGTCCAGGTCTTGAAGGTGTAGCCGGTCTTGCTCCCGGCGGTGACGGTGACGGTATTCCCCGTCTTATACTGCCCGCCGCCGGTGGCGTTGATGCCGGTGCCGGAGAGGGTGACAGTGTAGGTCTCAGGCACAGGCTCCCCGCCGGTCT
>CALWKZ010000137.1 GCA_944381385.1 uncultured Anaerotignum sp. | reverse complement strand
CCTCATCGGGACAATATGCTTCTGATTGATGAAGCGGAACTGCGGGATGGCGTTGCCTACGGCAAAAAGACCATCCGTCCCGATGAGTTCTTTTTGCAGGGGCATTTCCCCGGGAATCCCGTTGTTCCCGGCGTAATCCTCTGCGAGATCCTGGGACAGTCCACCTGTGTGCTGCTGGCGGAAACAGCGGAGCAGGCGACCCCTTATTTTACGGGGCTGGATAAAGTGCGCTTTAAAAACAGCGTGCGTCCCGGCGACGTTCTGGAAACAGAATGCAGCATTATCAAGCACAAAGGCCCCTTCTACTGGGCAAGCGGAAAGGGCTATGTAGACGGAAAACTATGCGTCAGCGCGGAATTTTCTTTTGCGCTGATAAAGGAGTAAGCCAATATGTTTTCTAAAATTTTGATTGCAAACAGAGGGGAAGTAGCTGTACGGATTATTCGTGCCTGCCGTGAGATGGGCATTGAGACCGTTGCTGTGTATTCCGAAGCGGATGAAAACTCCCTGCCGGTGGCGCTGGCAGACGAAAGAATCTGCATTGGTTCCAACGCGGCCACAGACAGCTATCTGAACCAGAGAAATATCATCAGCGCGGCTTTGGCCACCAATGCGGAGGCCATCCATCCCGGCTACGGCTTTTTGTCGGAAAATCCGGATTTTGCCGCATTATGCGAGGAAAAAGGCCTGATCTTTATCGGCCCAGACAGCAAGGTGCTGCGGGCCATGGGGGATAAGGACAACTCCCGTCAGCTGATGAAATCCATTGGTGTGCCGGTGGTACCCGGTACGGAGATCCTTCATGATGTGGAGGAGGCAAAGAAACTGGCGGAAGAGATCGGCTATCCGATTCTGGTAAAGGCTACGGCCGGCGGCGGCGGCAAGGGCATCCGTGTGGTTTCTCATGCGGATGAGCTGGAAAACGCCTTTATGGCGGCGTCGGAGGAGGCAAAGAATGCCTTCGGCAATGGCGATGTTTTCCTGGAAAAATATCTGACCTCCGTACGTCATGTGGAAATGCAGATCTTGGCCGATAACTTCGGCAATATTGTCTGCCTGGGCGAGAGAGACTGTTCCTTGCAGCTGAATAAGCAGAAGGTACTGGAGGAAACGCCCTGCCCTGTGATGACAGAGGAAGTCCGCAGAAAAATGATGGATGCGGCGGTAAAGGCGGCGAAAGCGGCCAACTATGTCAATGCGGGTACTGTGGAGTTCCTGCTGGCGCCCGACGGCAATTTCTATTTTATCGAAATGAATACCCGTTTGCAGGTGGAGCATCCCATTACAGAAGAGATCAGTGATGTGGATATCGTAAAATGGCAGATCCGTATTGCCTGCCAGATCCCTCTGGACTTTAAGCAGGAGGATATCCATCTGCACGGCCATTCCATCGAATGCCGTATCAATGCCAGAAGCACAGGACAGGTGGATTTCCTGCATATCCCCGGCGGTTCCAGAGTGCATTTTGACACGGCGCTGGTGCAGGATTGCCTGATCGTGCCTTATTATGACTCTATGATCGGCAAGCTGATTGTGTATGCCTCCAATCGGGGCGACGCCATCCGGAAGATGGAAACGGCTCTTTGTGAAATGGTCATCCATGGAATCCATACCAATATTGAGGATCAGCTTCATTTGATCCGGAACCGGCAGTTCCAGAGCGGGGAGTATGATACCCTTGCTTTGCCGGAAATCTTAGCGGAAGGAGATGCGGAGCTTGAATAATATCGTAGGAATGTTCCGAAAATCGAAAAATGTGCCGGAAAGCGGCGGCATTACTCCGGTTGTGGAAGAAAAGATCCGCTGCCCTATCTGTAAATCTATTGATACCAAACGCTCTGTGGCGAAAAATAAAATGGTCTGCCCCAGCTGCGGCCATCATTACCGCATCAATGCCAGAACCAGAATCAAGGCCATCTGTGACAAAGACAGCTTCCGTGAAGTGATTACAGGGCTGGATTCTACAGATCCGCTGCACTTTCCCGGCTATGAGCAGAAAATGCAGAAAGCGAAGCTGGCTTCCGGCCAGCAGGAAGGCGTGGTATGCGGTACTGCCACTATCCGTCACCAGCCCTGCGCTGTTTTCATCATGGACCCGCAGTTCATGATGGGCAGCATGGGTTCTGTTGTCGGCGAAAAAATCACGCGCTTATTTGAATACGCGGCGGAACGGGAACTGCCTGTCATCGGCTTTACGGCTTCCGGCGGCGCCAGAATGCAGGAGGGTATCCTTTCCCTGATGCAGATGGCAAAGACCAGCGGCGCCGTACAGTACCACAGCGACAGAGGCGGCCTGTATGTGACCGTATTGACAGACCCTACCACCGGCGGCGTTACGGCCAGCTTTGCCATGCTGGGGGATATCATCCTTTCCGAGCCAAACGCGGTCATCGGTTTCGCGGGCCGCAGAGTCATTGAGCAGACCACCAAGAAAAAACTGCCGGATGATTTCCAGAAGGCGGAATTTCTGCTGGACTGCGGTTTTGTAGACGCTATCGTGCCCAGAACGGAGCTGCGGGCGGAATTGGAGAAGATTTTGAAACTCCATCAGAGAAAGGGGGATGTAAAATGACGGCATATGAAAGATTACAGGCGGCAAGAGATCAGAACCGTCCTACATCCCGGGCCTATATCGAGCATCTGTTTACGGACAGACTGGAGCTTCATGGTGACAGAAAATTCGCGGACGATCAGGCGATCATCGGCGGTATCGGTTATTTGGGCGAAATGCCTGTGACCTTTATCGGTATTGAGCGGGGCAGGGATTTGCAGGAAAGAATCAGCTGCAATTTTGGCTGCCCTATGCCGGAAGGCTACCGGAAGGCCCTTCGTCTGATGAAGCAGGCGGAAAAGTTCTCCCGCCCGGTGATCTGCTTTGTGGATACCTCCGGCGCTTTCTGCGGTGAGGAAGCGGAGGAACGGGGCCAGGGGCAGGCCATTGCCGATAATCTGCTGGAAATGATGCGGCTGAAAACCCCCATTATTACCATTGTCATTGGGGAAGGCGGCAGCGGCGGCGCGCTGGCTCTGTCTGTAGCCAATAAGCTTTATATGCTGGAAAATTCCGTATTTTCCGTTATTTCTCCCGAAGGCTGCGCCAGCATTCTGTGGGAGGACGCCAAGGAGGCCCCTGCCGCGGCGGAATGCCTGCATATTACGGCGGAGGATATGAAACGCTTTGGCGTGGCGGAAGATATCCTGGCGGAGGATTTCGATCATTTTGAACAGATGTGCGCCGGTATGAAGGAGACCCTTCTGGCGGATCTGGCGGAGCTGGAAACATATTCCGGCGAAGACCTTTCCAAGATCCGTTACGCAAGATTCCGGAAGCTGGGCGTATATCAGGAAGGCTAAAGAATGGGGCTTTGCTTCTGTCAAAAGAAGCGGAGCCTTTTTTTGAAAAAATCCTTTACAAACGGGAAAAAGAGTGGTATACTATCTCAGGTAACAAAGAAGAAGTTCCGCTTCTCACCTTATGGCAAAGGCTGATAAGGTTAATACAGTGAAATAAAGCAGAGGATACTCTGTTTTTCTGTGTGTGCGGCGGATTTCTTCCGGCGCATTTTTTATGCGGCAGTTTGGCAAAACAGGAAACTATTTTTTAAATTTTGGGAGGTGCTTGGCTATTACTGACTTAATGATTAACGAACAGATTCGGGACAAGGAAATCCGACTGATTGACGAGAATGGCGAACAGCTTGGAATCATGTCTTCCAGAGACGCCCAGAAGATCGCAGACGAAAGAAAGCTGGACCTGGTGAAGATCGCGCCGACAGCGAAACCGCCCGTATGTCGAATCATGGATTACGGTAAGTACAAATTCGATCAGGCGAAAAAAGAAAAAGAAGCGAGAAAGAAACAGAAAACTGTGGATGTCAAGGAACTGCGTTTGTCCCCCAGTATCGATACGCATGATGTTCAGGTAAAGGTCAAGAAGGCCAATGAATTTTTGAAAAATGGGGATAAGGTCAAGGTGAGCATCCGTTTTAGAGGCCGTGAGATCGGTCATTCCAAAGCCGGTATGGTGATCCTGGAGAACTTCGCAAAGGAAACCGCGGAATTTGGTGTGATTGACAAAGAGCCGAAAATGGAAGGCAAGAGCCTGGTGATGTTCCTGGCGCCGAAGGGCTGAGAAACAGCCTGCGGAAGAAACAATAATTAAGATTTTTTAGGAGGATTACAACAATGCCTAAGTTGAAAACAAAAAAAGCAGCAGCAAAAAGATTCAAAATGACTGCAACTGGTCAGCTGAAAAGACAGAAATCTAACACACAGCACATTCTTGGCAAAAAGTCCAGAAAGAGAAAAAGAAATTTGAGACACGCTACAACAGTAGACAAGACTGTACTGAACAGCGTAAAGAAGAGACTGTTACCCTACGCATAATTTCGAGTATATTTTTTAGGAGGACTTTAAGATGGCAAGAGTAAAAGGCGCATTGAACGCTAGAAAAAAACATAAAAAGGTTCTGAAACTGGCTAGAGGCTACCGTGGTGCTAGAAGCAAACAGTACAGAGTAGCAAAACAGTCCGTTATGAAGGCAATGGCATTCGCATTTGCCGGCAGAAAACAGACAAAGAGAGATTACAGAAGCCTGTGGATTACAAGAATCAACGCAGCAGCAAGAATGAACGATATTTCTTACAGCAAACTGATGCACGGCCTGAAGCTGGCTGATGTAAACATCAACAGAAAGATGCTGGCAGAACTGGCAGTTTCCGATCCCGCTGCTTTCACAACTCTGGTGAACACAGCAAAAGCAAAACTGAGCTAATTATCACACAGCGAAAGAATGAAGACCTTCTTTTACAGAAGGTCTTTTTCTGCGCGGAAAAACAGGGGGGATTTCCAATGGAAGCAATTCTTATCAAAGCCGCGGGCTTTTTGTTTATGATTCTTTTGGGGTATATTCTGAAACGAATTAGACTGTTTTCGGCGGAGGACGGCGGCGTGCTGGCAAAAGTGATCCTGAAGGTGACGCTGCCCATGGCCATCATCAGCAATTTCGCTTCACTTCAGTTCCAGCTCAGTCACTTGATCCCCATTGCGATGGGGTTTGCCACCAATTTTTTCGTCATTGGTCTGGTGCTGATTTTGACAAGAAAGATGGCGCCGGCCAGACGAGGTTTTTTCCTTATCAATGGGGCGGGGTATAACCTGGGATTATGCGTTCTGCCGTATCTCCAGAGCTTTTTTCCGCCGGAGACGGTGGGCATCATCTGTATGTTCGATGTGAGCAACGCTATGATGTGTTTCGGCATCACATTTACCATCGCTATGATCGTGGCAGGCGGGGAGCATAAGCCTTCGAAAAAGGAGATCGGCCAGATTCTTTTTTCTTCGGTGCCCTTTATAACTTATCTGGTCATGATTATCATGGCGGTGCTGGATCTGCATTTCTTTATGCCCATATATACCATTGCGGGCATGGTGGGCCAAGCCAATCCCTTTTTGGCTATGTTTTTGATCGGCCTGCTGTTCGAGGTAAAATTTGAACGCAGTCAGGTACGGGATATGGTAGAAGTTGTGGCGATTCGTTTTTCCACTGCCATCTTTTTCGCACTGATTTTCTATTTCCTGCTTCCTGTTTCTCTGGAATACCGTCAGATTCTGGCGTTGGTGGTATTTGGCCCGATCCTTAGCGTAGGCCCGGTTTATACGGAACGCTGCGGCTACAGCCGGTCGGTGGCGGCCGTGCTAAATTCCATTATGCTGCCCGTCAGTCTGTTTGTGATCACAGTGCTTTTGGTCGTCATGGGGGTATAAGCCTTGTATGGCAAGAAATAAAATGTGCTGTATGACTTTGAAGGGAAAACAAAAGTTTTTGCAGCAAAATACACAAAGGTTGAATTTTTTTCATGTTTAATCTGCTGAAAATAGAGGGCATGGAAAAAGGGATGTCTGAGAAAAACCCGGAAAAACGGCGATTTTGGTGAATATGGGGAAACAAGTGGTTTTTCCCCGGTTCTTGCGTTCTGCTGTTTTTCGCTGTAAAATGATACCAGAGAAGTGAGGTGCATTTTATGGTTGGAGAAAAAATAAAAGCGATCCGGATGGAGAAAGGGATCACGGCGAAAGAATTGGCGGAAAAAGCGGATGTTACGCCTGGATATATATCACAGATCGAACGGAATCTCATCAGTCCGTCTTTGGCGGTGCTGATGCGGATCGCGGAGGCGGCGGATGTGCCGCTGGTTTCCTTGTTTTCTGAGGATGAGAAAGAAGAAGTGGTAGTTACAACAAAGGAAAAAAGAACAAAAATTCGTTTTCCGGATACCAATATCGAGTATCAGTTTTTGACGCCTTACAGCAGAAGCAAGGAAGTCTGTACACAGATGGAAATCATTTATTATAAAATCGCACCGAAAAGCTGGGGAAGTCCCTGTATCCAGAGCCATGAGGCGGCGGAATCCACTTATGTGCTGAAAGGGGCGTTGGAATATCATATCCGGGATGAGGTGTATCCCGTAAACGAGGGTGACTGCATTTATGTACCGCCCAATACACCCCACCAGCTGTATAATCCGGGGGAAGAAGAGGTGGAAGCCATCGGCGTTATTGCGCCGGCATATTATTAAAAAAGTAGACAGCATGAGATGAAAGGAACATCTTATGCTGTTTTATTTTTTTGAAAAAAAGCTCTGTCCGAAACAGGAAGGTTTCTGACAGAGCTTTTTTCTATTACAGAGCCTCATATTTTTTGATGTAGCAGATGCCTACGGCGGTAGGCCCGCAGTGAGTGCCGATGGTAATACCCACAGGCCAGATGTCCTCCATAACATGGAAACCTTTTTCCCGCAGTTCGGCGGCGATTTCTTCCGCTGCCGCCTGGCGTTCTTTTTCGGCGCGGATGACGCAGATTTCGTAAGCGTCTTTTACCTCGCCGATTTCTTTTTCCGTCATATCCAAAATGGCCCGAAGCGCCTTCTTGTGCCCGCGGACTTTGCTTTCCGGGAACAGCTCGCCCTCTTTTACAACGATGATGGGCTTGATATTCAGAATGGCGCCGGCAAGAGCGGTGGCTTTGCCGATACGGCCGCCATGCTGGAGAAAGTCCAGGGAATCAATGGTAAAATTGATTTTGCTGGTCAGTTTCTGCTGCTCCAGCGTGGAAATCAGCCGATCCAGGTCATAGCCCGCATCCCGCATGCGGCAGGCTTCATAGACCAGAAGGCCCTGGGAGCCGGTGGCGCCGATGCTGTCCACAACTTCAATGCGGCTGTCGGGATAAGTTTCCTCCAAAATCTGCTTGGCGTTGTTGGCGCTCTGGAAGGAGCCGCTGAATTTCGCCGTCAGGCAGATACATAAAATATCCTTGCCTTCTTTCAGATAGGGCTCAAAAATATCGATGTAATCCTGAATAGGCGGCAGAGAGGTCTGGGGATACCGCTTGCTCTCCTTTACCTTGTCATAAAATTCCTCCGGTGTCAGATCCAGCAGTTCTTTATGGTACTCTACGCCGTCGAAGGAAGCGGAATAAGGCACGATTCCCAGATCCAGCGTGGATGCCAGCTGGGTGGGGATATCGCAGGAACTGTCGGAAATGATCTGATATGGTCTCATAAGGATAACCTCCATGTAAAAATCTAATGATATCTGTATATTGTAGAAGAAAAGCGAGGGGTTGTCAACTTGTAATACAAAAAGAAATGAGGATTTCCGGCGGGAAGGTTTGATTTTCAGCGCTGGGAATGGTATACTTTAATGATGCGGCAGAAAGGAGGAGAGGCAATGGGAAAAACACTGGTTATCGCGGAAAAACCGTCTGTGGCACGGGATATCGCAAAAACGCTGGGCGCTGGCAAGTCTGGAGATGGCTGTCTGCTGGGAGAGAACTATGTGGTGTCCTGGGCGGTGGGCCATTTGGTCACACTGGCGGAGCCGGAGGCTTATGATCCGGCCTATAAAAAGTGGAGTTTCCAGACCCTACCGATCCTGCCGGAGGAAATGAAGCTGACGGCCATCAGCAAAACCAGGAGCCAGCTGAAAATCCTCCATCATTGGATGCACAGCAAAGAGATCGACGACATTATCTGCGCCACAGACAGCGGGCGGGAAGGGGAACTGATCTTCCGCTATATTTACGAGATCACAAAATGCACCAAGCCTTTTCGCAGGCTTTGGATCTCCAGCATGACGGAGACAGCCATTCGGGAAGGCTTTGCCCAGCTGAAGGATGGGCGGGAGTATGACCTGCTGTATGCCTCCGCCAGATGCCGTTCCGAGGCGGACTGGCTGGTGGGCATGAATGCCTCCCGGGCCTATACCCTGCGGTATGACGCGCTGTTGAGCATCGGACGGGTACAGACCCCTACCCTGGCGCTGATCGTGGAAAAACAGAAGGAGATCGACGCCTTTCAGGCAAAGGATTATTTTGAGGTACAGGCGGATTTTGGAACGTATCGGGGCCTGTACATAGATCCAGAGGAAAACACAAAGCTGGAACAGCGGGAGAAGGCCCAGGAAATTGCCCAGAGAGTCAAAGGGCAAAGGGGTGTGGTGGAAAAGCTGGAAAAAGAGGAAAAGAAACAGCCGCCGCCGCTATTGTATGACCTGACGGAATTGCAGCGGGAATGCAACCGGAAGTTTGGTTTTTCGGCGAAAAAGACGCTGGATATCGCCCAGGCTTTATATGAAAAGCGAAAGCTCATCACCTATCCCCGTACAGACAGCCGCTATCTCAGTGAGGATATGAAGCCCAAGGTAAGGCATACCCTGAAACGTCTGGCAGAGCATGAGGCTTTCGCGCCTTTTGCCCAAAAGCTGGCGGAGGAAGGTGTGACCTTTACCAAAAGGATCATAGATAACAGCAAGGTGACGGATCACCATGCCATCATCCCCACAGACGGGAAAATACGCACGGACCACCTGACAGAAGAAGAGGAAAAGGTGTTCCGGCTGGTGGCGGGGCGGTTTATGGCCGTATTTTACCCGCCGTATCTTTATGAGACCACGAAGGTCTATACCCAGGTGGGAGAGGACCGCTTCCTTTCCAAGGGGACGGTAGTGCTTCAGGAGGGGTGGCAGGCGGTTGAGAAGGTCTTTGCCCCGGAGACGGCGAAGAAAAAGAAAAAAGGCGATGCCGCCGAGGAGCAGAAGCTGCCGGGTCTGACAGAGGGCCAGGCTGTTATGGCGGAGGATACGGAGGTGCTCCAGAAAAAGACGAAAGCACCGCCGCCCTATACGGAAAGCACCCTGCTGTCAGCCATGGAAAACGCGGGGCGTTTCGTGGAGGATGAGGCCCTGCGGGAACAGATGAAGGACAGCGGACTGGGGACGCCGGCTACCAGAGCGGCCATTATCGAACGGCTGTTGGCAGTGGGATATATCGCCCGGAAGGGAAAGACACTGGTGCCTACGGAAAAGGGGATAAATCTCATTGCTGTGGTGCCGGAGCAGATGCGTTCCCCTCAGACTACCGGCAAATGGGAAAAAGGGCTTTCTTCCATCGCCAAAGGGAAAATGACGGAAGAGCGCTTTATGGAAAGCATCCGGCGCTACGTCCGTTTTTTGGTGGAGGACGCCAGAGAACATAAAAAAGATGTGGAATTCGCGCCGGAACCGAACCGGGGCGGCAGAGGAAAACGGCAGGGCCTTGGAAAATGCCCCGTCTGTCAAAAAGGAAATATACTGGAAAACAGCAAGGCGTTTTTCTGTTCCCAGTGGAAGCGGGGCTGCGGTTATTCCCTGTGGAAGGACAGCATGAAGCCTTATGGACTGGTATTGGATGAAAAAATGGTCAAAAAGCTGTTGAAAGGTCAGAAAATAGAAGGATTGGACGTGGTCCTGCCCCAGACGGGGGAACGGGCCAAAGCGGAGCTGGCTTTGGCTGCCGACGGCAGCGGGAGAGCGGAACTGCAGAATGTAACCAGAGTGGAAAAGGAGTAAGGAAACATGGAATCAATATATGGAATGCTGGGGATTTCCCCGGAGGTAGAGGAATTCGGCGAAAAAATACTGTCCGGATTGAAAGATAGATTTGCGGAAATCGACGCTGTAGCGGAGTATAATCAGGCCAAGGTCATCGGCGCCATGCAGAAAAACCGTGTCAGCGCGGAGTGTTTTGCGGGCTCTACAGGCTATGGATACAACGATCAGGGCAGAGAAGTGTTGGAGAAGGTATACGCCGACTGCTTCCACACGGAAGCGGCGCTGGTACGTCCTCAGATCACCTGCGGCACCCATGCGCTGGCCATTGCCCTGTCCGCGAATCTGCTGCCGGGGGATGAGCTGCTTTCTCCCGCGGGGAAACCCTATGATACTCTGGAAGAGGTCATCGGTATTCGGAAATCTCCCTGTTCTCTGGCGGAATACGGCGTTTCCTACAGACAGGTGGATCTTTTGCCAGACGGCGGCTTTGATTATGAAAATATCAGAAAAGCCATCAACGAAAAGACAAAACTGGTAACTATCCAGCGTTCCAAGGGCTATCAGATGCGCCCCACCTTTTCCGTATCCCGTATCGGGGAGCTGATCGCTTTTGTAAAGAGCATCAAACCCGATGTGATCTGTATGGTGGATAACTGCTATGGGGAGTTTGTGGAGAAAATAGAGCCTTCCGACGTAGGCGCGGATATGATCGTTGGTTCTCTGATTAAAAATCCCGGCGGCGGTCTGGCGCCCATTGGCGGATATATCTGCGGTAAGCAGGAGTGTATCGACCGCTGCGCGTATCGGCTCAGTGCCCCCGGTCTGGGCCAGGAGGTAGGGGCCAGCCTGGATGTGATGCGTTCTTTATATCAGGGCTTCTTCCTGTCTCCTACGGTTTCCGCGGGCGCGCTGAAAGGCGCTGTATTTGCGGCCAATGTGTATGAAAGACTGGGCTTTGCCGTGATTCCTAACGGCACTGAAAGCCGCCACGACATCATTCAGGCGGTGGAACTGGGGACACCGGAGCGCCTCATTGCTTTTTGTGAGGGCATCCAAGCGGCGGCGCCTGTAGACAGCTATGTCAGACCGGAGCCTTACGCAATGCCCGGCTATAACTGTGATGTCATCATGGCGGCAGGGGCCTTTGTACAGGGCTCCTCCATTGAATTGAGCGCTGACGGCCCTCTGCGCCCGCCGTATTCTGTTTATTTCCAGGGCGGCCTGACATGGTACCACGCAAAGCTGGGTATCCTCATGTCTTTGCAGAGCATGTACGAAAAGGGTCTGGTAGAACTGAAAGAAATTTAACAGCAGATAGGAATGTTATGAGGAAGGCTCGTTTTTGACGATGCCTTCCTTTTTTTGTATAAGGAAAACCACGCGTTAGACGCGTGGTTCAAAAAAGCCTTCTGGCGTTGAGGTAGAAGTAAAAACTCCTTTTCACTATAATGAGACTGCGGTCTGCCAACTGCAAGAAATATAGTGAAA
>CALWKZ010000136.1 GCA_944381385.1 uncultured Anaerotignum sp. | reverse complement strand
TGTTTTTTTCTTTTCATTCCTCTCCCTCCTTCTGTGTCAGGGGAATCTCCATGGTAAAGCTCCGCTCCCCGTTTTCGTAAATGATATTCAGCCATTGGGAATCCTCGGGAAAATCCTCCAGATAGGCACTGATATCCCAATAGAGTCCTTGCACATGATAGGTATCCTCCGGCCAGTCATTCACTTCCTTCACGTATTCCGCTCCATTATTGATCTCACAGTCATAGAGAGAAAATCTGCTGTTATACATTCCTCTCCAAAAAGGGCTTCGATAAGACAGATACCGAATCTCCATCGTGCCGTCCTCATGGTATTCCAGCTTTTTCACAGAAAAGACCGTATCGTCAATTTTCACCTTCTGGTTCACATCTACCGTATATACCACATCATCCTCAGCATATAACTCCGTAAAAAAGGTGTCCACAGCGTCATATCCTGTCATCAGCGCCGTGCAGTTTCCCCCAAAGAGGGCCGGTATCCCGAAAAAGAGAAAGATCAGGATAAATGCCCTCCGGCAGAAAAGCCAGATCCAGCCCAGAACCGGGTTATGCTCCGCGTCCAAAGCCTTGCCCACTTCCTCGCTGTCTCCCATCCATTCCAGAGCCAGTTCTTCCGCCTGTTCCGCCTCGATGCCCTGAGCCAGCAGATCCTCGTATAAATCCTCCATGTGCTCCCGCAGTTCTTCGGCAATTTCCCGGCGGTCGAAACGAAAACGCACATGGGAAGTCACATCCTTTATGTATTTTTCAAACAAATTCCTTTCCACCGTATTCCCCTTTCCCACGTCTTTCGCTCAGGAAAACCCGTCCTTGTCATATATTAGAATTTCGTTGCAAATTCAAAAAAACATATCAGGCTATTGGAACTTACCAGAAAAGCATGAATAGAATACATGCTTTCAGAAAAGGCCGCACCTGCTGCGGTCTTTTCTATTCGCCAAAATAGATTCTGATTACCTTGCTATCCTCTCCTTAATATTTTTGTCTGCCCAGCCGCCAACAGAAAAAACCTGCGGCTGATGTCCTTCCACATCGTAGTCCTTTCCATCTTTGCCCAAACCCTTTCGGTATACCACTTCGCCCGCCGATGTTCTGCCTTCTACATATCCCACGTAAAACATATCGGCTCTTTCCTGCGGAAAGTCCATTTCCTCATAGAAAAAGCCATTTTCTCCAACAGCCAGTGTAATTTCTTCCACAGGCTTCAAATCCTCCACTTCATCCTCCATGGAATAAAACAGACAAGTCACTTCCGTAACTTCCGGCAGCAGAGAAAGCCCCACCAGAACTTTCTCCTTTGTGAGCATGGCATCCAGATCCCCGTACATGGTATGGTACCCTTCCACAGACACATCTGTGGGCATGCGCCAGAACAATCCCAGATATGGTTCCACCGGAATCACCGAAAAGC
The DNA here is from genome assembly GCA_944381385.1 of uncultured Anaerotignum sp. GTDB lineage: Bacteria > Bacillota > Clostridia > Lachnospirales > Anaerotignaceae > Anaerotignum. The sequence continues at coordinate 5,740 of CALWKZ010000136.1, read as the reverse complement.
CAGCCTTCCATTTTCCCACATAAATCTGACTGCCGTCTCCTCTGGGATAGGTCAGGAGAATTTCTTCGGATGGACCATAGCGAAGTCCTCGTTCCGCTCCATGAAAGGCAGCTTCCGGTGAAAAATAAAGGCGATTGCTCATGATCCATAGACCGCCGCAAAGAACCAGCACCAGCAGGAACACGATACATTGTCTGATTCGTTTCATTTTTCACCACCCGCTTTCATGATTCCGTCTCCAAATCTTTGATTATATATCCTTTTCCATCGGGATACGCCGCCAGCTTCTTCTTTTCGCCCTCCTGAAATACAACATCCCCATTTTCCGTCCTGCCTTCCAGATAACCGATCTGCGCATCCTCCCAGTTTACAGATTCCGGCAGCTCCACCTCCGCAGAAAAGAACCCATTTTCCGCTGTGTCCATGGCAACCTCTTTCAAAAAAATATTTTCGTGCAATTTTTCATTGTATCCATTCAGATAACAAAGGACATTTTCCACCTCCGGCAAATTGGAAATCCCCACAATACGACTTTCGCCTATAAAAAGGGCTTCTATGGGCTCCTCCATTGGCAGACAGCGGGTATAGATTTCCTCTGTACTGGCCGCCTTCCAGAAAAATCCCCATTCTCTTTCCAGGCAAATCACCGAAAGCCCCTTTTCCCATTGTCCCACATAAATCCACTTGCCATCTTCTTTTTCATAAGTCAGCAATATTTCCGCCGAAGGCCCATAACGCAGCCCTCGTTCTTCCGCCTCCATGGCCGCCTTGGGGGATAAATGCAGTCCGCTCCTCCAGAAAGCGTATCCGCCGCAAAGAAACAAGAGCAGCAAAAAAAGAATAATCTGTTTCCCACGCTTCATTCCGCCATCACCCGGCCTTCCGTCAGAGAGATTTCGATAGGCTCTCCCCAGCCATTCCCTAAATCCGCATTGGCCCGGACCTGCAGACGGTCTGCTTCCTGCGGCACATTTCTCACCTTAACTTGGCCTTTTCCATAATATCTCCCGTCTTTATATCTTCCCGCGCCCTCATAGCAGGGAGTATCTCCTACGTAAGGGCAGACATTGATTTCAAAGGACCAGTATTCATCTCTGGAAAAAGGAGTCCGCCAGGTAGCATAATCCACCTCCAGCATACCGTCCTCATAATACACAATCTTATCAATATACAAGGTGTAGCTGTAGACCTGCCGCTCTATCTCCGGGGAAATGGTATAAACCACCGGCTGCGCGGAAGCCGGATATATTTTTCCAAAATATCCCTCCGCGATGTTTTTTCCCAGATCAATCACGCCAAAAACAGTTTTTATGACCACTGCCAGGCACACGACCCCCAGTATCAGCCAAGTCCATCCCAACACAGGATGATGCTCCCGATCCAGAGCCTTTCCCACTTCCTCGCTGTCTCCCATCCATTCCAGAGCCAGTTCTTCCGCCTGTTCCGCCTCGATACCCTGGGACAGCAGATCCTCGTATAAATCCTCTATGTGCTCCCGCAGTTCTTCGGCAATTTTCCGGCGGTCGAAACGAAAACGCACATGGGAAGTCACATCCTTTATGTATTTTTCAAAATGTTCTCTCTCCATGACGTTCCCCCCGTTTCTATTCTCCTACTGTACTCTCACCCAGGTCTCGCCTTCTCCGCCGATGCGCACTTCTGAAAAACGATCTCCTGTGCCTTGAAAAAAGTTTCCGTTTTCGTCTGTTCCATGACGGAATACCACATCTCCATCTGCGGTTCTTCCTTCCAGATAGCTGATAGAATAACCGTAATCTGTAGGCTCAACCAGTTCCAGATCCAGTTTCTGGCAGAAAAAACCTTCTTCGTTTACCGGAAGAGTCACCTCAGCGGCAATGACCTCTTTGCGTTCTTCTTCGTCATAAACTACTACCAGACAATTTACCTCCGATACTTCCGGTATCCGTGACAGTCCCAAAATCCAATTTTCCGCCGTGACCAATCCATCCACGTCATAGCGCATACTTTGATAGCCTTCTACCACTGTGCCTTTTGGCATCCTCCAGAACACGCCCAGATACCGTTCCACCGGCACCACCGAAAGGCCATCCATCCAGCGCCCTACGATAATCTGACTGCCATCCGCTCTGTCATAGGTCAGCAAAATTTCCTCTGAAGGTCCATAGCGCAGCCCTGTTTCCACACTGTGAAAAGCTCCTTCTTCTGTAAAATACAGTCCCTGCTGCCAAAAGGAAACCCCAGCGCAAAGGATGATGAGCAGTAAAAAAAAGATAATTTGTTTTCCTCTTCTCATTCCGCCGTCACCCGCCCTTCCGTCAGTGAGATTTCCAGAGGCATACCATCCATCATAGATGCGGTCCCGGCATAAATCAGCAGTGTATCTGCATCTGCCGGTACCGCCTGCAGGCATATCTGCCCTTTTCCATAATATCCGCCGTTTTTATAACCGCCGCCTCCAAGATTGTACTTTTCACCATCTGCCAAAGCATCTATGTGAATGGACAGCGTCCAATAAGTCCCTCTTTCCAGCGGATTGTGCCATGTGGCATAATCTACCGCCAAAGTACCGTCCTCATAATAAACGATCTTGTCGATCATCAGCTTATCGTGATACAGCTGCTTCTCTATCTCAGGATAGATCGTATAGACTACGGCACTTTCAGAAGCAGGTTCCAATTCCTCTCGATACCCTCTGAGGATGCCCCATCCTGTATCCACTATGCCAAACACCGTTTTCAACACCAGCAGGACGCATACAATCCCCAGAACCAGCCATGTCCACCCCAGTACCGGATGATGCTCCCGATCCAGAGCTTTCCCCACTTCCTCGCTGTCTCCCATCCATTCCAACGCCAGCTGTGCTGCCTGGGCTTCCTCCATCTCCTGGGAGCACAGATCCTCGTACAGATCCTCTATATGATCCGCCATCTCCTGCCGGATCTTCCCCCGGTCAAAAGGGAACCGCACATAGGATACCACCTCATTCAAATATCGTTCCCAACTCTCCCGCATAACTACTCCCCCTCAGGACGCGTTCCACGGAGCCGCAGAAGGCGTTCCAGTCCTTTTTCTCCTCTGCCAGCTGTTCTTTTCCTTTTCCGGTGATACGGTAATACTTCCGTTCCTTGCCGCTTTCCGTTTTGGAACGGTAGGACTTCACCAGACCATTGTTTTCCATACGATGGAGTACAGGATACAGTGTGCCTTCCTTGAACTGGAACACATTCTGGCTCCGCTCGCTGATCTCCTTGATGATCTCGTAGCCGTAGCAGTCCTTTTCCGCCAGCAAAGACAGCAGCATCAATATGGTGCTTCCGCCGATCAGGCCTTTGTCGATTGCCATACTATCCCTCCTTTTATACTTAGATTCTCTAGGTACATTATACCTTGTTCCTCTAGGTATGTCAAGAGCCCACTTTGTGCATAAACCGCTGTTTTGCTGTGAATACTTTTTCTTCCCCTGTGGAAAAACACCATTCCCTGTGGAAAACATGCGCTTTTCTGTGGAAAACATTGTGGAAACGCTTGTTTATCCACAAAAAAAGAGACTCTTCCTGTGGAAAAGTCTCTTGCACAAAAAAAGACAAGCATTTCTGCTTGTCTTAAAAACTGGGCGGAGAAGGATTCGAACCTTCGAAGCTATCGCAACAGATTTACAGTCTGCCCCCTTTGGCCACTCGGGAATCCACCCATATAATGGAATCATTTTCCGTTTATGAATTTCCGACCTGACATTGCTTGCAATGTCACGAGGAAATGAATGGAAAATGATGAAATGGTTTTTCCTTTCCTTCTGAAAGGAAAAAATAAACCTTATTTTTGTGTAGTTATTTTTCTACAATCACCTATTCCCGTTTCCAGAAATAAGAAAAAAGCCGATGATCGGACTCGAACCGATAACCTGCTGATTACAAGTCAGCTGCTCTGCCAATTGAGCCACATCGGCATGTGTTTTGCACTCGAACCGAATGCAAGAATAATATTATCATAACTCTTTTCATTCGTCAAGCACTTTTTTAAAAAAACCGGCAGAAATTTTTTCCTGCCGGCAAAGTTCTTTATCAACCGTATTTTACTGTCAGATTTACATAGGAAATATGTTCCCGCATAGCGGAATATGCTGTCTGATAATCACCGTTTTTGATGGCTTCCAGAATTTTCCCATGCAGTTCGATGGTCACGTCAATCACTCTTGGATTCTGTGTCAAAGACTCCCGCATGGCAAGGCGGATGCCTTTTTCAAAAGATTCCTTTGCCGCGATCATGGTACTGATCAGCAGTTTATTATGTGTTGCCGCAGAAACCTGCATATGGAACATAGAGTCATAGTCTACAAACAGGTTCACATCATTGCGGTAAGCAATCATTTTCTCATAGCAATGGGTCAGCTGTGCAATATCCTCTGCTGTGGCACGTTTTGCCGCGTAGCTTGCTGTTTCCCCTTCCAGCATATACCTAAATTCCAACAAATCATTCAGGTCGGAATTTTCCACCGTGATGCTAAAAGGCGCAATGTTGACGATATTATCGATTTCATTGACGAATGTACCTGCCTTTGAGCGGCGGATAAAGCCGAAAACTGCCAGTGCTGTATAGGCTTCCCGCAAAGTGCTTCTGCCCACCCCCAGCATCTCGCTGACAATGTTTTCATTTGGCATCATATAGCCCGCAGGGAGCTTTCCTTCTATAATCAATTCTTTTAATCTTTGGAACAGTGTCTGTGAAATATTGTGTTTTCCCAGGTCTTTTTTCAGGTATTCCGCCTGTTCCATCAAATAATCACGCCCCATGCCGCTTCCTCCTTACATTTTCTGTATTTTTATTCATTTTCTCTTTTGTACGTTCCATATTATTTTAGCACCGCTGTCAACTTCCCGCAAGCCTTTCCGCGGACTTTCCCGAAACTTTATACCATTTTCACAAGGGAAACTGCATTTTTAATTAATCTATTTCCTTGGGAAACACATATTCGTCCTGAATCTGTTCCAGAGGGATATTTTTGTCCAAAAGGAAGCAGGCTGTTTCCTCATGAATTTCCTTCAGACGTTCATAATCCTTATGGCGCACCACCTGATACCGTTCTTCTTCCGGCAGTGTGAGCATCTCATAGACGCTACGCACCACAAAATGATTTTCGTTCTCCGCATTGCGGAACTGGGTCCAAATGGGCACAAAAGAAACTTCCTTCACTTCCGCCGGATTGTCTGCCACCTGTTCCACAGTCAGATGGAGCACAATGGAAGCATTTCTGGGGGGTGTTGTCTGGGAAGAAATGAAATTCCCCAGAGAATAAATGATGAAGCCGTCATGGACGCCATCGCCATGGTCTACCTGACGGTATTCCATCCGCTGGAGCACATGGGGATGGCTTGCCAGCACAATATCCGCGCCGGCTGCAAACATACTGTCTGCCCATTCCACGAAAATATCATTGGGCACTGTTTCGTACTCATTGCCCATATGAGGCAGCACCACCACAACGTCCGCCAATTCCTGGGCTTTTGTGATATCAGCCATGAGGGTATCGTCAATATGGTTCACCAGATAATCTTCTGGCACAGGAATGCCATTGGTGCCGTAGGTAGCCGATACAAAGGCAAAATTGATGCCATTGACTTCCTTGGTATAAATGGTATCTCTTGCCTCCTGAGAAGCGTAGGTGCCCACATGGTCGATGTCATAGGCATCCAGCTGGGAAATGGTCCGTTTCAGTCCCGCTTCTCCCGTATCCATGCTGTGGTTATTGGCAGTGGTCAGC
>CALWKZ010000135.1 GCA_944381385.1 uncultured Anaerotignum sp. | reverse complement strand
CGGATGCCTTTGGGGAATTTGATGCCGTTGCCGCTGTTAGCCTCGGCGATGAAGTTATCCCAGCCCCAGCCCATTTTCCAGCTGCAGAACATAACGAAGATCAGGCTGCCCAGAGGCAGGATGTTCTGGCTGACGATGAAGTCCTCCAGATCCAGTACGGCAGAGCCTTCGCCGAAGGGCATGAAGCCGCTCCATACGTTGTAGCCCAGTACGCAGGGCAGAGACAGCAGGATGATCGCGATGATATTGATGATAACGATTTTCTTCCGGCTTGCTTTCGTGAGATCCTCCGCGAAGGAGATGATATTCTGGAACACGGCGATGACCGTGGAGAAGGACGCGAAGCACATGAACAGGAAGAACAGGGAACCCCACAGTCTGCCGCCGGGCATATTGTTGAATACGTTGGGCAGTGTGACAAAGATCAGGGAAGGGCCCTGTCCGGGGTTGACGTTGTAAGCGAAGCAGGCAGGGAAAATAATCATGCCTGCCATCAGCGCAACAAAGGTATCCAGCACCGTAATCAGGATGGCTTCTCCTGTCAGGGAGCGGGATTTGTCGATGTAGCTGCCGAAGATGGCAATGGCGCCAATACCGATGCTCAATGTAAAGAAGGCCTGGCCCAGTGCCGCGAAAAGCACTTCCAGAAGACCGAATTCCTTCAGGGCGCCGAAATCAGGTTTCAGGTAAAATTCCAGACCGGCCTCGCCGCCTTCCAGCAGGGCGGAACGTACTGCCAGTACGATCATCAGCGCCAGCAGGCAGATCATCATGACCTTTGTGATTTTTTCTACGCCGGCTTGTAAGCCCTGGGCGCAGATGCCGAAGCAAAGCAGGACAACCACTACCATAAAGCCTGTCATCAGACCGGGTCTGGACAGCATGGTGTTGAAAGCGGTGCCGACGCCGTCAGCGTCCAGGCCCTCAAAGCCGCCTGCCGCCATTTTAAAGAAATAATACAGCATCCAGCCGGCTACCGTGGTGTAGAACATCATCAGGATGTAGTTGCCGGCCATACCGAAGTATTTATACCAATGCCATTTGGTCCCCTTGGGTTCCAGAATATCCATAGCTCTGGCAATGGATTTCTGGCTGCCCCGTCCAACGGCAAGCTCCGCTACCAGAATGGGGATTCCCATCAGGATCAGAAAGGCGATGTAGATCAGCACAAATGCCGCGCCGCCATACTGCCCTGTGATGTAGGGAAATTTCCACACATTCCCCAGCCCGATGGCACAGCCTGCGGAAATGAGCAGAAAGCCCAGACGGGAGGAGAACCGTTCTCTTTTTTGTTCCATAACATACCCTCCTAGTTGTGTTACAAATGATGATAAATAAGCAGTCTGTTTTTGCCGGTTTTGACAAATTCCAGCAAACAGCATGGATATTATAGGATATTCCCATAAAAAATACAACGAAGTCGGACAAAATGCACGATATATTATTTTTTATCGTTGCTTTTGCTGTGTTTTTCTGGAAAAACCGTAGTTTTTTTGGACAAGATATGATATTCTGTGTACAGAAAGGGGTGCAGAATTATGAAAGAAGAACTGACCTATTTATTGAAAAGTGAAATGAAGCCCGCTTTGGGCGTAACAGAGGTAGGCGCCATCGCCCTGGCGGCGGCCCGGGCCAGAGAAGCGGCAGGGGGCAAGGCAAAAAAGGTGACCATGGTCATGAACGGCGGTATGTATAAAAACGCCTTTGCCTGCGCCATCCCCGGTACAGAGGAAAGCGGCTGCGAGATGGCGGCGCTGCTGGGCGTGCTCTGCGGCGAAAGCGCCCTGGGGCTGGAATGTCTGAAAGGCGTGACGGATGCCGCTGTAGCGGAGGCCAAGAAGGGTGCCATCGAAACGGCGCTTTCCGTAGACCCGGAAAAAGAAGAAATCTATATCCTGGCGGAAGTGGAGACAGACCAAGGCACCGGCAAGGCCCTCATCGAGACTTTCCACAGCAACATTACAAAGGTATGGAAAGACGGTACGGTGATTTTTGAGGCAGAGCTGAAAGCGGCGGAGGCGGCAAAGCCCTTCCCCTTTGATACGGTGCAGATCGCCGATTTTGTGGACTACGCCAAAACTGTGCCGGCGGAGGAGATCGCCTTTGTGCAGGATATGATCGACATGAACTGTGACCTGGCGGCGGTAGGGGCCAAAGGCGCGGGGCTGAAGATCGGCGCGGCATTGGATCTTTTCCATGAAAAGGGCATCCTGGGGGACGATATGATCTATAAGGCCCAGCATCTGACCACGGCGGCTATGGACGCCAGACTGGCGGGCCTGCCTTATCCCGCCATGAGTATTGTGGGCAGCGGCTCCCATGGCATCCTCTGTTCCATGCCCGTTGTCTCCTATGGCAGAAGCATCGGCGCCAGCGACGAGGATATCCGCCGGGCGGTGGCCCTCAGCGGTCTGGTGACTATATACAGCAAGCATTATACGGGCAGACTTTCGCCCCTCTGCGGCTGCGTACTGGGCGGCGGCAGCGGCGCGGCAGCCGGGATCGTCCTGCTCATGGGCGGCGGCGCGGCAGAGGTTGCGGCGGCTATGGAGCATATGGCGGCCAACCTGTCGGGGATGATCTGTGACGGCGGCAGCATCGGCTGCGCGCTGAAGGCTTCCGCCGGAGTATATTCCGCGTTCCTGTCGGCGATGCTGGCTATGGCGGGGAACGTCATGCCGCCTCATTTCGGCGTGCTGGGCTCCCGGGCGGAACAGACGGCCAAAAACCTGGGCAGAGTCAGCATGGAAGGCATGGCGACCATGGACGCCACCATTTTGGATATTATGCAGAAAGGCCAATAATTTTTTTATGGGACAGGCGGCAAAGCCGCCTGTCTCTTTGAAAAAGAGAAACTTTTCCGTAATTTGTTGTTGACAAGAGGACAGGAATAAGGTATAATAGCCGAGTATCAAGTCTTTGATGTGCCCAGATAGCTCAGTTGGTAGAGCAGAGGACTGAAAATCCTCGTGTCACTGGTTCGATTCCGGTTCTGGGCATTTTTTAGTACCAAAAATTTTAAATCCTACTACTTTTGGAGAGGGGGCATATGGCCTCCTTTTTTCCTATGTAAAAGGAGGCGGATAAAACATGAAACGGATGGACTGGATTCTGATCCTGGCGGTGCTTGTCATTGCCGGAGCGATATACTTCTTTTATATGGGCGGTGCCAAAGCCGGCGGGGAAGCGGTCATTACCGTGGACGGGGAGGTCTACGCCACGCTGCCTCTTTCCGAGGACGCTTCCTTGCGGGTAGAGACGGAGGAAGGCTATAATATTGTAGAGATCCGGGACGGCTATGCCATGGTGACGGAGGCGGACTGCCGGGACGGCATCTGCGAGAACCATCGAAAGATCTCTAAAAATGGGGAGAACATCGTATGCCTGCCCCATAAAATGGTAGTGGAAATAACCGGCGGGGAGAACCCTGCGGCAGATATGGTGGTGGGATAAGATATGAACAGCAAAAAGATCGCGCTCTGTGGCCTGCTGACGGCGCTGGCGATTTTGATGGGGTATGTGGAAATGCTGATCCCCATGCCGTTGATCGTGCCGGGCATCAAGCTGGGTCTGGCCAATGTGATCGTCGTCATCACTATGTACTCCCTGGGGCCGAAAACGGCGTTTTTTATCTCTCTGGTGCGGGTGGTGCTCTGCGGTCTGCTCTTTGCGGGCTTTGCGGGGCTGCTCTATTCCCTGGCGGGGGCAGTGCTGAGCTTTGCGGTCATGGCGCTGCTGTACAAAACGGGAAAAATGAGCATCACCGGCGTCAGTGTGGCCGGCGGTGTGTTCCATAATGTGGGCCAGATCATTGTGGCAGCGCTGGTGGTGGAAAATATCAAAATGGCCTATTACCTGCCGTTTTTGCTGGTATCCGGCGTTGTGACCGGCTTTTTGATCGGGGTAGTATCCAGACTCTGCCTGCCTTATGTAAACAGAAAGTAGGCCAAAGACAGCCCAATGGGCAGAAAATCAAAAGAAAACCCGTATTTTGACGGCAAAAAGCAACGAATTTCACAAAAACAAAAAAAATAGCAATGCCCCCTTGAACAGGGGGCTTTTTAGTGCTAAAATCGTATGCAATACAAGGACAGCGGGAATGTTGTATACAAAGGAAAAGAAACAGGCAAAGCATTTTCTCCATGGGAAACATAAGGTTTTGGGGATACTCTTCGGGCACTTTTCCTTTTTTTATTTCCTGTCCTAGCAGGCGGCTTCACAGTGGATCAACAGTATTTTTAACAGGAGGAGAAAAAGCATATGGCAATTTATTTCACGGAACCTTCCAGAACCTTCAGCGAATTCCTTTTGGTACCCGGCTATACCACAAAGGAATGTATGGTGGAAAACGTAAGTCTGAAAACACCTATCGTAAAATTCAAAAAAGGAGAGAAACCCGCGCTGGAAATGAATATCCCTCTGGTTTCCGCAGTCATGCAGGCGGTTTCCGACGATAAAATGGCGGTGGCTCTGGCCAAGGAAGGCGGCATCTCCTTTATCTTCGGTTCTCAGTCCATCGAAAGCCAGGCGGCTATGGTTGCCAGAGCAAAGGCATACAAGGCGGGCTTTGTAATGAGCGATTCCAATATCAGCCCCGAAAGCACACTGCAGGATATCCTGAACCTGAAAGCAAGAACTGGTCATTCCACGGTAGCGGTCACCACAGACGGCACAGCGCAGGGCAAGCTGGTAGGTCTGGTAACCAGCAGAGACTACCGCATCAGCCGTATGGACCGGGATGTGAAGGTAAAAGAATTCATGACTCCTCTGGATCAGCTGATCTACGCGCCGGAAGGCACTACACTGAAAGAAGCCAACGACATTATCTGGGACAACAAGATCAACCAGCTGCCTATCGTGGATAAGGAAGGCAGACTGCAATATCTGGTGTTCCGCAAAGACTATGACAGCCATAAAGAAAACACCAACGAACTGCTGGACGCCCAGAAACGTTATGTAGTAGGCGCCGGTATCAATACCCGTGACTACCAGCAGAGAGTGCCCGCCCTGGTAGAGGCAGGCGTGGACATCCTGTGCATCGACTCCTCCGAAGGCTATTCCGAATGGCAGAAGGATAC
>CALWKZ010000134.1 GCA_944381385.1 uncultured Anaerotignum sp. | reverse complement strand
CCCTGCCTGCGTAGAAGCGGAGCGCATCTTTGCCGCTTCTCCTGCCATGTGTGCCGTGGGCTGTCGGAAAGCCTTGGAACTGGCGGTGAAGTGGGTCTATGCCGCCGATACCTCCATGGAGATGCCTTATCGGGACAACCTCCAGTCCCTCCTCCATGAGCCTTCCTTCCGTTTTGCCGTAGACCGGAATACCTGGGGCAAGCTGTCCTTTATCGTCAAGCTGGGCAATGGAGCCGTACATACGGGGCGGAGCGTTCAAAAGGGAGATGCCCTGCTGAGTTTGGAAATCCTTTTTGAGTTCGTCCAGTGGATCGACTATTGCTATGGCACCGCCTACGAAGAACGGAAGTTTGACCCTGCCCTGATCCCCGCCGAGAAAATCGCTGTGGATGTGAAAAGAATCAAGGAACAGGAAAGCCTGCTGGATGAAAAACAGGCAGAAATTGAAAAACTCCGCAAGCAGATCGAGGAAATGTCTGCCCGTTTCACGGCGGAAAAAGACCAGCACAAGAAAGAGCGTACCTTCCAAGCGGAGGATCTTTCGGAATTTGCTACCCGCAAGCGGTTTATTGATGTGGATCTCAGGGAAATGGGCTGGCATTTGGAAGGCGTGGACGCTGATGTGCAGGTGGAATACGAAGTGGACGACATGGCGGGGATCGTGGGGCAGAAAGGCTATGCGGACTATGTGCTTTTCGGCAAGGATGGTCTGCCTTTGGCTGTAGTGGAGGCCAAGCGTGCCAGCCGTGACCCGAACGATGGCCTGCGGCAGGCGGAGTTATACGCGGATTGTCTGGAACGAAAGTTTGGCAGATACCCTATGATTTTCATTACCAACGGCTTTGAAACGTATTTTTGGGATAAATGGAGCGGCCCCAAGCGGCAGGTCAGCGGCATTTTCAGCAAAGACGACCTGCAAAAGCTCATGAACCGCCGGACAGAACGGCTGGCTCTGGAAACAATGCCCATCAGCGACAAAATCACCGACCGCTATTACCAGAAAGAAGCCATTCGTGCCGTCTGTGGGCAGATCGAACAGGGCTTTCGCAAGCATCTGCTGGTGATGGCGACGGGAACGGGCAAAACAAGAACGGCTGCCAGCCTGACGGATGTGCTGAGCCGTGGGAAGTATGTGACCAATATCCTGTTTCTGGCGGACCGTACAGAACTGGTGGATCAGGCAAAGGACGGCTTTAAGGCGTGCCTGCCGGATCTGTCCCTGTGCAATCTCTGCACCAATAAGGACGACCGCAACGCCAGAATCGTCTTTTCCACGTATCCTACCATGCTCAACGCCATTGACGATACGAAAACAAAAGACGGACAGCGGCTCTTTACGCCGGCCCACTTTGACCTCATCATCATTGATGAAAGCCATAGAAGTATTTTCAAGAAGTACCGCGCCATTTTCCAGTATTTTGACGCCATTCTGGTGGGGCTGACGGCTACGCCGAAAAAAGACGTAGACCATAATACATACGATTTCTTTGAGATGGAGCATGATGTGCCGACCTATGCCTATGACTATGAAACGGCGGTTTATCAGGATCATGTGCTGGTGCCTTATTATAATTATGAGGTAAAAACCAAGTTTTTGGAGGAAGGCATTACTTACGATGAACTGTCAAAAGAGGATAAGGAACGGTATGAGGAGGATTTCACGGAGGACGGCGCGATGCCGGAATTTATCCCTTCTGCGGCATTGAACCAGTTTGTATTCAATGAAAAGACTGTGGATCAGGTATTGCAGGATCTGATGGAGCGGGGCATCCGTGTGGCAGGCGGCGACAGGCTGGGGAAAACCATTATTTTCGCCCAGAATAAGCGCCACGCCCAGTTTATTGTGGATCGGTTCAACGCCCTGTATCCCCAGTACCATGGGAATTTTATCCGGCGGGTGGTCTGTGACGATTCCTATGCCAGAGACGCAATTAAACAATTTAAAATAGCGGAAAGCGATCCCCATATCGCCGTATCGGTGGATATGATGGATACAGGTGTGGATGTGCCGGAATGCGTGAATCTGGTGTTTTTCAAGAAAGTACGTTCCAAAGCCAAGTTCTGGCAGATGATCGGACGGGGCACACGGTTATGCAAGGGGCTGTCCTGTATCGACCAGATCGACGGGGAATATATGGATAAGCGGCGGTTTTTGATTTTCGATTACTGCGGCAATTTTGAATACTTCCGTCAGCATAAGGAAGGCTACGAAACGAAAAAAACGAAAACCCTGTCGGAGAATATCTTCGGGAAACAGGTAAGGCTCATGGTGGCGTTGCAGGAAAGTACCTTCGCGGATGAGGACTATCAGGCATGGCGGAAGGAATTGGCGGATAACTGCCATGGACAGGTGGCAAATTTGAAACGGGATTTGATCGCCGTAAAAATGCGGCTGCGGTATGTGGAAAAATATCAAAAAGAGGACGCTTTTGCCTATATTGACGATTTGGACAAAGGGGAACTGGAACGGGAGATCGCGCCGCTGGTATTTCTGGATGATCCCGATGAATTTGCCAAGCGGTTTGATAATTTCATGTATGGGCTGATGCTGGCGCATCTGGAGCAGATGCCGTCCTTTAAATATGCGAAGAAACAGCTTTGTGATATGGCGGCGCTGCTGGAGAAGAAGGTCACCATTCCTCAGGTTAAGGAAAAACTGCCGCTGATTCGGGAAATCAGTACCGATGCTTTCTGGGACGCCAAGGATTTACTTTTGTTTGAGAAGGTGCGGAAGGAACTGCGGGATCTGATTCAATTTCTGGTGGAGGGAGAGAAAAAACGCCCCATCATCACAAAACTGACAGACCCTGTTACAGAACAGCAGGAAGGGGTGCCAATGGAGGCGGCCTATGATTTTGAAGATTATCGGGCAAAGGTGAACCGATATGTCAATGAGCATGGGGATACCTTAGCTATCCATAAACTGACCCACAATATACCGCTGTCCCAGGGGGATTATCAGGAATTGGAGCGGATACTGACCAGTGAATTGGGCAGCAGAGAGGACTATGTACGGGAATTCGGAGATACGCCTTTTGGTCTGTTGATCCGAAAGATCGCCAAGTTGGATCATGAAGCGGCGATGGCGGCCTTTTCCGAGTTTATCAACGATCAGTCCCTAAATCAGGATCAGATTGCTTTTGTCCATAAGGTGATACAGCATATTGAACTGAATGGATATATGGAAAATGTTTTAGAACTGAAGAAGCCGCCTTTTGATAAGCCCATCAGTTTTCTCAAACTCTTTGACGCAAAGACCCAAAAAGAATTGGTGGATACCATCAATTCCGTACGGGAAAATGCGGTGAGGGTATCCATGTAGGATTCGGGTAATTTTATTTTGTATGCAATTTTTACATCAAAAAAGGGACACTTTTTATAAAGTGTCCCTTTTGCGTGCGGGTAGTGTCAAGAGTTTTGCGCAAATTAGTTTGCAGTCTCTGGAGTGAATGCAGTCAGCCAGCAATGGAGGTGTCCTCAAGGGGGTAGTGTCAAGAGTTTTGCGCAAATTAGTTTGCAGTCTCTGGAGTGAATGCAGTCAGCCAGCAATGGAGGTGTCCTCAAGGGCCGCCTCCAGGTGCTTCATGTTCATGTACTTCTTATTGCCCCA
>CALWKZ010000133.1 GCA_944381385.1 uncultured Anaerotignum sp. | reverse complement strand
GCCGCCTATGACAGTCCTTATTTCGAGTATGTCATTACGATTTTCATGCTGCTGTTCAGCATCAACTTCAACTTGTTCTACCTGCTGCTGATCCGGGACTTCAAAGCGGTATTCAAGAATGAGGAGCTGCGGTATTATTTGATTATTGTGGGCTTGTCCACATTGATCATTACAGCGAATATTTATCATTTGTATCCAACGCTGGAAAGCGCTTTCCGTCACTCTGTGTTCCAAGTGGCGACCATTACCAGTACCACTGGCTTCGTTACGGCCAATTATGAATACTGGCCGGAATTGTCCAAGACCATACTGGTGGTGCTGACGATGCTGGGCGCTTGCGGCGGTTCCACCGGCGGCGGTATCAAGATTTCCCGATTTATCATACTTCTGAAGCTGTCTTTACGGGAGATGCGCCACATTATCCATCCTCGGTCTGTAAATATCATCAAGTTGGAGGGCCAGAAACTGGACGAGGAGACCATTCAGGGCACGACAGGGTACTTTATCACCTATATCCTGCTGTTGTTTGGGTCCTTTATTCTGGTGTCTTTGGATAATTATGACTTTGTGACCTCCATTACGGCGGTCATCACAGCCCTGGGCAATGTGGGGCCCGGGCTTTCCATGGTAGGCCCCGTAGAGAACTTCGGGTTCTTCTCCGGCTTCGCCAAGCTGGTACTGAGTCTGGATATGCTGTTCGGGCGTTTGGAAATTTTCCCTATGATTATGCTGTTCTCTCCTTCCATTTGGAGAAGGGATTAAACAGCGGCCAAATCAGAAAAAAACAGAAAATAACTCCTATCAAAAATAAAATCGCTGGAATCCTTTGCGTACAGCAGGGACACCGGCGATTTTTGTTTTCTCGGGAAGAGGAGGTGACAACTGGTTTGTCTTATGTGACACGGTCACGGAACAGGCGGGGAAAATCGGCTATACTCTTCTCATAGAGATGAGAGAAACAGGAGGAGAGAACAATGGCGGCAAAAAGAAAAGCGGAAGTGGACCAGAAAAGCTGCGTGGCCTGCGGCGCCTGCGCCAAAGCCTGTCCCATCGGAGCGGTGGCGGTATGGAAAGGGATGTGGGCCAAGGTAGATACCGGCAGATGTGTAGGCTGCGGCAGATGTGAAAAAGCCTGTCCGGCTTCGGTGATCCGAATGAAAGAGGTGGAAGCGTGAAGAAGAAAAAATGGTATGATTATCTGTGGATCGTTTCGGCGACCTATTTGATATTAGGGTTTTTCAATATCCTTTTTGCGTGGATCGGGCTTCTGTGCTTTTTCATCCCGCTGCTGCTGGCGATATTCGGCGGAGATAAGCTCTACTGCAACCGTTACTGCGGCAGGGGCCAGCTCTTCGATCTTCTGGGAAATAAATTCCATCTGTCCAGAAAGAAGGATATTCCCGGCTTCCTGCGGAGCAAGAGGTTCCGGTACGGATTTTTGATTTTCTTTTTTATCATGTTTTTCCAGATGCTGTTCAATACCTATCTGGTATTCCAGGGGACAAATTCCCTGAAGGAAGCGGTGACTCTGCTGTGGACCTTCCGGCTGCCCTGGAATTGGGCATACCACGGTACGGCGGCGCCCTGGGTGGCACAATTTGCCTTTGGATTTTACAGCGTGATGCTGACTTCTACCGTATTGGGGCTGGTGACCATGGCGCTGTTCAAGCCCCGCTCCTGGTGTGTATACTGCCCTATGGGCACCATGACACAGACCATCTGCAAGGCGAAGTACAGCTGCATGGGCTGCGGCAGAAAGAAGAAATACAGGCGTGAGCCTTTGACATAAAACAGTATTCCCCCTATAAAATAAAATGTATGAGCAGAAAAGGGACTTCTCATCAGAAAATCTGGGTTTTCGGATGGAGATGCCCCGGAAGGAAGGCGATGCCTTCCTTTTTTCTGTTTGCAGACAGGGCAGGCTGTGGTATCATAGCATCAGAATATTTTTAGGGAGGATATTATGGAAGAAATCGGACTTTATATACACATCCCTTTTTGCAGGCAGAAATGCCTTTACTGCGATTTCCCCTCCTTTGCCGGAAAAGAGGCGCTGTTTTCGGAATATACGGATGCCCTTTGCCGGGAACTGGAGGAAAGCGCGGAAGAACTGGCCGCATATGGGGTCAAAAGCGTATTTATGGGCGGAGGCACGCCGACGGTGCTACCGGTGCCGCTGCTGGAGCGGATCATGGAAACGGTGTTTGCCTGCTGCCGTGTGCTGCCGGAAGCGGAGATCACCATTGAAGCCAATCCGGGGACATTGGACGGGGAAATCTGCCAAAGACTGAAGAAAATGGGATTTAATCGGATCAGCATGGGCTTGCAGGCTTGGCAGGAGGAACTGCTGCGGCGGCTGGGACGTATCCATGACCGGCGGCAGTTTCTGGAGAACTTGGAAAACGCCAGAAAAGCCGGCTTTGACAATATCAACACGGATCTGATGTTTGCCCTGCCCGGCCAGACGCTGGAGCAGTGGCGGGAAACGCTGGAGGCTGTTATTTCCCTGGGGGTGGAGCATATTTCCGCTTACAGCCTTATTATAGAGGAGGGAACGCCCTTTTATGATTTTTACGCCCAGGGCAGATACCGGGAAACAGACGAGGAAACAGACCGGGCCATGTACCGTATGGCAGTGGAACTGCTGGAGACGGCCGGCTATCACCAGTACGAGATTTCTAATTTCGCCAAAGAGGGAAAGGAAAGCCGTCATAATCAAATTTACTGGCTGGACGAGCCCTACCGGGGGTTTGGCATGGGCGCCCACTCCTACTGGCAGGGAAAACGGTTCCACAATCCCCTTTCTCTGGAGGGATACCTCCGGAAGGCGCAGGCAGGCGAAGCCCTTTGGGAAGAAGTAGAGGCCATTTCAGAAGCGGAGGAAATGAGCGAGTTTATGTTTTTGGGGCTGCGTATGACGAAGGGCATCAAAAAAGACCGGTTCCTCCGCCGTTTTGGCAGGACGCTGGAGGAGGTTTACGGCCCCGCCGTAGAGAAAATGAAGGCGGAGGGTCTTCTGGAGGAAGCGGAAGGGTGGCTGCGGCTGACGGCGCGGGGGGTGGACGTCAGCAACCATGTTTTTGTGGAATTTCTGCCGGAATCGTGAGATTTCCTTTGCTGCGGAGACAGCCGTTTTCCCTGGAATAACAAAAGAAAAACATTATAAAAAATTTCGATTTAGCACTTGACATCTTAGGTGGCAAGTGCTATCTTATGTATATGAGTTAGCACTCGATTGAAGTGAGTGCTAACAAATCAAAAAAGGAGGCGAAGGCTATGTCGTTGAATGACAGAAAAATACAGATTTTGCAGGCGATCATCAATGATTATATTGAAACGGCGGAGCCTGTCGGTTCCAGAACCATTGCAAAAAAGTACAATCTGGGCATCAGCTCCGCGACCATCCGGAACGAGATGAGCGATCTGGAGGAAATGGGATTTATCATCCAGCCCCATGCCTCATCCGGCCGTATCCCGTCGGATCTGGGCTACCGGCTGTATGTAGACCATCTGATGCAGAAAAAAGAGCTCTCCCCGGAGGAGGAGCAGTACTTGCAGAATATCGTCAACCGGAATGTGGGCCAGATTGATTATCTGCTGGAGGAGATGGCCAAAGCCCTTTCGGTGCTGACCAATTACACCACCATCATTTCAGAACCTGTCAGCCAGACCATCAGAATCAAACAGATCCGGCTGCTGCCCCTGGATGATGCGTCCATACTGCTGGTCATTGCTACAGAGGATAATTTCATCAAGAACCATGTGATCAAAATGGGGTCTGTGCCCCATGAGGAAGTGATCCTGCGGCTGGGGATGTATCTGAACCATGTATTGCAGGGATATACCATGGCGGATATTGACGCAGATGTGGTGCGCAGACTGCAAAGAGAGCTGGCGGAGTACAGCGGTATCCTGCCCCATATCCTCAAGGCCATTGAAAAGACCATGCGGGCGGCGGAAAAGGTGCATCTGCATATGAGCGGCACCAACAATATTCTGGCTTGTCCGGAGTTTTCCGATATCCAGAAAGCCAAGTCCCTGTTCCAGACCTTAGAGGAAAAGGACGTGCTGGTAACGCTTTTGGAAAGTGGGAAATCAGACGATATGCAGATCCTCATCGGCAGCGAGAACCAGGTACAGAGCATGAAGGATTGTTCCGTCATCACGGCGACCTACAAAATGGGGGACAATACCAGAGGCACCATTGGTATCGTAGGGCCTACCCGAATGGATTATTCCCAGGTGGTTTCCGTACTGAACGGAATGGTGAGCAATATTGAGAAAGTGTTGAAAAACCTTGCCGACGGCAATAAAAATACTTAGAGAAAAGAGGAGCAGATGTGGAAGAAAAGAATCTGAACGAAGAAAATCTGCAGGAAGAATCCTTACAGGAGGAACTCCGGCAGGAAGATATGGCGGAAGCCGCGGAAGGCGAGGTCGTGGACGAAAAGGAAGCGAAGATCGCGGAGCTGGAGCAGCTGGCGGCGGACCATTTGGATAAATACCAGAGATGTCTGGCGGAATTTGATAATTTCAGAAAGAGAACGTCCAAGGAAAAAGCAAGTATGTATGATGATGGTGTCAGAGACACTGTGGAAAAGCTGCTTTCCGTTGTGGACAATCTGGAGCGTGCCGTGGCGGCACAGGAAGGAAAGGACGAGGAGGACGCTTTCTTCAAAGGTGTGCAGATGACTCTGAAGCAGTTCCAGGAAATCCTTCATGGCATGGGCGTAGAGGAGATCAAGGCGGTGGGCGAAAAGTTCGACCCCAATTTCCATGCGGCTGTGGCCCATGAGGATGACGAGGCCTACGGAGAAAACGAAGTGGTCTTGGAAATGCTGAAAGGGTATAAATATAAAGATAAAGTCATCCGTCACAGTATGGTGAAGGTGGCAAACTAAAAAAAGATGAGAAGATAATTTAGGAGGAAATAGATTATGAGCAAAATTATTGGTATTGACTTAGGTACAACAAACTCTTGTGTAGCAGTTATGGAAGGCGGCCAGCCTGTGGTTATCGTAAACAGCGACGGCGCAAGAACCACTCCTTCCGTAGTTGGTTTCGCCAAAAACGGCGAAAGACTTATCGGTGAAACAGCAAAACGTCAGGCCATCACAAACCCCGACAACACCATCAGCTCCATCAAACGTCACATGGGGGAAAACTATAAAGTAAACATCGAAGGCAAATCTTACTCTCCTCAGGAGATTTCTGCAATGGTACTGCAGAAACTGAAAGCAGACGCGGAAAGCTATCTGGGCGAGACCGTTTCCGAAGCGGTTATCACCGTTCCCGCATACTTCAACGACGCACAGCGTCAGGCAACCAAGGACGCCGGCCGTATCGCCGGTCTGGATGTAAAACGTATCATCAACGAGCCCACATCCGCTGCGCTGGCATATGGTCTGGACAATGAAGGCGAACAGAAGATCATGGTATACGACCTGGGCGGCGGCACCTTCGACGTATCTATCATTGAAATCGGTGACGGCGTTATCGAGGTTCTGTCCACCAACGGCAATACCCGTCTGGGCGGCGATGACTTCGACCAGAGAGTCATCGACTATCTGGTAGCGGAATTCAAGAAAGCGGAAGGCATGGACCTGTCCAAAGATAAAATGGCAATGCAGAGACTGAAAGAAGCTGCGGAAAAAGCAAAGAAAGAACTGTCTACCGTAACTTCCACAAACATCAACCTGCCTTTCATTACCATGAACCAGGACGGCCCCAAACATCTGGATATTACACTGACCAGAGCGAAATTCGATGAACTGACCGCAGACCTGGTAGACGCGACCATGGGCCCCGTTCGTCAGGCATTGGCAGATGCTGGTCTGTCCGCAAGTGACATCAACAAAGTGCTGCTGGTAGGCGGTTCCACAAGAATCCCTGCCGTACAGGACGCAGTTAAGAAATATACAGGCAAAGAACCCTTCAAGGGCATCAACCCTGACGAATGTGTAGCAGTCGGCGCGGCAATCCAAGGCGGCAAACTGGCCGGCGATGCAGGCGCAGGCAGCGTTCTGCTGCTGGACGTAACACCTCTGTCTCTGGGTATCGAAACTCTGGGCGGCGTAGCAACAAAGCTGATCGACAGAAACACCACCATCCCTACCAACAAGAAACAGATCTTCTCTACAGCGGAAGATAACCAGACAGCTGTAGACATCCACGTAGTACAGGGTGAAAGACCTCTGGCAAGAGACAACAAGACACTGGGTCAGTTCAAACTGGACGGTATCGCTCCCGCAAGACGCGGCGTGCCTCAGATCGAAGTTACTTTCGATATCGACGCAAACGGCATTGTAAACGTATCCGCAAAAGACCTGGGCACAGGCAAGGAGCAGCATATTACAATTACAGCGGGCTCTAACCTGTCCGAAGAGGAAATTGATAAAGCTGTAAAAGAAGCAGAACAGTTCGCGGAACAGGACAAGAAGAGAAAAGAAGCCATCGACGCCAAGAACGAAGCAGATTCTCTGATCTTCCAGACAGAAAAGACACTGGGCGAGCTGGAAGGCAAGCTGGGCGACGATGAAAAAGCGGCTGTGGAAGGTGCTCTGAACAGCTTGAAAGACACAGTAAAAGATATGCAGCCGGAAACCATGACAGAAACAGACGTTGCAAATGTGAAATCCGCAACAGAAGCGCTGACACAGGAATTCTACAAGATTTCCGAAAAACTGTACCAGCAGGCACAGGCAGCACAGGGCGGTGACGCAGCCAACGGCGGCGATCCGAATGTAGTTGACGGCGAAGGCAAAGAACTGTAAAATAGAGAAGTTAGACGATTGCAGGGCAAGGGCGGGTTTCTACCGCCCCTGCTTTTGCCGTTTGTGATACTTTTTCTATGAATGAAGGCGGTGAGGAAGTTGGCTGAAAAAAGAGATTATTATGAGGTTTTGGGCGTAAATAAAAACGCAACGGAGGCGGAGTTGAAAAAAGCCTACCGTAAGATGGCGGTAAAATACCACCCCGACCAGAACCCGGGAGATAAAGAAGCAGAAGAAAAATTCAAGGAAGTCAACGAAGCCTACGAAGTGCTTAGCGACGCCAAGAAACGTGCCCAGTACGACCAGTTCGGTCATGCGGCCTTTGAACAGGGCGGTATGGGCGGCGGCGGATTTTACGGCGGCGGCTTTGAAGGCTTTGATATGGGGGATCTGGGCGATATTTTCGGCAGTATGTTCGGCTTTGGCGGCGGTGGTTCTTCCAGAAGGAACGGCCCCAGACGCGGCCGGGATATTAACGTAAATATCCAGCTGACCTTTGAGGAGGCCGTATTCGGCTGTACCAAAGAGATCTCTGTAGCGATACTGGACGAGTGCGAGACCTGCCACGGCACCGGCGCGAAACCCGGCACCCATGCTGAAAGCTGTTCCAAATGCAATGGCACCGGTCAAGAACGCTTCGTACAGCAGTCCATGTTTGGCGCGGTGACTTCCGTGCGCACCTGTTCCGCCTGCCACGGTACAGGCAAGATCATCAAGGAACCCTGTCCTACCTGCAGAGGTACCGGCAGAGTTAAGAAAACAAAGAAATACGAGGTCAATGTACCCAAGGGCATTGACAACGGCCAGACCATCCGTCTGGCCAATAAAGGCGAGATGGGCGAAAACGGTGGCGGCTACGGCGATCTGCTGGTAACCGTATACGTACAGCCCAACCGTGTTTTTGTCCGCAAGGGCTTTGATATTTACTGTGATGTGCCCATCACCTTTGTACAGGCGGCATTGGGCGGTGAAATCACCATCAAGACCATTGACGGCGAACAGAAATATACCATCAAGCCCGGCACACAGCCCGATACCGTAGTGACTCTGCGAGGCGTGGGCGTGCCCAATCTGAGGAACCCCAAGGTACGGGGCAATCAGATCGTGACGCTGAAAGTAAAGATCCCGACGGATCTGAGCGAGCGTCAAAAAGACCTGCTGCGGCAGTTTTACGGTGATGCCCCGGCGGGGGCGGCCAAGTCCGAAGCCACAGCGGCGTCGGAGGAAGAAAAGAAAACTTTCGGTGAAAAGGTCAGAGACTTTTTCGATAAGGACAAATAAGGAAGCAGCGGGAGGATTCCCGCTGTTTTTTCTGGAAAAAAAAGAAGGAAAGCCCGTAAAATGTTATGCTTGACAAACCAGAACGCTTTACGGTAAAATCATAAAAACCATTTGCACTGCACATACGGGAGAAGCTCCCGCACATACAGTACAAACTGATCAGACAGCGGGATTTCCCGCGTAGTCGGGCATTTTTGCAGCGGATGATAAGAGACATCTGTGGGACGGTTTTATTTCGGTTCTGCGGGTGTCTTTTTTTGTATAAAATCACAGAAGATGAAAAAAATGAGGGTAGGAGGTTTGTCCTATGGCAAAAGAAAAAACAGTTTCAGAAAATGAAAAAATCGTTATGCGTGTTTCCACCAACAGCATGATCGTCAATCTGGTTTTGTCGGTATTCAAGGTGGCGGCAGGTTTTCTGGCGGCCTCCGGCGCCATGATCTCCGACGGTATCCATTCCGCCTCGGATGTATTCAGTACCATTATTGTTATGGTAGGGTATAAAATGTCCGCCAAGGATTCCGACGACAACCATCCCTATGGCCATGAGCGGATCGAGTGTGTGGCGGCGGTACTGCTGGCTATGGTCCTTTGTGTGACAGGCGTTTTTATTGGCTGGAGCGGCATTGAGAAGATCCTGGGCCGGAGCGGAGAAGCGCTGGAAATCCCCGGGAAGCTGGCGCTGCTGGCTGCGGTAATCTCTATTGTGGTGAAGGAAGCCATGTACCACTATACGAAGCGGGCTGCCAAAAAGGTCAATTCCGGGGCAATGATGGCCGACGCGTGGCACCATCGTTCCGACGCCCTGTCTTCTGTGGGCAGTTTGATCGGTATTGGCGGCGCTATGCTGGGCTATCCCGTCTGTGACCCGATTGCCAGTGTCATCATCTGTCTGTTCATCATCAAGGCGTCTTATGATATTTTCAAGGATGCCATGGATAAAATGATGGATACGGCCTGCGATACGGAAACTCTGGAACGGATGCGGGAGGTAGTCAGCGCCCAGGAAGGCGTTTTGGGCATTGACAGCATCCAGACCAGACAGTTTGGGGCAAAGGCCTATGTGGATGTGGAAATCGCGGCGGACGGGGCATTGTCCCTGACGGCGGCCCATGCCATCGCGGAAGAGGTCCATCACGCCATTGAGACCAATTTCCCGGAGGTAAAGCACTGTATGGTTCACGTGAACCCGGCGGCAACGGCATAAAAAGAAAAATCCCGTTTTATCTGCGGATAGAACGGGATTTTTGTTTGAAGATGTCTCTAAAACAGGCTTTCCTTGTAGAAAACGGTGCCTGTTTGGCTTTCTTATAAGATCGCCTTCAACAATGTTTGAAAGCTATTGTTATTCTGCGTCAGCGGGAGAGAAGGACTGTGTATACAATACGTTGCCTTCCCCGTCCATAAAGGTGAGGACTACGGTGACACTGTCATTGGAAACGGCTGCTTTTGCCTCTGTGGCAGTGTTTACGTAAGAATCCGCGTTGGCTTCTGTGCTGGCCTGAAGGGCTTCCGCAAGAGCGGGACGTTCTTCCTCCGTTGTTACAATGTCATCCATGGTAAAGTCGTAGTGCAGCTCATTGCCCTGAGCATATAATTCGGCGGTGATGCCTTCTTCCGCGTACTGCTCCTTCGCAGCGTCAACCATGGACTGCATGATGTCGGAATTAAAGTATTCCTCCAAGGTGGGCAAATCGCTGTCAGAGGATTCCTCGGACTCTGTGGACTGTTCCGTGCTGTCTGTGGAAGCATCCTGTGTGTCGCTTCCTTCGCCGCATGCTGTGATGGAAAGCGCAAGGCAGGCGATCGTAAGCAGTGCAAAAATACGTTTTTTCATTTTAACCGATCCCTTTCTGGTATAAACAAAATGTGCCTGTATTTTGGCGCAGAACTGTGCGGATAAGGGTAGCCGATATTGCGATTATGCAAAATAGCAACATATTATCCTAATCTACAAAGAGATTATATTAAAAATAGCGTAAATAGTCAATTGTTTTCTGGGAAATGTAGAAATAATATACAGAATAGATATAATTTTCTGGAATAAATGATGGATTTTGATGAAAAAAAGGGAGATGCGGATCTCATTCTCCGGATGGAAGATAAAGAGAGAATCTATGATCTGGCGTGGGGTGATTTTCCATGCTGCGGAGAAGGAACACATCCCTTCCGCAAGACCAAAGGGACGAAGAATCTTGTATTGCGATGTGCCCAACGGGAGATTATAATGGAAAATACAGGAATATCGTGAAACGATGGATAGAAGGAGGCAGGATCATGAAATATTATGTAGTTGACGCTTTTGCAGAGAAGGTCTTTGGGGGGAATCCAGCGGGCGTATGCGTGTTGGAGCGGCCTATCAGCCCGGAATTGATGCAGCAGATCGCCATTGAGAATAATCTGTCGGAAACAGCCTTTGTATATAAGAAAGAAAAAGGACAGTATGATTTAAAATGGTTCACCCCCGGCGGGGAGATCGACCTTTGCGGCCATGCGACGCTGGGAACGGCCTATGTGGTAGCGAATTTTGTGGATGAGGATGTGGAGAAAATGGAATTCTCCACATTGAGCAGTATCCTGACCGTAGTGAAAAAAGGGGAATTGTTTGAAATGGATTTCCCCAGCCGGATGCCGGAACGCGTGGATGTAAAAGAAGAGATGAAAGAAGCTCTGTGCGGTGCGGAGATAAAAGGCGCTTATCTTTCCAGAGACCTGATTTTGGAGCTGGAAAACGAGGAGGCGGTACGGAAGGTTTCCCCGGATTTTGAAAAGGTACTGCATCTGGCGGATGGTTTGGGCTGTGTAGTGACGGCCAAAGGGGAAAAGTGCGACTTTGTTTCCCGCTGTTTTTTCCCGAAGCTGAAGGTGAATGAGGACCCTGTGACCGGTTCTGCCCACAGCAGTCTGATCCCTTTCTGGGCACAGCGTCTGGGGAAGGAAGAAATGCGGGCGGAGCAGCTGTCCAAGCGGGGCGGCGTCCTGTACTGCACCAACGGGGCGGAGCGTGTTATGATCAGCGGCTCCGCAGTATTGTACTTAAAGGGAGAAATCTTTGTTTCTGAATAAGAAGGGAAAAGAAGGAGGATGTTTTTATGAAGGTATTATTGGTAAATGGCGGGCCCCATGAGCATGGCTGTACATACACGGCCTTGCAGGAGGTAGCGAAGGCCCTGGAAGAAAACGGTGTGGAAACAGAAATCATGTGGGTAGGAAACGAGCCTGTGGCAGGCTGCATCGACTGCGGCAGCTGCAAGAAAATAGGCCGCTGTTTCCGGAATGACTGCGTGAATGTATTTGTGGAGAAGGCGAAAACGGCGGATGGTCTTGTTTTCGGCGGGCCGGTGCATTTTGCGTCTGCGGCGGGGGCACTGATTTCCTTTATGGATAGAGCGTTTATCTGCGGTAATTTTGACGGAAAGGTAGGCGCCGCTGTGGTCAGCTGCCGTCGGGCCGGTTCTACGGCTACCTTTGATGAGATCAATAAGTATTTTGCCATCAAGGGGATGCCTATTGTTACTTCCAATTACTGGAACATGGTCCATGGCAATACGCCGGAGGAGGTAAAACAGGATCTGGAAGGGATGCAGACCATGCGGACGTTGGGCAGAAATATGGCCTGGCTCATGCAGTGCATTGCCGCCGGAAAAGAGGCGGGTGTGCCTTTGCCCCAGAAGGAAGAAAAGATTCGGACCAATATGATCCGATAAGGAAAAAACAGGCGTGAAGGCTGGTTGATGCAGCTTTCACGCCTGTACTCATTTTTGATCTAGTTTTTCCGTAAGATGGGCCAGCAGAGCAGTGCAGCCCTCCAGAATATCGTCATAGGTCACATCAAAGTTCCCAGTGTACCATGGATCCGCGATATCCCTGGGATGGCCGGAAAAGTCCAGCAGACAGCAGATCTTGCCGTCTGGGTCAGCAGGCAGGATGCGACGGATTTCCCGCAGGTTTTGCTTTTCCATGCAGATGATGTAATCGTATTGAGCATAATCTTTTTTTGTGACCTGGCGGGCAGTCTTTCCGGCGGTGGAAATATGGTATTCCGCTAGTTTCCGGACAGTGCCCCGGTGGACGGGGTTGCCGATTTCTTCGGTGGTGGTGGCAGCGGAGGCAACATGGATTTGGTCCGAAAGCCCGGCCTGGGCTACCATGGATTTCATGAGAAATTCGGCCATTGGGGAACGGCAGATGTTGCCGTGACAGATGAAAAGTATGTTTATCATAAAAATATCCTTTCTTTGTTCCGTAAGCGCGAAGGTATCTTTTTTCAGGCGGTTCCATGTCGGAAGGGCGCCTTTTGCGGCATTATACCATATTTAGATCTGTTTTGCATCATAAAAACATGGGCATCCTCCGGGCAAAAGGATATTTGCCATGACGCGGGATACCTGTTAAGATAGAGATAACGGCGGGAAGGAGGGACAGCCATGGAGGATGAAATCTATTATTTTTTTCGGGAGCATATGGACGCGCTGCCTATTTATGAACGGCTGGAGGCGGAACTCAGAACACAGGTGCCGGAGATGCGGATTAAGGTATCCAAGACCCAAATCGGCTTTTCCAACCGGCGCGTGTTCGGGGAGGTATCCTTTCTGCCGGTACGGAAGGCGAAGGAACGGCCGCCGGTCTGGCTGACGGTGACCTTTGGCCTTGCCTGCCGTCTGGAGTCTGAGCGGATCGACGGTGCGGTGGAGCCATACCCCAACCGGTGGACACACCATGTGATGGTCAGCTGCCCGGAGGAGATCGACGAGGAGTTATTGGGCTGGATGAAGGAAGCGGCGGATTTTTCCGCTGCCAAAAGATAAGAGAAAAGGAGAAGATACAGATGTTGGAAGTTGGAACAAAAGCGCCTGATTTTACATTATTGGACAAAAACGGAGCGGAGGTCAGCTTATCGGATTTTCTGGGGAAAAAGGTAGTGCTGTATTTCTACCCCAGAGATAACACACCGGGCTGCACAAGACAGGCCTGTGCCTTTGCGCAGAACTATGCGGCCTTTGCAGAGAAGAACGTGGCGGTCATTGGCATCAGCAAGGATTCTGTGGCGTCCCATCTGAAATTCGCCCAGAAGCACGAGCTGCCTTTTATACTGCTGTCGGACCCGGAACTGAAGGCCATTCAGGCTTATGGCGTATGGCAGGAGAAAAAACTCTACGGCAAGGTAAGTATGGGCGTAGTGCGCACCACTTATCTTATCAATGAGGAAGGCGTGATCGAAAAAGTCATGCCCAAGGTAAAACCGGATACCAATGCGGAGGATATTCTGGCTTATCTGGCGGAAGGCGGTCAGGCATGAGGATCATCATTTCTCCGGCGAAGAAAATGAATGTAGACAGGGATATGCTGGACTGGAAGGCGCTGCCGGAATTTCTGCCCCAAACGGAACGGCTGCTGGAAAGACTGCGGGAAATGGACGGCCCGGATCTAAAAAAGCTGTGGAAATGCAATGACAAGATCGCGGCACTGAATATGGAGCGTCTGGAGCATATGGATTTACGGAAGAGTCTGACGCCGGCTATACTCTCCTATGAGGGCATTCAGTACCAGTATATGGGCCCCGGTGTATTTACCCAAAGACAGTTTGACTATGTGCAGACGCATCTGCGGATATTGTCCGGGTTTTACGGCATCCTGCGGCCAATGGACGGGGTGACGCCCTATCGTCTGGAAATGGGGGCGAAGCTGGAGGTGGACGGCGCAAAGAATCTCTATGATTTTTGGGGCACGTGTCTGGCGGAAAAACTGGCGGCGGAAACAGATGCGATACTGAATCTGGCGTCCAAGGAATACAGCCAATGTGTTTCCAAGTATTGGCCGGATGAAAAAAGCATGGTGACCTGTGTGTTTGGCGAGGAAAAAGCGGGGCGGATCGTAGAAAAGGGTACTTTATGCAAAATGGCCCGGGGAGAGATGGTTCGTTTTCTGACGGAGACAGAGGCGGAGGCATTGGAGGAATGTCAGGCGTTTTCCGGTCTGGGGTTTCGTTTTGCGCCGGAGCGTTCCGATGAGAGGACCTATGTTTTCTTGAATCAAAAGCCGCGGAAGGGAATATCCCAGGAATTTATTGGTGATTCGGCGCAGGAATCCTGATAAAATATAGGAAAAACTGTACAAAGGGACGAAATGAAAAAAACACTTACACAGCCGGGATTTTTCCGCTACAATAGAAAATGCGGAAAGCAGCAATGGCGAATGAGATGTACACGAGCAGTGGAGGTCGCAAGGAGGCAGGCGATTTCTACTGCTTTTTTTGCTGCTTGGGAGTTCAGAAAAAGATGTATTGAAGGAGGAAAATTTATGCCCAAAAACAAAAGAGAGAGTTTGATCTATACCATACTGATGTGCTTCTGCATGGTGATTTGGATGAGCATGTATCATGCGGTGCTCCACAACGGCTGGAACATGGAGGCACTGCGTTCCGGCTGGCTGGGATTCCCGCTGGCCTATGTCTGCGCTATGTGCCTGGACTGGTTTCTGGTTTCCCGCATCGCCAAAGGCATCGCTTTTCGGTATTTGGTTAAGCCAGACAGCAGTGTACTGCGAAAGGTATTGTCCATCTCCTGCTGTATGGTGGTATTTATGGTGCTGTGCATGTCTCTCTATGGGGCATTGGAGGTCTGTGTCAGGACGGGCGCGTGGAGCAGTCTGTTTTTGCTGTGGCTGCAAAATTTGCCGGTAAACTTTGTCATGGCGCTGCCCTTCCAGCTGCTGATCGCCGGGCCGCTGGTGCGCCGTGTGTTCCGTATGGCGTTTCCGGAGGGCACTGTTTTGGGATAATATTCCTAATGATATGTAAATCCTATAAAATATATAAAGAGACCCGCCGCAGCGGTCCTTTTTAAGAAATCAAGGGGATAACCATGTTTTCTTTAAGGATGCTTTGGACGGGTCTTTTTTGTATGTGTTATGACAGCTTCGGCAGCTGGTCAAAAGATTTTTGCAGTTCCTCGTCTGTGGGGATATAGTCGCTCATCTGGCCGTTATGGAATTTTTCATAAGCCAGCATATCGAAATATCCGGTGCCGGTCAGACCAAAAACAATGGTCTTTTCTTCGCCGGTTTCTTTGCATTTCAGGGCTTCCTCCATGGCCACATGGATGGCGTGGCTGCTTTCGGGGGCGGGCAGGATGCCTTCGATCCGGGCGAACTGTTCCGCCGACTCAAATACAGCGGTCTGGGGTACGGAAACGGCTTCCATATAGCCGTCGTGGAACAGTTGGGAGAGGATGGAGCTCATGCCATGGTAGCGCAGGCCGCCGGCATGGTTGGGCGCGGGGATAAAGCCGCTGCCCAGAGTATACATCTTCGCCAGAGGGCAGACCATACCTGTGTCACAGTAGTCGTAGGCGTAAACGCCTCTGGTCAGGCTGGGGCAGGAAGCGGGTTCCACGGCGATGATGCGGTAATCGGCTTCGCCCCGGAGTTTTTCACCCATGAAAGGCGCGATGAGGCCGCCCAGATTGGAGCCGCCGCCGGCGCAGCCGATGATGATGTCGGGATGGATGCCGTATTTATCCAGGGCCGCTTTTGTTTCCAGGCCGATGACGGACTGGTGCAGCATAACCTGATTCAGCACACTGCCCAGCACATAGCGATAGCCTTCTGTGGAAACGGCCTTTTCCACCGCTTCCGAGATGGCACAGCCCAGACTGCCGGTGGTGCCGGGGTGTTCCTCCAGAATCTTTCTGCCTACGGCTGTTTCCGTAGAAGGGGAAGGGGTCACAGAGGCGCCGTAGGTACGCATAACCTCCCGGCGGAAGGGCTTTTGCTCGTAGGATACCTTTACCATGTAGACCTTACAGTCCAGATCGAAATAGGAGCAGGCCATGGAAAGTGCTGTGCCCCACTGACCAGCGCCGGTTTCTGTGGTGACGCCTTTCAGGCCCTGTTTTTTGGCATAATAGGCCTGCGCGATGGCTGAATTGAGCTTATGGCTGCCGCTGGTGTTGTTGCCCTCGAATTTATAGTAGATCTTGGCGGGAGTCTGGAGCTTTTCCTCCAGACGGTAAGCCCGGATCAGCGGGGAAGGACGGAACATTTTGTAGAAATCCTGAATCTCCTGTGGAATGTCAAAAAACGCCGTATCATTATCCAGCTCCTGTTCCACCAGATCTTTGCAGAAAACAACGGAAAGCTCCTCCGCTGTCATAGGTTCTTTTGTAGCGGGGTTCAACAGGGGCGCGGGTTTGTTTTTCATGTCGGCCCGCAGATTGTACCATGCCTTGGGCATTTCGTTTTCTTCCAGATAAATTTTGTAAGGGATGTTTTCTTTTTTCATAGAGCAGTCTCCTTTCTTTGCTGGGGACAGGAAATAAAAAAATCCCGTCCCAGATCCATATGGTATCTCTGCTGGGACAGGATTGCTTTTTCCTCCTGCGGTGCCACCCGGCTTGACGTATCATTTACGCCCACTTTGCGCATACAAACATATGCAGACCTTTTTTTACGGAGGGCCATACTCCGTCTCGCATACTCCGGAAAATCCGTTTCCGCTTGCCCTCAGAAGTCCATTCGGCTTTATGTTTTCCGCCGCGCTCTCACCATCCGCGGCTCTCTGTGGAAAAAGGGATACAGCCTACTCACTCTTCCTCAACGGTTTTGCCTATCATAGCATAAGTCATTTTCCGGTGTCAAATAGGTTTTTTCGGTGAGAGAAGAGGTGTCCGCTGTGTGCGGATGAATGTTTCTGATAAAACGACGAAAATAAGACGCTGATTTTGTGAAAAAAGAAAGCAGAAGAAAATGGAAACAGGAAATAAAAAAAGAGCGGACTGTCGTTTCTCACAAGAAAAGTGGAAAAATCAAGATGTGATTTGTTTTTATTACCGGAAATATGGAGGCGTAACTTTGAAAATGACGAACGGAACGGGAGTTTTTGGATCTGCGCACAGAAAGATTTTGTCAGAACCAATGAAAACAACGAAAAAACAGCGGTGCGAGCAGGGGGTTGTATTGTGTGACATTGACATTTGCCTTTGAAAGAAGAATAAACTTTTTTTTGAGCAGTGTGAAATGCTGAGAATCCGGCAGATACAGCGCGAAAGCAATCAAGAAAGAGAACATGGAAAATATTTCAAAAAAGTTAGCAAAAACTAATTGACAAATTTCCTTCTGTGTATTAAACTCTAATGGAAGTTAAGCAAAGCTAACTTATGTAAGCATTAGAAAAGCAGAGAAAACAGCATAGGAGAATGAGATGACATTATTAGAAGCGGAAATCGGCGTAGAATATATCATCAGGGAAATTGTGACAGAGGATGAGGAAATGAATGCGTTTCTCTTTTCTTTGGGCTGCTACAGCGGGGAACCCATTACGGTGATTTCTCACTTAAAAGGCGGCTGCATTGTTTCCATCAAAGACGCCAGATATAACATGGATACTGAATTAGCGAAGGCTATTTCAATATAAATAGTGATGAAACATCACTATTTTTTAAGGATTTTAGTTAGCTATTGCTAACATAATTATGTTAGGAGGGTATACTATGAGAATCGCGTTAACGGGAAATCCCAACAGCGGAAAAACGACGATGTACAACGCGCTGACAGGCCGGAATGAGCGTGTCGGCAACTGGGCGGGCGTTACAGTAGAACGTAAGGAAAGCCCTATCAAAAAAGGATATTATGACGGGCCGGAGGAATTGATTGCCGTGGACCTGCCCGGGGCATATTCCATGTCTCCTTTTACATCGGAGGAAAGCATCACCAGCGGCTATGTAAAGCATGAAAATCCAGATGCCATCATTAACATTGTGGACGCTACCAATTTGAGCAGAAGTTTATTTTTTACCACACAGCTGCTGGAATTGGGGATTCCTGTGGTGGTGGCACTGAATAAAAGCGATCTGAACGAAAAAAGAAAAACCCAGATCAACACAGAGGCGCTGTCCCAGAAGCTGGGGTGTCCTGTCATCAAGACGGTTTCCACCACAGCCGGAGATCAGGGACTGAAGGAAGTGGTGAAAACAGCGGCAGCTGTCAAAGGCAAAGAGCAGAAGGCACCCTACATACAGAGCAATGTAAATCTGCACAACAAAGCGGCGGTAGAAGAAGCAGATCGCCAGCGATTTGCCTTCGTCAATCAGATTGTGAAGGAAGTAGAGAGCAGAGTGGTTCTGTCCAAAGACCAGAATCAGCATGACAGGATTGACGCCGTACTGACCAATAAATTTATCGGCATCCCGTTGTTTGCAGCGGTGATGTTTGCTGTGTTCTATATTTCCCAGACAACTGTTGGTACATGGCTGGCAGACTGGCTGGTGGCGTGGATCGAAACCTTCCAGGGATGGGTCGGCGGACAGGTGGAAAACGCATCTCCTTTCCTGCAGGCATTGCTGGTAGACGGCATCATCGGCGGTGTAGGCGCCGTAGTGGGCTTCCTGCCTCTGGTTATGGTCATGTACTTCCTCATTGCCTTGCTGGAGGACTGCGGATATATGGCAAGAGCAACCGTAGTTTTGGACCCCATTTTCAAAAGAGTAGGACTTTCCGGGAAATCCGTGATTCCCATGGTTATCGGTACAGGATGTGCCATTCCCGGTATTATGGCAAGCCGTACCATTCGTAACGAGAGAGAACGCAGAGCGACGGCCATGCTGACACCTTTTATGCCCTGCGGCGCAAAGCTGCCTGTCATTGCGTTGTTTACCGGCGCGTTTTTCGCAGATCAGCCATGGATTGGTACGATGATGTACTTTGTAGGGATATTCCTGATTTTCCTGGGCGCTTTGCTGGTAAATAAGATCACCGGTCATAAATTCAGAAAATCCTTCTTTATCATTGAACTGCCGGAGTATAAAGTACCCAGCCTGAAAAGAGCGGTGCTTTCCATGCTGTCCCGCGGTAAGGCTTATATCGTAAAAGCCGGCACCATCATTTTGGTGTGCAACACGGTGGTACAGATCATGCAGGCCTTCAACTGGCAGTTCCAGGTGGTGGAGGAAGGTATGGAGGGCACCTCTATTCTGGCATCCATCGCTTCTCCCTTCGCCCTGTTACTGATCCCTCTGGGCTTCGGTGTATGGCAGCTGGCGGCGGCGGCTATCACAGGCTTTATTGCCAAGGAAAATGTAGTGGGTACATTAGCTGTAGTTTACGGCATGACCAATTTGATTGATACAGATGAATTGGCACTGGTTGGCGGCGGCAATGAAGTAGCCATGATTATGGGATTGACCAAGGTAGCAGCGCTGGCATATCTGATGTTCAATCTGTTTACACCGCCCTGCTTCGCGGCTATTGGTGCCATGAACTCAGAAATGCAGAATAAGAAATGGCTGTTCGGCGGTATCGCTTTGCAGCTGGGAACAGGCTATACGGTGGCGTTTCTGGTATACCAGATCGGTACATTGGCCACAACGGGCACTTTGGGCGCGGGCTTCGTTCCCGGTCTGATCGCGGTAGCGGTTATGGCGGCGATTGTTGTGGGACTGATTCGCAATACGGACAAAAAGTTCAATGAAAAATATCAGCTGAACGGAATGAAGGCATAAATTTCTGACTATAGAAAGGAGCATGGTGATGGAAAGTATTATTGTTGCCATGATTGTGCTGGCCATCATTGGCGCGGCCTGCCGCTATATTTATAAGGCGAAAAAAAGCGGCGCGAAATGCATTGGCTGCCCTGCCGGCGGAAGCTGCTCCTCCACAAAGGGAGCGCATACCTGTAGCTGCCATGCGGATCATGCGCAAAAAACAGAATAAACGAAAATCTTCCTCCCGGACGATGTGCCGGGAAACGAAATGATTCCCTATGGCAAAAGCCCGGTCTCTGAAAGGAGACCGGGCTTTTGTGCGGCAGGGCGGCGGATAATAAAAGGGGACTGGGCGAAGCGCCGCCGCTGTGTTATGATAAGATCAAAGGAAAAGGTGGAAGGGCAGAGAGGCTGCGGACGGCAAAGGAGGAAAGACCATGGAACTGCGGGTACTGCGCTATTTTTTAACGGTGGCGGAGGAAGAGAATATCACCAGGGCGGCGGAGCTGATGCATATAACACAGCCTACCCTTTCCAGACAGCTGATACAGCTGGAAGAGGAACTGGGGGTACAGCTGTTCCGGCGCAGCCGTCATAAGGTCATCCTGACGGAGGAAGGTCTGCTGCTGAAACGCCGGGCCAGGGAATTGGTCACTCTGGCGGATAAAACAAAGGCGGAGCTAAGGCAGGCGGAGGAAATCTCCGGAGAGATCGCCATTGGCTGCGGGGAAACGGGAAATATGTCCTTTTTGTCGGAAGGAATCCGCCGCTTTCGGGAAATGCATCCCCAGGTCTCCTTCCGCATTTACAGCGCAAACGCGGACGATGTAAAGGAGCGGATGGAGCGGGGGTTGCTGGATCTGGGGCTTCTGATGGAGCCGGTGGACGTTTCCAGATATGAGTTTGTACGGATGCCGGAAAGGGAGCGGTGGGGGATACTGGTGCCCCGGGACTGGCCCATAACATGGCAGGAAACAGTCAGCCCGGAGGATCTGGCGGGGATGCCGCTGATCCTGCCCTCCAGAGAAAGCGTGGCCCACGAGCTGGCTTCCTGGTTTGGAAAAACCGGCGACGGATTGGAGGCGGCGGCAAGGTATAATCTGCTTTTGAATGCTGCCAATATGGCCAGGAACCATGTGGGAGCTGTGGTCTGCATGGACTTGGGTATCTGCTACGAGGGATTGGAATTTCTACCTCTTTGGCCGCCGTTGGAGACGGGGTCTGTGCTGGTGTGGAAAAAAGAGCAGGCTTTTTCCCCTGCGGCTCTGCGGTTTATGGATTTTTTAAAAAATTTAAAATAGGCATTTTTAAATATAAAATATAAGTATTAGACATATATTTCCGCGAGATATAAAATAGCAGTAGGAACCGGTGAGAACTGCCGGCGACCTGCTGCTTTTTTGATGCGGCAAAACAGAAAGGGATCAATAAGGAGGAATCTGTATGGGAAAAGTATTGGTTGCGTATTATTCCCATTCTGGGAATACGGAAAAACTGGCAAAATGCATTGCTGGGTTGACAAAGGGGGATTTATTGGAAATTCGGCCGGCGAAGCCCTACCCGAAAGCCTATGGCGCCGTTGTGGCCCAGGCCAAGGAGGAGATCGGCCGGGGATATGCGCCGGCACTGGCGGAGGATGCGCCCGGGCTTATGGAGTATGACGGCATTTTGGTGGGCACGCCGAACTGGTGGAGCACCATGGCACCGCCAGTCAAGACTTTTTTGGAGCAGTGCGGGCTGGAAGGCAAAAAAGCGGCTGTATTCGCTACTCATGGAGGCGGCAGCGCAGGCAGCATCCAGCGGGATTTTGCCGCTCTTTGCGGCGGCGCCCATGTGACGGAAGGATTTTTCTCCTATGGCGGTTCCTTCCGGGAAAAGGATGTGGAGCGCTGGCTGAAGGAAAACGGATGGATCTGAGGGAGTGATCGTATGGATAGAGAGAAAACAGCGGCAGAGAAGGAGCAGGCGTGGTTTTCGGGAAAAGCCTTTGCCATGGGGGAAGCGGATCGGGAATTTCAGGAGATGGCCCGGCGGTTTTACTGTGGCCAGGTGCTGGCGCACGGCAGACTGACACCGGGACAGAAAGGACTGATCGCGGTGACGGCCCTGGCTGTTGGGGGCAGTCAGAGGATCGGGGAATACGCTTTGGCGGCGATTCAGATGGGCGCTAAGACGGAGGAGGTACGGGAAACCCTGTACCAGTGCGCACCCTATATCGGTCTGGAGCAGGTACGGCAGGCCTTGGACTGTGTGCGGGAGGCCTTCCGCGCGGCAGGGGTTCCGGAAGAGGAAACACCGGGAAGCACAGTGACGGAAGAAACCCGTCTGGAAAAAGGATTGGCGGTACAGCAGGCCCTGTTTGGCCGGGAGAATATCGACGCTATGCGGGCCGCAGCGCCGGAGGAATTGCGGCATATCCAGGAATATCTGACCGCCTGGTGCTTTGGCGACCATTATACAAGAGAGGGCCTGGACCTTTCCTTCCGGGAATTGGTCACCTTCTGCGCCATCTGCTGTCTGGGCGGCTGCGAGCCGCAGGCAAAGGCCCATGCCGCCGCTAATTTAGCCATAGGCAATGACAGGGATGTTTTGATCGAAGCGGTGACCCAGTGCCTGCCGTTTATCGGTTTCCCCAGGACGCTGAACGCCATTGGCTGTATCAATGAGGTGACGGGTCGTGGCTGAGGATATTTTTGCCCAGGAGTTGGCGGGAGAGGTCATTTCTGTCCAGGACCCGGAATACGGAAAGATACACGAGACCATACGGCAGGCCCAGCGGATCACGGCCGATCTGAATACAGGCTGCCACAATCCGGAGGAGGCGCGGGAGATCTTTGCCCGGCTGACGGGGCGGTCGGCGCCGGAGGGCTTTCGCCTGAATCCCCCCTTTTATACGGACTTTGGGCGGAATCTTCACGTGGGACGTGGCAGCTTCTTTAATTTCGGCTGTGTATGCATGGACCGTGGCGGCATCTGGATTGGAGAGGATGTGCTCATAGGCCCACAGGTACAGCTGCTGACCATTTCTCACCAGAAGGACCCTTTTTCCCGGCGGGATACGGTCTGCCAGCCCATTTCCATTGGCGACAGAGTATGGATCGGCGCGGGAGCTATCCTGCTGCCGGGGGTTTCGGTCGGGGAAAACGCCATCATCGGCGCCGGCGCTGTGGTGACAAGATATGTGCCGCCCAATGCCGTCGCTGTGGGGAATCCTGCCCGTATACTGGAAAAAGATGTTTTTGGACGGGAGAGATAAAAAAGCCCGAAGAGGGGAGACCTTCTTCGGGTATTTTTTTGTGAAACGGGGCATGGACGAATGTCTCTGTTTTGTGGTATACTGGCTCTGTATTTCCCTCTGCTTCTTGGAGCGGGAAAAAAGAAAAAATTTAGAAAAAAGGAGGCGGCAGTATGCTGACGAAGGTTGCGGAAAATATTTATCAAAAAGTGGTGCCCCTGCCCAATAACCCTCTGCGGGAGATCAATGCTTATATCATTACGGGAGAGAAGAATCTGCTCATCGACACGGGCTTTAACCGGCCGGAATGCGAGGAAGCGCTGCGCAGCGCCTTTGCGGAGCTGGGTATTTCGGAAACGGATGTTTTTATCACCCATCTGCATTCGGATCACTGCGGGCTGATCGAGCAGTTCGCGGCGGAAAGCAGTACCGTTTACGCCGGGGAGACCGATGGCGAGCTCATCAATTTTGAGGCGGGCAACCTTTATTGGCGGATGCTGGACGACCTTTTTATCAAATACGGCTTCCCGAAGGCGGATTTCGGCAGGAATACGGATATCCATCCCGGCCGGAAATACTGCCATAAGAAGCGGGTGGACTTTACATATGTACAGGAGGGCGATGTGCTGGAATACGGCGGCTACCATCTGAAAGCGGTCTGTACGCCGGGTCATACGCCGGGGCATATGTGCCTGTATGACGAGGAGAAGAAAATACTGTTCTGCGGGGATCACATCCTGGGAACGATCACGCCGAATATCTGTATTGAGCTGAGCGCGGAAAATCCGCTGGGAGATTACCTGGAAAGCCTGGCCAAGGTGGAAGGGCTGGAGGTGCGCCAGCTTCTTCCGGCTCACGGCACGCCCATCCCGGATATGTACGGCCGCATACGGGAACTGTATCATCACCATGAGCAGCGGCTGGCGGAGGTGCTGGGGCTGCTGGATGACAGCTGGAAAACGGCCTATGTGGTGGCCCAGGGCATGACATGGGAGATCACCTGTAAGGGCTGGGAGGATTTCCCGGCGCCTCAGAAATGGTTTGCCACAGGAGAGGCCATTGCACATTTGCAGTATCTGTATTTCTCCGGAAAGATCCAGAGAGAGGAACGCGGCGGCGTATACTGCTACCGGAAATGAGGGGATGAAGGAGGAAGTATGACAGGAAGAGTATTTGTGACAGGAGACAAGCACAGGACCTTTGTGCCCCTGTTTGGGCTGGCGGAAAAGCAGGAGCTGCGGGAGACGGATATCCTTATCATCGCGGGAGACGCAGGCTATGTGTGGGACAAGGATTATCCCCATGATGTAGAAAGTCTGGAGCAGGTTTTCCCCGGGATCATTGCCTTTATCGACGGCAACCATGAAAACCATCAGATCTTGAACAGTTTTCCTGTGAGCCGGTGGATGGGCGGAAACATCCATCGCATCGGCGCGCGGGTGTTCCATCTGATGCGGGGGGAGGTCTATTCCATCTACGGCAGAAACTATTTCGTCTTTGGCGGGGCCAGGTCCGTGGACAAGGACCGGCGGAAGGAAGGCGTCAGCTGGTGGCGGGAGGAAGAACCGTCCCCGGAGGAGATGGCCTACGGCCGGGAGCAGCTGGAAAGATACCGGGACGAGATCGACTTTGTCATTACCCATGAAACGCCGTTGTTTGCCAGAGGGCGTATTTCCAGACAAAAGCCCATTGACGGGGATTACTGTCTGCCGGAGGTGCTGGAGGAATGGTACCGGCGCATGGAAGGCGCGCCAAGGTTCAAAAAATGGTATTTCGGCCATATGCACGTGGATCAGAAGATAGCGCCGGATCTGATGGGCCTGCATCATCTGATCCTGAACGCGGAGGACGAGACCTCTCTGCGGTGGGTGTAAGGATGACCTTCGGAGTAAAGATAAAAGAAAACGGACGTTGGATTTGGATAAAATCCGCGTCTGTTTTTTTATGGGGGATTTTTGACGCCAGCGGTTTCCTCTTGACGAAAAAGGAGGGGCGGCTTACAATAAAATAAGAACGTTTGTTCTTATTTTCGAGAGGTGAAGGGCTGTGGAAAAAGAAAAAAGGACCTATATCGCCATAGATTTGAAATCTTATTATGCCTCCGTGGAATGTGTGGAGCGGGGACTGGACCCTTTGGTGACGAATCTGGTGGTGGCTGATGAGAGCCGGACGGAAAAGACCATCTGCCTGGCGGTGTCTCCGGCGTTGAAGAGCCTGGGGATCTCCGGCAGGCCCAGACTTTTTGAGGTGGTGCAGAAGGTGCGGCAGATCAACGCCCAAAGACGGCAGCAGGCCCCGGGAGGGCAGTTTTTGGGGAAATCCTGGAATTTGCGGGAGCTGCGGGAGCATCCGGAGCTGGCGGTGGATTACATCATCGCGCCGCCAAGAATGGGTTACTATATCAGCCAGAGCACCGGGATCTATCAGATCTATACCAGCTACGCGGCGCCGGAGGATATCCATGTGTATTCCATTGACGAGGTATTTCTGGACGCG
Organism: uncultured Anaerotignum sp.; assembly: GCA_944381385.1. GTDB lineage: Bacteria > Bacillota > Clostridia > Lachnospirales > Anaerotignaceae > Anaerotignum. Next base: position 4,566 of record CALWKZ010000133.1, on the reverse strand, counting down.
ACCCGGTATCTGGAAACCTCCGGATGCTCCGCTAGAGAATTTGCCGGAAGGATACTGCTGGAGGTTCTGGAAAAAACGGGGATCACGGCTACGGCGGGCATCGGCACCAACCTGTATCTGGCGAAGGTGGCCATGGATATTGTGGCGAAGCATATGCCGCCGGATGAAAGGGGGCTGCGTATGGCGGAGCTGGACGAAAAGGGCTATCGCCGGCAGCTTTGGACGCACCGGCCTTTGACGGATTTCTGGCGGGTAGGCAGGGGCTACGCCAAGCGTCTGGAGGAAAATGGGTTATATACCATGGGGGATATTGCCCGATGCTCCCTAGGCGGCGAGGAGGAGTTCCATAATGAGGAGCTGCTGTACCGGCTGTTTGGGGTCAACGCGGAGCTTTTGATCGACCATGCCTGGGGATGGGAACCATGTACCATGGCGGAGATCAAGGCTTACCGGCCTGCGTCCAGCAGTATGGGCGCGGGACAGGTGCTGCAGCATCCCTATCCGGCGGAAAAGGCTAGGGTAGTACTGCTGGAAATGGCGGATCAGCTGGCTTTGGACTTGTTGGAAAAGGGGCTGGCGGCGGATCAGCTGACGCTGATGGTGGGCTATGACCGGGAAAGCCTGGAGGACCCGAGGCTGCGGCGGGAATACAGCGGAAAAACAAAACGAGACGGCTACGGCAGGGAGATTCCCCAGCATGCCCATGGGTCCCTTTGGCTGGATGGGTACACGTCCTCCGCCCGGAGAATCTCCCAGTCGGCGGTGGCACTTTTTGACCGCATCGTGGATGAAAGGCTTCTGGTGCGGCGGCTGAATCTTTCGGCGAACCATGTGCTGCGGGAGGGAGAGGTGCCCGCTCCGGCGGCAGAGCAGATGGATCTGTTTACGGACGAAACGCAGCGGAAGGAAAAAGAAGTGAAGGAACGGCAGGAAGGGGAAAAAGAGCGCAGGCTCCAGCAGGCGGTGCTGGAGATCAAGAAAAAATACGGAAAAAACGCTGTGCTGAGAGGCGTCAGCCTGGAGGAAGGCGCTACGGCCAGAGAACGAAACCGGCAGATCGGAGGGCATAAAGCATGAAAGGAGCATACGATGATATCATAGAGCGGGAACGGCCTGTTTCCAAAAAGCACCGGCCCATGCCCTTGGCCAATCGGGCGGCGCAGTTTTCCCCTTTCGCGGCCCTGAGCGGCTATGACGACGCCATCCGGGAAACGGACCGGCAGACGGAGGAAAAACGGGAGCTGAGCGAGGATATGCTGGCGGCGCTGAATGAGAGGCTGCGACATTTGGAGGAGCGGGAGAAAAAACGGCCCTTTCTCCGTCTGACCTATTTCCTGCGGGACGAAAAGAAGGAAGGGGGCGTTTATGTGACTCGGCGGGGACGGTTCCGCAGAGTGGACAGAGAGGGAAAAATGCTGGTGCTGGCGGATGGCGGACGCATTCCTCTGGGGGATGTGTTCTGGCTGGAGGAAGAACCGGAGGAATAGGAAACTGCCAAAAAACAGGGCTTTTTCGGCGTATAAGGCGGGAGAAGGCTCTGTTTTTTTGCGGAACCCGTGGGTTTTCCTGTTTTTTTGTGTAATAGAAAGTGAAAGGAAAATCCACAGGAAGGGGGAGAGGTCTATGAAGGAGGAGAAGCCGCCGCGGCAGAAGGCGGAGGATATGGAAGAGGTGATGATCCATGACGGGCCGTTTTTGCGGTATATTTTGGCTTCCGTTCTTTGGGACGGGGGAGAGTTAGAGGAATGCTTTTCAGAGGTGATTCTGCGAATCTGGCAGAAAAGAGCGTTGTATGATCCGGAGAAAGGCTCCTGGAAGGGCTGGATCGGAACTATTGCCAGAAATACGGCGCTGAACTGGAACAGGAACAGAAGGCCCGCGGAGCCTTTGCCGGAGACGGTTTCCGACAGCGCCCCGCTGCCGGAGGAAGCTGTGCTGCGAAAGGAGCGGCAGAAACGTTTGGAGGAGGCTGTGGCGAATTTGTCAGTAGGAGAGCGGCAGCTGTTTTACCGAAGGTATTATTATATGCAGTCCGCGGCGCAGATGGCGGCGGAGCTGGGAATGACGGAACGGGCTGTGGAGGGCAGATTGTACCGTATGCGGCAGAAGCTGCGGAAGATGCTGGGAGGGGATGGCGTATGATGAATCGTATAGAAGAAAAGGAATTCGATCTTTGGCTGACGCAAAGTACACCGGAAACGCTGCCTGATGATATGGCGGAACGGATCACTCCATGGAAGAAGGCCATGGGCAGAGTTTGGATTGGTTTTGTGATGACGACGCTCCTGTTGGATGTGTTTTTTTTGGATATGATACTGCCTGCTGTGGGCTATATCCTGTCTCTTTGGGGATTTGGAGCCGTCTGGCGGGAGAACAAATGGTTCCGGGTCTGCGGCATCCTTACGGCAGGGAGAGGCGTGTTTTTTCTGGTAAAGACACTGCTTCCCGTGGAGGTGTTCCGGCAAATGCTGTTTATGCACGGCTGGTTTTTAGCCGCCGCGGGGGCGTATACTTATTCTGTGTTTCTGGTGCTGTTCTGCCTGTGGCAGGGCCAGAGGGCGGTACGGAAAAAAGCGGGGCTTTCGGCCCGGTCGGCGGCTATTCCGGTGCTGATGCTGTGGTATTTGCTGCTGTACCTGCTGCAAATGTGCGCCGGATACATCGGGCTGCTGCTGCCGGCGGGCCTGCTCGTTGTGTATATGCTGGTGCTGGAAGTCGTGAGAAAGGCCCTGCGGGAGCTGGAAGAGGCCGGCTATGCCATGGAGACACGGGCGCCAGAGGTGCCGAATGTGGTAAGCGGCCTGTGTGTAAGCGGCTTGGTTCTGGCGGCGTGGGCCGGGAGGAATTTGTTTTTTTAGTGGAGAATGCGGATATGGATATTTATTTAAGAAGATGGCAGGAAATTATAGAAAGAAATGCCAAAAGACTTTTTTTTAATCTGAGCTTCTAAAGGGGATGTGTTATCCAAATGCAGTACAGAGAGGATACGATTTCATATTCTGGATATCGACAGAGATGAGCCTGTAAGATCAGCAACGATGATGCCGGTAATGGAATTCATACACAGCCAGAAGGAAGATTCGCTTTTTACATATGGTAAGGACAGAGAAAGACGAAGAGGAACCTTTTTTGGAGAAGGTTCCTCTTTTATCAACGGTAACTTTAGATATATACTTTAGACTACAAGAACGAATGGCCGACAAATGGCTGTGAAAAGGCGTAAATAAACAGTTTAAGAAAGAGAGAATAAGTATAATAAGGTGGTCTCCATGGTAAAATATTGGCATCACTTTTGTATATGGAGGGCATTTATGATGAGAGAATATAGATTATCAAAAGAAAACATGGTGGCATATCAACAGTATTTGACTGCGGAGGAGAAAAGCAGGGGGACAATAGAAAAGTATTTTCGGGATATCAATGCATTATTTATGTGGCTGGACGATAGAAAGATAACAAAAGAAATAATGGTGGAATGGAAAGACTATTTACAAGAGAAGGGCTATGCTCCTACGATGATTAATTGTATGATTTCCTCTATCAATGGATTGTTCCGTTTTCTTGGTTGGGAAGATTGCCACATGAAATTTATAAAAATACAACGACGTTTGTTTCGTGATCCTAGCCGCGAGCTGACACGGCAGGAGTATGTCCGTTGGGTAACACTTCCAGGAAACAGGGAAAGGAACGGCTGACTCTGCTTATGGAAACGATTTGCGCTACAGAGATTCGTGTCAGTGAAGTAAAGTATATTACTGTAGAAGCAGCTCGACAGGGAAAGACAGAAATTTCCATGAAGGGAAAAATTCGGGTGATTTTGCTTACAACAAAACTGTGCAGAAAATTATTAAAGTTTGCAAAAAAACAGAAAATCACTTCTGGTGTGCTTTTTCGCACCCAAAGCGGAAGGAATCTTAGCCGATATCAGATTTGGGCAGAACTGAAAAGTATATCTGAGAAAGCAGAAGTAGAACCGGAGAAGGTTTTTCCGCATAATTTCAGACATCTGTTTGCAACTGTATTTTATGAGGCATGTAAAGATATCGTAAAATTAGCAGACGTATTGGGGCATTCCAATATTGAAACCACTCGCATTTATCTTCTGACTTCAGGAAAGGAGCATCAGCGTCAAATAGATCGTTTGAGATTGGTATTGTAAACAAAATCAACATTTTGTTGTATTTGCTATATACATATAATACCGCAATATACAAATTATGCACAAATTGTAACATACTTCCATTTTGTATGCAAGGTATTTTTTGAACAAAAAACGCAGAAAAGCAAGGCCTAAAAATAGTTATTTAAAGGTCTTTACTTTTCTGCGTTTTTTATTTTCATGAGGATGGTGAAAGAAGCTAAAAGAATCTAAAAGAAGCTAAAAAAGCTATTTTAAAGCTATTTTATTATAAAACTAAGACGTTTTGCTCGGATAATACTGGACTATAGTCAATAAAGAAGACACGATTTTTAAATATATTTTCTGGGAACGGCTAGATTCCTTGCCGATCCCAGAATGTTGCTTCCATTTCGTCTGGTGTCAGATAGCCTAAAGAACCATGTGGT
>CALWKZ010000132.1 GCA_944381385.1 uncultured Anaerotignum sp. | reverse complement strand
ATTATTCTGTATTCCTTCCCTCTTTCGGGAACTTGGAAATATTCATCAATATGCCCATCATACCCATGGTAAAGATCAGGGAGGTGCCGCCATAGCTGATAAAAGGCAGCGGCTGTCCCGTATTGGGGATGGTATTGGTCACAACGCCGATATTGATGAGGGACTGAAATCCGATGACAGAGGTGATGCCAGTGGCTACCAGCATCCCATAACTATCTCTGGCCCGCATGGCAATCCGAAGTCCTCGCCAAACCAATACAGCCAGCAGCGCCACCACCAGTCCGGCGCCGATCAGGCCCAGTTCCTCGCAAATAATAGAGAAAATAAAGTCGTTATAGGGTTCCGGGATAAATGTTTTTTGCCGGCTTTGTCCCAGCCCCAGGCCAAACAGCCCACCGGAGGCTACCGCGTACAGCGACTGTATGATCTGGTATCCATCTCCCAGTGTATCAGACCAGGGGTCCAGCCAGATCAGAATACGATCCAAACGATAGCGGAACTGAGGAATCAATATCGCCAGCGCGCCCAAAGGCACCAACAGAGCCGCCCCTACCACAAAGTACCATATTCTTGGACTGGCAATAAACAAAATCACCATGCCTACCAACCCCAACAGAAGGGCCGTGGAGAAGTTGGAAACGGCGATCAAGCCCACCGGAATCAGCAGTATGCCCAAAGCTTTCAGAAATCCCTTCAGATTCGCCAGCTCACTCCTATGCTCCAGAACATAGTACGACAGATACAGAATTACAGCGATCTTCGTAAATTCTGAGGGCTGGAAGCTCAAAGGCCCGATCCCCAGCCACCGCTTCTGACCATAGGCCTCTGTCCCGAAAAAGGGCAGCAGCAGCAGAAAGAAATTGGACAGCAGATATGCCGGAAAAGCAAGCCTTTTCCAGAACTGATAGGGAATCCGCATAGCCATAAACATCCCGGCAGATCCGATCACTACCCATGCCGCCTGCCGTTTCAGGAAATAAAACATATCGTTGTTAAAATTGGCGTTTGTCATGGTGTAATAATAGCTGGAACTGAAAATCATGACCACGCCGAAAAGAACCAATGTCAGCACAATAAAAAGCACGGCAAAATCAAAGGGCTCCGTTTTTTTTGTTTTTTTCCCGGTACGCCTTGCGGCGTTCCCTTGTTTTGTTTGTTTCATGCCTGCACCTCGTTCCGATTCTTATTTCAAAAAGGACTTCACCTGTTCCTTGAACAGGTCCCCTCTCTGTTCATAATTGTCAAACATTCCCCAGCTTGCGCAGGCCGGAGAAAGCAGGACGCAATCGCCGGGCTCCGCCTTGCTGCGGCAAAGGTCCACCGCCTCCGCGAAGGTCTCACAGTCCGTGATCGCCGTAAAGCCGAATTTCTCCGCCGAAGCCCGAATCTGGGGCGCCGTTACGCCGATCAGCACCAGATGCTTCACTCTGCCGGGGAACAGCTTCGTCCAGTCATCAAAGGATACACCCTTGTCGTAGCCGCCGCCAATGAGGACAATGGGCTTTTCCATGGCCAGCACCGCCCGAATGGACGCGTCCGTATTTGTGCCCTTGGAATCGTTGTAATAATCCACGCCGTCTACGGTCGCCACATATTCGATACGGTGCTCCACGCCGCGGAAAGAACGCAGCACTTCCCGGATGCTTTCCAGAGAAACACCGGCGCAGATGCCCATGGCCGCCGCGGCCATAACGTTTTCATAGTTATGCACGCCCAGAATCTGTAATTCTCCTACAGACAGCAGATTTTCGTTCATGCCCTGCCATTTTACGAAAATATCCTTCCCCTGCAGGAAAATGCCTTCTTCCAGAGTCTCCTGACTGCTGAAGAAAAACACCTTTGCCGCTGTTTTTTCCGCCATTTTGCGGCAGACCTCATCCCCATGGTTCAGGATGCAGAAATCCTCCGCCGTCTGACGGGCAAAAACTCGCTCCTTCATGGCAATATAGACCTCCATGGTCTTATGACGGTTCAGATGATCCGGTGTGATATTCAGCACCGCGCTGATGTGGGGATGGAATTCTCTGGCTTTTTCCATCTGGAAGCTGCTGATTTCGGCAACGACCCAATCCTCAGCCGTCAGCCGCTCCACTTCCTCGGAATAAGGCACACCAATATTGCCTACCACTGCCGTACCGGGGCAAATGGTTTTCATGATCTCCCCTGTTAAAGTCGTGGTAGTCGTTTTGCCGTTGGTGCCGGTGATAGCCGTAATGGGGCAGGGCGTCTGGCGGTAAGCCAGCTCTACCTCACTGATGACCTCCACGCCGGCAGCCTCCGCCGCCGCAATAAAAGGCAGATCACAGGGGATACCCGGACTCAATACGATCAAATCCTGGGCACAGGCGATGTCGTCCGGATTCTGGCCTGTGTACAGCACAATGCCCTTTTCCTCCAGCGCCAGCGCTTCCTGCGGTACGTCCTCTCTTTTTTTCATATCCTGCAAGGTAACCTGTGCCCCCATATGATGCAGCAGAGCAGCAGCGGCCAGGCCGCTTCTGGCCATACCGCAGACCAGGGCGCGTTTTCCCGAAACATTCATGTTCTTTCCCTCTTTTCGTTAAAACATATATTTACAGCCCAAAAAGCCAATGAGGCACAGCATGGCCGTAATAACATAAAACAGCGTTACGACCTTTGTTTCCTTCCAGCCGCACTGTTCCAGATGATGATGGAAAGGCGCCATTTTAAACAGACGTCTGCCCTCTCCGTATTTGCGTTTGGTGATCTTGAACCAGCCTACCTGCAACATGACCGTAATGGATTCCCACAGGTAGATGAAGCCGACGATCACAATAAAAATGGGCATTTTCAGCACGAACGCGGCGGAGGCCACAAAGCCGCCCAGGGCCAGAGAGCCCGTATCCCCCATAAACACCTTGGCGGGATAGGAATTAAAGATCAAAAAGGCCAGCAGCGCGCCGGCAATGGCGCCGCATACAGGCGAGATCGCGCTGCCTGCCGCCCAGGAAACGATCATAAAGAAAGCCGCCACGATCAAAGTCACGCCGCCTGCCAGACCGTCCAGGCCGTCCGTCAGGTTTACGCCGTTGACGGTCCCCAGCACCGCCACAAAGAGGAAGGGGATGAACAAGATCCCCAGATCCAGTTCATATCCTCCCGCGAAGGGGATATAAATGGCTGTGCCTGTGCCGTTTTTCAGCAGATGCCAGCAGAATACCGCCGTCACGATCAGCTGTAATGCCAGCTTCTGCCAGGCCCGCAGGCCCAGAGAGCGTTTTTTCACCACTTTGATATAGTCATCCAAAAAACCAATGACGCCGTAGCACAGTGTCATCAGCACCACAGCGATACCGTCCGCGTTTCCCTTCAGGAAAAACAGCGACGCCACCACAAAGGCGATCAAAAAGGCGATGCCGCCCATGGTCGGCGTACCCTGCTTCTGCAGATGGGTCTGGGGTCCGTCATCCCTGACATTCTGCCCAAATTTCAGCCGGTGCAGCAAAGGGATCAGGATCGGGCACAGGATCACCCCCAGCACAAACGATATGATAATGGCGTAGACCGCCTGTTCCAAAGAACCCACTTTATTTCACTCCTTGCAATTTTTCCACTGTTTTTTCAAAGCCCATGCTCCGGGATGCCTTTAACAGTATGGTATCCCCTTTCCGGAGCAGCTGTATGCCGTTTTCCCAGAATTCTTCCTGTGTCTGATAGCGGTATACCTGTTCCATACCGCCTTCCTTCGCGCCTGCCGCCATTTCCTCGGAGAAATTCCCCACACAGAACAGCAGGTCGATCTTCTTTTCCGCCGCGTAGGCGCCTACTTCCTTATGCATCTGGGGGGCGTATTCCCCCAGCTCGCCCATAAAGCCCAGGAAGGCCACTTTTCTGCCCTCCGCATTGGAAAGGATATCCAAAGACGCCTTCGTGGAAACCGGGTTGGCGTTGTATACATCATTGAGCAGCGTAAAGCCGCCTTCTGTTTTCATCACTGCCATACGGTTCTTCGTAGGCACAAAGTTTTCGATGCCCGCCTTGATCTCCTCCAGGCTCAGGCCCAGCTCCATCCCTGCCGCCGCCGCGGAAAGGGCGTTCAGCACCATATGGTTCCCCGGCAGAGGGATCTTTACCTCCACACTGCCCTTGGGCGTATGGATGGTGCATTTCGTTTGTTCCAGCCCTACCGCTTCGATTCCGTCGGCATAGAAATCCCGTTGATTCTCCACACCGAACCAGACGATCTTCTGGGGCAGCTTCCCTTCCATGGTCGCCAGCATATCGTTGTCGGCATTCAAAATAGCTGTGCCGTTTTCATCCATATGCTCAAACATTTCGCATTTCGCCTGCAAAATGCCTTCCCGGCTGCCCAGATACTCGATATGGGCCACGCCTACGTTGGAAATCAGGCCGATATCCGGTTTCGCCGCCGCAGCCAGACGGCGGATCTCGCCGAAATGGTTCATGCCCATTTCAATGACAGCCGCCTCGTGTTCCTCCTCCAGACCAAAGAGAGTCAGCGGCACACCAATGTCGTTGTTGTAATTCCCCTGGGTCCACAGGGTATTGTATTTCTGTGAAAGCACAGAAGCCACCATATCCTTTGTGGTGGTCTTGCCGACACTGCCGGTAATGCCCACAAAAGGGATGTCAAACTTGCTCCGGTAGTAAGCGGCCGCGTCCAGCAAAGCCTGGCCGCAGCTTTCCACCAGCAGGATCACGCCTTTGTCCCCGGGCAGCCGCTCTTCCTCGGAAAAGCTGGCCAGCGCGCCTTTTTCAAAGCATTGCCCGATAAACAGATGGCCGTCTGTCTTTTCCCCTTTCAAGGGCACGAACAACGCGCCTTCCGCCGCCTGTCTGGAATCGGTGATCACCTTTGTGACACAGCGTTCCTCTATGTTTCCCTGTTCTTTTGTAAGAATCCTCGCGCCGGTTGCCCAGGCGATTTCCCCGATGGTCAGTTTTTTCATAAGCAGTCCTCTCCAAACGCTTTTCTAACTTCTTCCGTATCGTCAAAATGGATGGTCTTATCCGGGAAGATCTGGTAGGTCTCATGGCCCTTTCCAGCAATGACGATCACATCTCCCGGCTCCGCCAGAGCCACCGCCCGGCAAATGGCCGCTCTCCGATCCGCCCGCTTTTCATAAGGGCAGGCCGTTTTCTGCATCCCCGCTTCCACATCCCGCAGGATCTGTTCCGGGTCCTCCGTTCTGGGGTTATCGGAAGTGATGATGCAATAGCCGGAGCATTCCCCGGCAATCCGCCCCATGATGGGCCGCTTTGTCTTATCCCGGTCGCCGCCGCAGCCAAATACCGTAATGATGCGGCCCTTGACAAATTCCGCCGCCGTATGCAGCACATTTTCCAGGCCATCCGGCGTATGGGCGTAATCCACAATGGCCTGCACGCCCTTTTTGCTGCGTATCGCTTGGAATCGTCCGGACACGCCGGGATTTTCCGCCAGCCCCGCCAGAATATCCGCCATGGGCACTCCCAGATACAGGCAGGCGCCAATTGCGCCCAGAGCGTTATACACGCTGAATCTGCCCGGTGTGTGCAGCCGGACAGCATAAGGTTTGCCCTCATAAATCAGCGTAAAGGCGGTACCCTCCGCCGTAATGGAGATATCCTCCGCCCGCAGGTCCGCCGGCTGGTCGATGGCATAGGTCATAACGCCGCCTTTGGCGAGGCTTGCCATATATGCTCCCGCTTCGTCGTCCAGATTGACCACACAGTTTTTGGCCCGGGCAAAAAGCAGTCCCTTGGCCTTTTTGTAGTTCTCCATGGTTTTATGATAATCCAGATGATCCTGGGTCAGATTCGTAAATACCGCCACATCATAATGGATGCCGTCTACCCGGTGCAGATCCAAAGAATGAGAGGAGACCTCCATAACTACGTCCTCCACCCGTTCTTGGGCCATACGGCGGAACAATGCCTGCAATTCCAAAGACTCCGGCGTGGTCCGCTCCGTAGGGATTACCGTATCCCCAATGCGGTTCTCAATGGTGCCGATGAGTCCCACCTTCCGGCCTACACGTTCCAGTACAGACCGCACCAGATAAGTGGTCGTGGTTTTTCCGTTGGTGCCTGTCACGCCCATGACCTGCATGGAAGCGGAAGGATCTCCATAATATTTCGCCGCCGCAGCCGCCAAAGCCGCCCGGTTGTTTTCCGTCACCAGCAGAGGGATATTTCCCGTCACACCATCTACGGCACGCTCCGCCAAAATGGCCGCCGCGCCCTTTTCCACCGCCATGGGGATAAATTTATGGCCGTCCGTCTGAAAACCAGAAATGGCTACAAACAAGCCGCCTTTCTCCACCTTTCTGGAATCATAGGCAACACTTTCCACTTCCGTTTCATCGCTGCCCTGTATGATTTGATAAGAAATCTGCTCCAGCAGTTCTCGCAATTTCACGGTACTTCCTCCTTTTTACCCATATCTGTTGATTATAGCACATTTCTCCCTTGTAACCAAACCTTTTTCTAATTTTCTCCCGTATTTTCCGAAAAACTTTCTTCCCCCAGCGTAAGGAGCACCTTGGTATCCTTATTGACGGTCTGGCCCGCGGGAGGCAGCTGTTTTTCCACTACGCCGCCTTCGCCCATCCATTCCGCCGTCATCCCCGCCTGATAAAGGGCGTTTTTCGCCTCCTGGGCCGTCATACCCAGCATATCCGGCACTTGGGTCAGGTGGGCCTCCTGCTCCTCCGCCGTATATTCCGGCAGATAGCCCAGATAGGGCAGTACGTTTTCCATCAGTTCCAATATCACCGGCCCCGCCACGGTGCCGCCGTAATAGGTGCCCTGGGGCTCGTCGATGAGTACGAAAAACATGACCTGCGGGTCCTCCGCCGGCGCAAAGGTCATGAAGGAAGCGATATACTTTCTGTTGTGCCGGGGCAGTTTTTCCGAAGTAGCCGTTTTCCCGCCGATGGAATAGCCCTCCATAGCCGCCTTGCTGCCGGTGCCCTGGGAAACGACACTTTCTAGGATCGCCCGCATCTGGGCGGAAGTTTCCGCAGAAAGAACCTGCTCCCCTTTTTCATAGGAAAAGGCTTCCACCACGTTCCCTTCCTCGTCGGCGATGGCCTTGGCAAAATGAGGCGTCACCAGATACCCGCCGTTGACTACGGCAGAAGCCGCCCGCAGCAGCTGCAAGGGCGTGATCTGGAAGGACTGGCCAAAGGACATGGTCGCCAGCTCTACCGGCCCCACATTTTCCACGTCATGCATAATGCCAACAGCTTCGCCGGCTAAGTCCACGCCGGTCTTTTCCGTAAAGCCGAATTTTTTCATATACTCCATAAAGGTTTCCGCGCCCAGCCGCTCCGCTACTTCCATAAACACCGGGTTGCAGGAATTCTGTACCCCCTGGGTAAAGGTCTGAGCGCCATGGGTATTGGGATACCGCCAGCATTTGATCATACGGTCCCCGGCAATATGGTACCCATTGCAGTAAAAAGGAGAATCCGGCGTGATGACGCCCTCCTCCAGTCCCGCGGAAGAAGTGAACATCTTGAAGGTACTGCCCGGCTCGTATGTATCGTTGATGGCAAAATTCCGCCACATCTGGTTCCTGGCCTCCGTCAGCTCCTCCTCTGTCATGCTGTCCTCACCCTCTATAGTAAAGGGGTCGTTCAGATCAAAGGAGGGATAGTTGGCCATGGCGTAGATCTCCCCATTCTGGGGATTCATGACAATGACTGCACCCCGCTTGGCCTGTTTGGATTCCACAGCCTTTTCCAGGGTCTGCTCCGCATACTGCTGGATCACCACATCCAGCGTTGTCACAAGATTTTTCCCGTCTACCGGCGGAATACGTTCCTGGCCGCTGCTCAATTCCCTGCCTTTGGCGTCAGTCTGGGTCAAGATCTTCCCCTGCTCCCCTTTGAGATATTCCTCATACTTGGCCTCCAGCCCCAGGATGCCCTGATTATCCTTGCCCACAAAACCAATGACCTGAGCCGCCATCTCGCTGTAGGGATAGATTCGCTCCACATCCTCATCCACCTTTACGCCCGCCAGTTCCATTTGTCTGATCTCCGCCGCCGTATCCATATCCACCTTGGACTGGATGCGTACCAGCGCTACCTTCTGTTCCAGCTTCTCCAGCACTTCCTCATAGGACAGTTCCAGTATCTCTGCCAGCTTCGCCGCCGTCCCTTCCTTATCGGCGACTTGGGCGGGCACGGCGCTGACTGCCGCCGCTGTTTGAGTCTCGGCAATGCCTACGCCGTTTCTGTCCAGGATACTGCCTCTTTTGGGCGTGATGAGCCGGTCTCTTGTCTGCTGCTCATAAGCCAGCTCCTGCCACTCTTCCGCCCGGAACAGGTCGATAAATACCAGCCGGCCCAAAAGCAGCAGGAATCCCGCCGTCATACAGACCAGAAACAGCATTAGCCGCCGTTTCTCCTTTATGGTAGGCTTTTCCATAAAAAACTCCCTGCCTTTTCAAACTCTTATTAGCTAATATATTGAAAAAACAGGGAGTCTATGCAGTTGCTCTATAAGGACGGATCTTTACGGAGAATTTCCTGAGGTGGTCTCATCCCCGGAATCTTCTGTGGATTCCTCCTTCTTCTCCATCGTAAGCAGCACTTCGCTGCCGCTGTCTACGGATACGCCGTATTTCGGGTCCTGTGATGCCACGACGCCGCTTTGGTCGCCTTCAAAGGCTACCGTGAAGCCTTTTTCCTCCAGAGCCGCCGCCGCTTCCGAATAGGTCTTGCCTACGACGTTCAGCACACTGACGGTGCCGGCATCCGCCTCGGATTTTGTCACATACAGTATGATCTCGCTGCCGACATCTACCGTCGTGCCGCCCTTGGGCACCTGATTTGTCACAGTATTGCCGGTGCCTACCACCTTGTAGTTCAGCTCCTTGCCGTCCAGATCGCCGACTACATCATAGATTACGCTGTTGGTATAGTCGCCGACAGTAACGGTCTTGTTGGAGGACAGGTTTACAGCGTCCTCAGTAGCTTCCGTAGGTTCCAGATTTTTGTATTTAATGATGTTTTCCATCAATGTTTTTGTCATAGCCGCGGGGGTCTGTACACCGTCCACGTACTCCTCCGGCTGGTTGATGACCGTAAAGACGATATACTGCGGGTCCTCCGCCGGGAAATAAGTCATATAGGTCAGCGTCCACAGGTCGTTTCTATTTCTGTCGCCCTGCTCCGCCGTACCAGTCTTGCATCCGATAGAATAGCCTTCAATATCTACTTTTTTGCCGGTACCATGGTCTACAGTCGCCTTCAGGGCCGTACGCATATAGGCCGAAGTTTCTTCGGAAATGACCTTGCGGACCACTTCTGTTTTGTTTTCCAGAACGACGTTGCCGTCTTTATCCACGATTTGGGATACTACGTGGGGCTTTACCAGATTGCCGCCGTTGATAAGGGCGGAGAAAGCCGTAATCGCTTGGATAGTAGTACAGTTGAAGGTCTGGCCAAAGGACATGGTCGCCAATTCTGTCGGGCCAATGCCTGCCAGATCATGAAGCAGACCGGCGTCCTCACTGGGCAGATCGATGCCGGTTTTCTGGCCGAAACCAAAATCCAGCTGGTATTCATAAAACTTGTCCGCCCCCAGAAGGTTGGCGATCTGGATCACACCCATGTTGCATGACTGGGCCATGATCTCCTCTACGTCAATGGTGCCGTGGCCGCTGCGCAGGTGACAGCCGATCTCATAGCCGCCGATGGACATGGAACCATTGCAGGTAAAAGTGGAATTGGGCGTAATGACGCCTTCCTCCAGGGCCGCCGCTACGGTGATGGGCTTATAAATAGACCCTGGCTCGTAGGTATCGCTGACGCAGAAATTCCGCCAAATGCTCTGCAAATATTCCACCTGTTCCTCTGAGGACATAGCCTCCCATCTTTCGGCAAAGGCTGCATCTGTCTGCACCGCCAAGGGCTCGTTGGGATTGTTCAGGTCATAGGCATTGGATTCCGCCATAGCAATGACTTCCCCCGTATTGGGGTCCATGACCATGGCCGCCACATTTTGGGAAGGCCATTCCGCCGCCGTTTCCATCACAACTTCTTCGGCCATCTGCTGGATATTATAATCCAGCGTCGTTACAACGGTATCCCCGTCCTTGGCCTCATAATCCTGATAGGTCACGCTGTCGGCTCCGGAATAGAGGATAAAGGAGCGTCCCGGCGTACCATCCATATATTCCGCGTAATACCCTTCCAGGCCCCATTTGGCATCGCCTCGGGTAAAGCCGATCAAATGGCAGGCCAGGGAATTCAGCGGGTAAGAGCGCTTGCTGTCTTTTTCAAATACCACACCCTTCAGATTCAGGGCTTCGATCTCTTCCTTCAAGGCACGGTCAATGCCCTTTACCAGATACTTCCAATGGTTGTTCTGATAGATTTCGCCTGTTTCCGGATTGACCGTAATGTATTTCTTCAAGGTATCATATTCCAGATCCGGGAAGTATTCACAAAGGGTGGCAATGGTACGTTCCTGTTCCTCCTCGTCCTTGACGTCTGCCAGCTGCAGCGCGTCAAATACCACATTATACACAGTGGTACTGATAGCCAGCACCTGATTGTTCCGATCCACAATACTGCCCCGGTTCGGCGTTACGGAAATATCATAACGGCTAATCTGCTGGTTTTTTGCCGCCGATTCATATTCCGCCCCGTGTACTACTTTCAAATAAAGGACTCTGCCCATCATCAGACAGAATACCGCGATAAATGCAAAGAGAATAAAGGCAAATTTTCCATTTGCCCTTATTCCCCCGACTTTTTTCCTCATAACATCATTCCTTTGTCAAAAAATTCCAGAGAGATGACAGGATAGAAGTGCTTTCCTCTTCCGTTTCCGCCGCATCCGAAGCATACTGAATAGTATAGCTCTGTTTCGGCACATCAATGTATACAATCTGATAGGACTGGGGCTCCGACATGCCCAGACGGTTGATAGCCTCCTGCTTGATATAATCCAGATCCACCTGTTCCGCCAATTCCGCTTCCAAAATAGCGTTCTGGGCCTTTAGATCCGAAAGATCGCTTTTCTGCTGGCGCACCTGCACCTCCACATTGGCTACCATAACGTGCATACCCATAAAAGCGATACACCCCATAAACAGAACCAGCACAACAAAGCATACCTTCCAGGCATGAACCCGGTTCTCCCGGCGTTCCGCGGCCTCCTGCCGCTGGGCCTCCTTCTGCCGTTCCTTTCTTTCCTCGTCCTCATAATAAGGCCGATAATCAGGTTCCAGCTCACGAGCTACGTTTCCATAAGTATAGTAAGAACCTCTGTATTCTCTTTGCACTCTTTTTCTTTCGGCTGCCATGGCCTACACCCCATCTCGTTTATTTTGTGCCGATTCCTTCCAGAATCCGCAGCTTTGCGCTTCTGGCGCGATGATTGTATTGCAGTTCCTCCGCAGAAGGAACAATGGGTTTTCTTGTAATAACTTTCCCTACAGGTTTGCGCCCGCAGACGCATACCGGGAACTCGGGCGGACAAATGCAGGGGTTTTCCTGCTTTCGGAAGGCTTCCTTGACGATCCTGTCCTCCAGAGAATGGAAGGTGATGATGCAGAGCCTGCCGCCAGGCTTTAATCTTACCGCCGCGTCGTCAATGGCTCTTTGGAGCACATCCAGCTCCCCGTTCACCTCGATACGAATGGCTTGAAAGGTCCGCTTCGCCGGATGGGGGCCATCCTTTCTGGCGCCCTTGGGCACGGCCTTTTTGATGATCTCCACCAGCTCTCCGGTCCGTGTGATGGGCTTGTCCGCTCTGGCCGCCACAATGAACTGGGCGATGCGCTTTGCCCACCGTTCTTCCCCATAAGTAAAGATGATACGGTTCAGCTCGTCCTCGCTGTAGGTATTTACCACATCATAAGCACTGAACGGCTTTGTAGCGTCCATACGCATATCCAGCGGTGCGTCCTGCTGATAGGAAAAGCCTCTCTCCGCCTCATCCAGCTGGTGAGAGGATACTCCGATATCCAACAGCATCCCGTCGATCTTATCAATACCCAGCTGATCCAGGATCTGACCGATATTTCCAAAATTGTCATGGACAAAGGTTACCTTGTCCAAATGCTCTTTTAATCTTTCCTTTGCCGCCATGTGGGCATTCAAATCCTGATCAATGCCGATGAGCCGCCCTGTGGTCAGCCGTTTCGCAATCTCCAGAGAATGTCCGCCGCCGCCCATGGTACCGTCCACATAAATGCCGTCCGGCTTGATGTCCAGCCCTTCCATGCATTCTCTCAGCAAAACAGAGATATGATGAAATTCCAACTGCGTACACCTCCGCTTTCCAAAATCATGTTATATGCCCAGGTTTTCCATTTCAAAAGCAAGGTCGTTGCTGATGAAATTTTCTTCCTCGTTGTATTCTTTCCAGTTTTCTTTGTTCCATATTTCAATCCGGTTGTTTACGCCGATAGAAACGATGTCCTTTTTCAGCCCCGCGTATTCCCGCAGGTTGGCGGGAAGGATAATGCGCCCCTGGTTATCCAGTTCGCACTCCACGGCCCCCGCAAAGAAGAAGCGGACGAATTTTCTGGCGCCGGTGCTGGTCAAAGGCAGCTGTTTCAGCTTGTCCTCAAAAACCTGCCACTCCTCTCTGGGATAGGCAAAAAGGCAGTTATCCAGCCCTTTTGTCACGACAAAACGCTCGCCTAGGCCTTCCCGAAATTTGGCAGGCACAATCAGCCGCCCTTTCGCGTCTATGGAATGTTGATATTCGCCCATGAACATTTTGCCGTCACCACCTTTCTCCCCACAGAATTGAATTTCGCCTTTCGGTCTCCTAAAACATCCACTTTTCGCCACTATTAACCACATTGTAATATACCTGTAACAAAAAAACAAGTACCAAAACCATTTTTTTGCCTGATTTTTTCTGCTGGAAATGCCCAAATTTCAAGGATTTTTTTGTCTATCCCATATATTTCCTCCACTTCCCTCCCCACATACCATATCTGTACACCATCCGCCATCCTCCACCGCCACGAAAATATTTTTTTCCGGTCAAAAAGTGGTTTTTCTCTCCAAAAACAAAAAAGACCATTTCCTTCTCGAAAGAAAGAAATGGTCTTTTCACAAACAATATTATTTTTGATATTCCTCCGCCAAAGCCCGGAAGGAAGGCAGGGATCTTTCGATGGTCTCTCTGGCCACACAGTAAGCGATCCGCACATAGCCGGGACAGCGGAAAGCCTTCCCCGGTGTCAGCAGCAGACCGTGCATTTTCGCCTTTTCGCAGAACGCCCCCTCGTCCGGCTCCAAAGCCTTGACAAAAAGATAAAAGGCACCCTGCGGCTTCGCACATTCATAACCGTAAGAGGTCAATGCCTCATAAAGCAGCAACCTGTTCTTGTCGTAATAGCCCACATCTGTCTGTTCATCGCAGCAGCGGGCCACGACCATCTGCTGCAGCGCAGGCGCGTTGACAAAGCCCAGACAGCGGTTGGCGATCTCCGCCCCCGCCGCCACATCAGCAAAATCATCGACCTCCGAAGGGATCACCAAATAGCCGATTCTGTCACCGGGCAAAGACAAGGACTTGGAAAAGGAATAGGCCACAATGGTATTATGGTAATACAGCGGGATATAAGGTGCCTCCGCGCCGTCGTAAACCAGTTCCCGATAAGGCTCGTCCGCAATGATATAAATGGACGTGCCCAGCTCCTTCTCTTTCCGCTCCAGCACCGCCGCCAGGTCGCGAATGGTTTTTTCGTCATAGACCACACCGGTGGGATTATTGGGAGAATTCAGGATCACCGCTTTTGTATGCGCCGTAATCCGTTCCTCCAGCGCCGCCAGATCTGGCAGGAAGGAAGGCGGATTGGGCGGCACGGCCTCTAGGCTGCCGCCGGCGTTGATAACGTAGTTGTCATATTCTCCGAAATAAGGAGCGAAGGTCAGCGCCTGGTCTCCGTCCTCGATCAGGACCTTGCAGATAACGCTGAGTCCTCCGGCCGCCCCTACGGTCATGACCAGATTTTCCGCGGAAAAATGGGTGCCGAAACGGCGGTTCAAACTCTCCGCAATGGTCTGGCGTGCCGCCGGGATACCGCTGGCGTCTGTATAGCCATGGATCTGCAAAGAATCCATATGCTCCAAAATATCCACCGCCGCCCGATTGACGGCCTCCGGCGCTTTGACATTGGGATTGCCGATGCCGAAATCGTATACATTTTCCTCGCCGTACAGCTCTTTCAGCCGTTTCCCCTCTGTAAACATGGCACTCAAAGCCGCGCTCCGCTCGATCATTTCCTTCATTTTTTTAGAAACCATGGGTCTTGCCTCCTTCCCCAAGTTTATTTTATTTACCGTATTTTTCCTTTAAATAAAGAATCGCTTCCGTATATCCGGCGAAGCCCTTGCCTGTGATGGTCTTTTCGCAGGCCATGCCCGCATAGGAGATTTGGCGAAAATCCTCCCGCTTCTCCACCGCAGACAAATGAATCTCTACCGCCGGCAGATTTACCGCCTTCAAAGCATCCAGAATGGCCACGCTGGTATGGGTATAAGCCGCCGGATTGATGACGATCGCATCTGTATGGTCAAAATACGCCGCCTGTATCCTGTCTACCAGAGCGCCTTCATGGTTGGACTGAAACAGCTCCACTTCAATGCCTTCCTTTTCGCAGAGGGCTGTGACCTGTTTCTGCAAATCCTCATAAGTCTCTGTACCGTAGATATGTTTTTCCCGGATGCCCAGCATATTTAAATTGGGACCATTTAAGACCAGTATCTTCATACCTGCCGCCCCCTTATACGATTTCGGAATAGCAGCCCAGGAAGGAGAATTTGTCTGCTGCAATTTCCATATCCTTCAGCAGCGTAATGACATCCTTGGAGAATACAGAAGCGTCCAGATCGAAATAGAACCGGAACTCGAAGTCTTTGCCGGGGATAGGACGGCTTTCCAGCTTGCACAGGTTGATGCCCTTGCAGGCGATCTTACCAATCATGGCGTACAGAGAGCCGGGCTTATGGGCTACGGACAGCATCAGGCTGATCTTGCCGGAGCCTGCGTAGATTTCCATATTTTTGGCGATACAGATAAAACGTGTATAGTTGTTCTGATTGTTCTGCACATCGTCCTTGACGATTGCCAGACCATACAGACCAGCGCACTCTGTGGAAGA
>CALWKZ010000131.1 GCA_944381385.1 uncultured Anaerotignum sp. | reverse complement strand
TATAGGTTGGCAGGAAAAATTCAAAATGCTATAGCCAAATAGCTATAGCATTTTAAGGTCATACTTTCTTTTGCAGCGCAAGTTCATTGCGTATATTATTTTCCAGAGTCATTTTTGAATTAAATTCCGCACAGAATCAAAATAAGAAATCTCGGAAGTTAAGATTTCTTCGCCTCCAATGGTACAGATATTCTCAGATGATGAAATCTGCTGCAGCAGCTCAGCAAACTGGCGAATATTTTCGTCTGTAGTTTGCAGGATTTCCGTGCGTTCCTGGAGGCGCATTTCATCACTGACGCCGGAAAAATGCAGTGCAACAGCGTAATCTAGCAATTCCCCATTGGTTTTGGGCTGATCGTAGCGATTGATGGTACCGATGACGTATTTTGTCATTTCCCGTTCATCCGCGTGGAATTGTTTTATTTTGCTGTACAAATTATCATAGATTTCGTACGTTTTGCGAAGATTGGGATCACGATAGGAATAGAAATAAACGCCTCCGTTTCGTTGGAAATTGCAGCCGCAGCCGTAGGCGCCGCCCTGTACGCGGATCTGGTTCCACAAATATTCCAGTGTTACGACGGTTTTTAATACCTGCATTTTTCCATTGTAAGGGACGCTGCCCGTGGCAAGATCCCATGTTTTGACATTATACTGTACTCTGGAAGAAATACGGAAACCTTCTTTTCTTTCCTGTGGATGAAAGGCTCCCTGGTTTCTCCCTCCCTCTTTTTCCTCCTCTATGGATTGTGGAAGAAAATCATATAATTCTGTTATCATTTCCGAGAATACACTGAAATCCTCTTCTTTGCAGCCAACAGCGGCCTGGAGATGTTCTTTGGTCAATACAAGCTTAGCCGTTTCCTCCAAATATCTGGCAACAGTAGCGGGATCTTCTTTCAACTGTTTTTCGATCTGGCATAAAAACTGATAGTATGCAATGCCAGAGGTCTGTTCTTTGGCTGCTGCGCCGGCTGATATGGCGCCCCTGCTCCGGAAGATAGCTGTTGTATGGGCCTGATTCTGGAAAAATATTTCTGCTTTTAATTTTGCTGTTTTTACGATTTTCAGCAGACTGTCTGTATTTGTATAATCTGTTTCCTCCAGAATTTCTTTTAGGAAAGAGAAGCCTTCTTTTATATCATCTTTTAGGATTTTAAAATTGATTGTTACGAAAGAAAGATATTCCCGATGATCTCTGCTGTAAAAATCATTAGAAAGGGAAAATCCGCCGAAAATACGGTCCGTCTCTGCGGAAAGCTTTACAAATGCTGTTTTTTTGGTATCCAATTTCCCCAAAACTTCCGCAAGGAGACCCACATAAGAAAGACGATCTCTGTCATAGTCCGCGGAAAATAAAACCTGACAGTAAAGAATCCCTTCACTGTCTATAGGTACGTGCAGGACTTTGCATCGACCGGTGGATTTCTCTATTCTTGGCACTTCCATTGGTTCCGGAGAGATATCTTCTCTTTTTAATATGGGGATTTGGGCCAGCAGCTCCGGGGTATCTGCACGACCCTGAAAATCCGCTAGAGCGGCGTCGTCCGCCAGTAGCTGCGCGCGTTCTTCCTCAGTCATGCGTCCCAGATGGTCATTTATTTTTTGACTGAATGCGGCATCTTCTCGTTCCTGTTTCCCCCATTCCGGCAGAAAACATATTTTTGTCTTCTCTTTCTGCTCCAGAAATTTCTCGCGGATTATATCCTGGAGGTAGCCGGAATGGATTTCCTGCTTCAGCTCCAGGAAGGCGGACAGTACTTTCAGACAGGAAAGCGGGTCCTCTCCATGGAGCCAGCTTTTCATTTGTCTGGTATGGTAGACTAAGCCTTTGGGCCGGCTGCCATAGTCCTCCTCCCTCAGTAAAAATTCCATTTTTTTCAGACTGCTGTCCAAAAGAGTCTGGTCAAATCCCTGCTCCGCTGCAGCTTGCAGCACATCCTCCACAATACTGCAAAAACGGGAGAAATCTTCCCTCTTGCCGTTTTTCCCGATGATACTGTAAACGGTTTCCAGTGTGGAAGAATCAAAATAGCCTTCGGCCTCTTCACAAACGCCGGCATCCCTTAGGGCATTTTTCAAAGGGGAAGCATTTGTTTCCAGCAGCAGATAGCCTAAAATCTGCATGGCAAGATTTTCTTTTACATGGGTACAACTTCCTATTTTAAAGCTGTACGCAAAATAGCCTTTATCATCGGATTCGTTTTCTGCGGGAAATGTATCAAAAATGGTATGGTCGCCTTCCGGCAGAGATGTTTTTTCGATCACAGGCAAGGCCGTGCTCTTTTGGTATTTGCTCAGATACGCGGTATCCAAATGCTCCAGACAATACATAATATCCAAATCTCCGTATAGATACAAATACGCATTGGATGGATGATACCATTCCTTATGGTAGTTAAGAAAATCCTCATAGGTCAAGTCTACAATGGCAGATGGATCACCGCCGGACTCGAAGCCATAGGTGGTTCTGCCGAACATGCTGCGGGAAATTACGCCGGCCAGACGGCTTTCCGGATCGGAAAGCGCCCCTTTCATTTCGTTGAATACGACACCCGTAGGTATCCGCTTCCCGTCCTGATCTTCCAGACGCCAGGCCTCCTGTAAGAAAATCCCCTTTTTATGATAGATATTGGGATGGAATACAGCATCCAGATAAACGTCCATCATATTGCGAAAATCCTTTTCGTTGCAGCTGGCGATGGGATACATGGTTTTATCCGGATAAGTCATAGCGTTCAGGAAAGTATTCAAAGATCCTTTGGCTAATTCATTAAAGGGGTCTTTTGCGCCGTATTTTTCCGAACCGCATAATACGCTGTGCTCCAAAATATGTGCAACACCTGTATCATCTCTGGGCGGTGTTTTGAATGTAACAGAAAAAACCTTGTTATTGTCCCGGGATGCAAGATAGCAAAGCCTTGCCCCGCTTTTTTTATGGGAAAACAGATATCCTTTCGCATGGATTTCTTCCAGAGGCTCTGCTCTTTCCAGGAGAAAGCCATAGTATTCTTTTCCGAGTTCCAGTGGTTTCATGAAATCTCCTCCTTTGCTTGTTATAGTGTATCACAGATTCCTATAAAATTCTTCCAAACGGCAATTTTTTTTAGAAAAGTGCTTGACAAAAGACAGGATGTAATTTATAATCATTATCAAGTAAAAGTAATTTACAATAAATTTTAAATATTTGTAAAATCAAGGAGGCTAAAATTATGAAAAAATTTGTTTGTTCCGTTTGTGGTTATGTACATGTAGGCGATTCCGCACCCGCAGAATGTCCCGTTTGCCATGTTGGCGCTGATAAGTTCGTGGAACAGAAAGACGGCGAAATGGAATGGGCTGCTGAACACGTTGTAGGCGTTGCACAGGGTTCCAGCGAAGATATCATGGCTGATCTGAGAGCAAACTTCGAAGGCGAATGCACAGAAGTTGGTATGTACCTGGCTATGGCTAGAGTTGCTCATAGAGAAGGCTATCCCGAAGTTGGTCTGTACTATGAAAAAGCTGCTTGGGAAGAAGCTGAACACGCTGCAAAATTCGCAGAACTGCTGGGCGAAGTTGTAACAGACTCCACAAAGAAAAACCTGGAACTGCGTATTGACGCAGAAAACGGCGCAACAGCTGGTAAAACAGATCTGGCAAAACGCGCAAAAGCTGCTAACCTGGATGCAATCCATGACACAGTACATGAAATGGCTCGTGACGAGGCTAGACACGGCAAAGCATTCCTGGGTCTGTACAACAGATACTTCAAATAATGCACTGCCCTCTTTATTGAGAAATCCATAAAAATATTGAAAAAGGAATCTTTTGCAAGATTCCTTTTTCTTATGTCCGAAAAATCAATCAATTTCTATTTCTAAGTCATTTCCGGAAAGAATGATATTTGCCGTACATTTTTTCCCAATGGTGATAACTTCATATTCTCCTGCTGTCAGAGGAATGTCTGTTTCATCAAAGGGAAGCTCTGCTTGGAAGAGAATTTCGTCATTTTCTTTTAGAATTGCAACTCTCCCCTCCCCCTTTTGCAGTTCACAGGAAAGAAGCATTGAGGTATCCTCATGAGCGGTTACCACTGCTGTCAGAGAATTTCCGTACAGCTTTTTATGTTTGCAGGTCGCGGAAATGAGATTCCCATCTTGGGTAGTTGTATTTACACGGATGCCTTCCTTGTGTTCATCTCTGTGCTGAGATAATATAGTTTCTACAGGAAGACCATATTGTTCTTCCAAAAGAGTAATCTCTTTTTGCCGATTCCACATGCCTAAAAGAATCAGTATTAACGAAATCAAAGCTAAAATTCTGCGCAGATAATACATGATTTCCCCCTTTTTTAGAATAGACTCAACTGGTTGGTTTCTGGAATACCATTCAAAACGCCGTTTTCTTTCAGCAGATCAATGAGAGAGCGCCCCAGGGAGGTGCATTCCTTGATCTCTTCTATGGTATGGAACTCTCCGGCAGCCCTGCCGTCTACAATGCTCTGGGCCGCGTTGGTTCCAAGTCCCTGCAGGGAGTTAAAAGGCGGAATCAGACCATCCGGTGTCACAATGAATTTTCTGGCATCGGAGCGATACAGATCTATGGGCAGGAACTTAAATCCTCTGGCGTAAAATTCCACAATCAGCTCCAATACCGTCAGTTTTGCCTTGTCCTTCGCCGTAGCCTCCATGCCTTTGGCATGGATCTCCTTCATGGCCGCTTTGGCCACATCCATACCCTTGCACATACAGCTGTAATCAAAATCATCGCAGGCACGTACAGTAAAATATGTGGCATAGTATGCTTCCGGGTAATTGATCTTGAAATAAGCGATGCGGAAGGCCATCATGACGTAAGCTGCCGCGTGAGCCTTCGGGAACATATATTTGATTTTCTGGCAGGATTCGATATACCAGTCCGGTACATCCGCCGCCTTCATATCCGCGATATCTTCCTCCGTCAGTCCCTTCCCTTTTCTTACCTTTTCCATGATTTTAAAAGATTTCTTTTTCTCTACGCCTTTATTGATCAGGTAGAGCATAATGCTGTCTCGGGTGGAGATGGTTTCTTTCAGCGTAATGGTGCCGTTCTCAATCAAAGTCTGCGCGTTGCCCAGCCATACGTCTGTACCGTGGGACAGGCCGGAAATACGCAGCAGGTCGGCGAAGGTTTTTGGCTTTGTATCCAGCAGCATACCGCGGACAAATTTGGTGCCGAATTCCGGGATACCGAGGGTACCGGTTTCACAGCCAATGTCCTCCGGTGTAACCCCCAGGGCCGCCGGAGACTCGAAGAGAGACATGGTAGCGGGGTCCCCCAGAGGCACTGTCTGCGGATTCACACCGGTCAGATCATAGAGCATACGGATTACCGTAGGATCGTCGTGCCCCAGCAGATCCAGCTTCAGCAGACGTCCGCTGATAGAATGATAGTCAAAATGTGTCGTTGTGACTGTGGAATTCATATCGTTGGCAGGCCGCTGTATGGGACAAAACTCATAGATGTTATGATCGCTCGGCACAACCATCAAGCCGCCGGGGTGCTGCCCTGTAGTACGTTTTACGCCGGTACAGCCGTTCATCAAGCGGATGATTTCTGCGTTGTGGGCGGTAATATTTCGCTCGTCAAAATACTTTTTTACAAAGCCGTAGGCGGTTTTATCCGCCAGCGTGCCAATCGTGCCGGCTTTGAATACGTGGCCGACGCCGAAAAGTTCCTCTGTATAGGCGTGGGCACACTGCTGGTACTCGCCGGAAAAGTTCAGGTCAATATCCGGTTCCTTGTCCCCTTCAAACCCCAGAAAGGTCTGGAACGGGATATCATGCCCGTCCTTATGGAGCAATGTCCCGCAGACAGGACAATACTTATCAGGCATATCACAGCCGCTGGCCTCCTCCAGAGCGAATTTCTTTACGGTTTCTGACTCAAAATCCGAATATTTGCAGTTGGGGCAGACATAATGAGGCGGAAGAGAGTTTACTTCCGTAATCCCGGCCATATTGGCAGCAAAAGAGGAGCCGACAGACCCACGGGAGCCTACCAGATACCCATCGGCCACGGATTTCCACACTAGCTTCTGTGCAATGATATAAAGCACCGCATAACCGTTGGAAATGATGGAATTCAGCTCTGTCTCCAGACGCTCCTGCACCAGCGGCGGCAAAGGATCGCCATAGATGGAATGGGCTTTGTCCATGCAGATCCGCCGCAGTTCCTCGTCTGCGCCCTCGATTTTGGGCGGGAAAGTCTCGTCGGGAATAGGTTTGATCTTTTCGATCCGGTCAGCAATGAGATTGGTATTGGTGATGACCACTTCTCTTGCTTTTTCTTCTCCCAGGTACTGGAACTCCTCCAGCATTTCCTCGGTGGTGCGCAGATACAGAGGCGCCTGATTATCCGTATCGGCGAAGCCTTCTGCTGACATAATTATTTTACGGTAAACAGCATCGTCAGGATCAATAAAATGTACGTCACAGGTAGCGACTACTGGTTTCTGGA
Organism: uncultured Anaerotignum sp.; assembly: GCA_944381385.1. Classification (GTDB taxonomy): domain Bacteria; phylum Bacillota; class Clostridia; order Lachnospirales; family Anaerotignaceae; genus Anaerotignum. Next base: position 534 of record CALWKZ010000131.1, on the reverse strand, counting down.
ACTCCTCACCCAGGGCCACGATTTTCCGATTGATATTTTTCAGATCTTCCATGGAGTGGATGGTTTCCGCCTTGGGAGAATCAATCATGAATTTATTGTTGCCCAGGGGCTGTATCTCCAGATAATCGTAAAAACGAACCAGTTCCGCGATGCGCTGTTTAGATTCACTGTTGAGGATGGCTCTGTACAGCTCCCCTGCTTCGCAGGCACTGCCCAGTATCAGCCCTTCCCGCTTCTCCATGAATTTGCTTTTGGGAATACGGGGACGGCGGAAGAAATAGTCGATATGAGACATGGAAATCAGCTCGTAGAGATTCCGCAGGCCTGTGTAGTTTTGTACCAGAATAATAGCGTGGTAAGCACGCAGTTTTTTATAGTTGACAGTTTTGCTGGCGATGATATTGATATGATCCAGCGTATAGACATCCTTTTCCGCCAGCATATCCAGAAATTTTAAAAATACCTCCGCTGTGGCCTCTGCATCGTTGACAGCTCTGTGGTGGCCTTTTAAATCTACCCCCAGATGTTCGCAGA
>CALWKZ010000130.1 GCA_944381385.1 uncultured Anaerotignum sp. | reverse complement strand
TTCATCCGCTCGATATGCTTTTTATTGAATATGATCTGACCGCTGGTAGGCTTCTCCAGCCCCGCGATCAAATTTAATAATGTAGATTTTCCCGAGCCGGATTTTCCCAAAAGACAGCAGACCTCTCCCTGATGGATTCGCAGGCTGATGCCGTTGACCGCCCGGATGGATTCCTTCCCCATCTGGTAGACTTTCGTTACGTCCTTGATGATAATTACACTTTTTCCCACGCTTCACACTCCCTGCCCAGAAAATAAAAGGACGAAAAAATGAGTGCCGGAACGCTTTCCTGTCTTTCGGCACAGAAGAAAAATCACTTATCTTTTTTCATTTTGTTCTAATCCTTTTTTAATTTTTTCTATTATAGCATAGAGTTATTACAAAACAACCATGGTTTATTTACAATTTTCTTAATATCTGTCTCTTTTTACCATTTCCTTTTGTGGATTATGATATGTTTTTCGCCATAACGCTTTAAAAACTGCTACTTCTCAGAGAACTTTCCTCGGAAAAACAAGCATTTTTCCGCATACAAAAAGGCCAGGACATTTTTGTCCTGACCTGATTCTTTTGCTGCTGTTTTTTCAGGATACGCCGGAAACCTCCAGATACTGTGCCAGATCCGCGTCCCACTGAGCATAATTTTCATCCCCTCGGTGATCCGGCAGATCATAATGGCTGTCCAGGTATGCTCCCAGCCAGGCTGTGACTTTCACAGAACCAGCCAGATTCACATGGCCCTGGTCATAATATTCCGTCTGGGGGTCCAGGCCGATCTCATTACGGATCTCCTCCCGGTCCATATCCACATAGGCCACGCCCTGCTCCTGGGCAAATTCCTCCAATGCCTGACTCATCTCATAAGTCCAGCTCATTTTTGGCAGATGGAGGATCACGACCTCAATGCCTTTTTCCTTGCACAGAGCAATACTCTTTTTTGTATATTCCAGCGCGCTTTCATCAAAAGCCACCGTTTCCCCCGTAGGCTCCATGAAATTTTCAGGATATTCCTGGGGCTCCGCCTGCCGCAGGTAAACATGTCCCTTTTTAAAGGAATGCTGCATCAGCGGCTCTGTTTCCGCCTCCGCCGGATTTACCTCTTTCCACCGCTCATGATACCGCAGCAGGGGGAAAATGTAGGAAAGCTCCGTCTGCCGCTCATCGGCTTCCGCTACCTCTCGGATGATGCGCCATTTGTAGCCGGACAGCTTCATGCCGTCCAAAGCCCGGCGCAGATCGCCCTCCCGTTCGGCGTAGTCATATTCCTGAAAAAGATTGTCACAGCCCAGCACTACCACCTGGGGCGTCTGATAATTCAAAGATTCCGCCAGAAGGCCGTAGGTCACGGACGGCGCCTGGAGGGCCGAGGCCCGCACATAGCCTGTGTACCCGTAATCCCGGTACATGAGCATAGGCGATACGCCCCGCAGAAGGGGACTGCTGCCCACATAAAGCACATCCACCGTATTTTCTTCCTCGCCATAAAAAGCGTGTATCTCGTTTGTCTCGTCATCTCTGCGGATATACATCTGTGTCATCTGCGTAAAGACCAGTGCAAAGACCAGACAGAAGGCAGAGCATCTGGCAATAATATTTATTTTTTTCCCCATATCTCAGAACCCCCTGTATATAAAGTCCGCGGCGTTGTAATTCAAACCGTATATGCCGAAAATAATCAGTGTGAAAATGCCGCCCAGATAGACCGCCCAGCGGAAGTACAGATTCTGCTTGGCCAATGTCTCCCGGACGTGTATGCCTTTTTCCTGCATGATGCTGACCGCCAGCAGCACCAGACAGGAAAGGAATAATACCCACATATCCTGCCGGTCCAGTCCCAGCTGCAATAGTCCGCCGTTCCATAGGATATCCGTATCCCAGTTGAGGACCATGGATTTCATCATGGACACGGAAAGACTGAAGCCCGCCGCCCGGGTGATGATCTTGCCCAGAGCCACCAGCACCAGCGTCCGCAGGATGCGGAACAGATGCCAGCTGAAGCATTCCGTCCGTATCCCCAGCTTTTTCGCCAGCTCCTGCAACGGCTGCTCAAAGAGTATCCCCAGCACGATCAAAGTGCCGTTATAAAAACCAAAGGCGATATATTTCCATTCCGCCCCATGCCAGATACCAATGAGGAAAAAGACGATAAACTGCGGAATCAGCACCGGCAGCAGCTTACCTATATAATTCCCCAGCACCTGTCTGCCTTTTTTGCCCACCTTCATGAAGAATTTGGACAGGGACAGGGGATAGAACACGTAATCCCGGAACCATGCTCCCAGGGTAATATGCCATCTCCGCCAGAAATCGGGGATGCTGGTCGCCAGATAAGGCCGCTCGAAGTTCTTATCCAGATCCACACCAAAAAGCTGGGCCGCGCCGGTGGCAATGTCAATGCCGCCGGAAAAGTCGCCGTACAGCTGGATGCAGTAGATCAGCGCCGCTACAGCCACGTAGGTGCCGCCAAAGGTATCGGGAAACCCGAAAATATTGTCGACCATCACCGACGCCCGATCGGCAATGACCAGCTTCTTAAAGGCCCCCCACATCATCAGCTGTACGCCGAATTTCGTCCGTTCATAGGAAAAGGAATTTCCCTCGAAAAGCTGCTTGGACAGGTTCTGGAACCGTCCGATGGGCCCCTGCACGATCTGCGGGAAGAAGGAAATAAACAGCGCCAGCTTGCCGATATTCTTTTCCGGCGCGGTCTTTTCCCGGTATACGTCGATCAGATACCCCATGGTCTGAAAGGTATAGAACGAGATGCCCAAAGGCAGCAGGAAATGGAACACCGGCAGCTCCACCGGCACGGAAATCCTGGCAAAAAGCGCGTTCAGGTTCTCCGTTACAAAGCCGGAGTATTTCAGTACCGCCAGTATGCCGAAATTGAATACCAGTGCCGGGATCAGCACCCTGCGCTTCTTTTTGGTAAATTCCGCTTTCCAGCGTTTTTTCCCTTCCTTATCCAGTTCCGCTTTCGCGGCATTGTAGGCGGTCTTGTTTTCCTCCGCCATCTTTCCCAGTTTTCTGGTCGCGATGTAAGTGGTAATGGTCGTCGCCAGCAGGTAGACAAAATATTTTACCCCCGCGAAATAGTAAAATACATAATTAACAACCAAAAGCGTTACCCAACGGTAACGCTTCGGTGTTACATAGTATGCGGCGACAGCCAGGGCCAAAAACATCACAAACGCCATGGATGTAAATGCCATTGTCTGCTCTCCCTATGTTCAGTCTTCCTGCAGTCTTGTTACCAGCGCCATGATGGCTTCTACGGAGTTGAAGTTCTCCGGCACGATATCATCAGCGCCGATCTCGATATCGTAAGCGTCGCACAGCTCCCCTACCAGGGTCACGATATCAAAGGAGTCCAGCTCCCCGCTGTCCACCAGTTCCTGGTTGCCTTCAAAGTCTACGTCAGGTCTGATTTCTGCCAAAATTTTCAATAAGCTTTCCATATCACATTATCCTTTCTCTTTTATCATTACCGGAGCGATTCTGCCGTCAGGCAGGAACCCCGTTTTTTCATACATTCTCATAGCCGCCGGATTATCTGTACGCACCCAGAGCTGACAGCGCAGCGCCTCCGGGCTCACCAGCCAGATCCAGTCCCGCACCAGCTTTTTGCCGATGCCTTTGCCTTTTTCCGACTCCAGAACGGCGATCTGCCACAGAACGCAGTTCTTTTTCTCCCATCCAAAGCGAAGGAAGCCAACCAGTTTTCCTTCCCGAATCTCCGCCAGGACTTCCCTGCGGGCAATGGATTCCAGCAGAGTCTTTTCCTCCGGCAAAGCGGAGGTATACGGCTCAAAGCTGGCCACCATCATTTCCAGTATCTGCGCCGCATGGGCGGCTTCGGCATAGACGATGGTCCTGCTGCCGGAAACGCCCTCCACCACGGGCATCACCAGACGCTTTCGCTCCAGATAAGGCCGGAAGCCAACTTTCTCCCAAAGAGAAGCCTTCGGCTCCTGCCCCTTTTTCTCCAGGCATACCTGCTCCATGACCAAAGGCAGGGGCAGCGGCGGGATCTCCACGGGAGCCGTTCCCTTTTCCAGAAAGAAGTAAAAATCTATGTGCCGCTCCCGACGGAAAAACAAATAGCATCCGCCCTCAAAGCGCAGGATGGAACAGCGCTTCTCCTCCGCCGCCTTCAGGTATTCCTCCTCCGTCAGCAGAAAATTGGTCTGTGTCCGTTTGCTGTGCCAGGCCCGCACAATAGATTCCATTGTTTTTTTATCCTTTATATTCGTGATCATAATACTCCTTCAGCCGCAGCCGGTCAATTTTGCCATTCAGGCTATGGGGCAGCTCCTCCATCTGTATCATCACATTGGGGAACATATACTTGGGCACCTTATCCCGCAGTTTTTTCAGGATATAGGCCTGTGTGGCTTCTTTCCCGCAGTAAAACAGCAGTATCTTCTGGCTGCTTTCCTCGTACAGGCAGACGCCTTCCTCCACCAGATCGATGGAGCGCACCGCCGTCTCGATCTCACCCAGCTCGATCCGATGGCCCATATGCTTGATCTGATGATCCTTTCTGGCCATGAAAACGATCTCCCCATATTCATTATATTTCGCAATATCCCCTGTTTTATAAATCATTTCCGGATAGTAAGGATTCAGCGGGTTCTGCTGGAAGGCCTCCGCCGTCTTTTCCGGATTGTTGTAATAGCCCGGCGCCAGACAGCGTCCTCTCACGCACAGCTCGCCGCTTTCCCCTTCTTCCGCCAGACGGCCGTCTTTCAATATGAAGATATCCGTATTCCGGCAGGGGTATCCGATGGGCAGGGGTTCCTCATCGGAAAATTCTCTGTCTACAATATAATAGGTGCAGTCCACTGTCGTTTCCGTAGGGCCGTAAATATTGGTGAACATAGCCTCCGGATAATACCTTCTCCAGTAATTAAACTGCTTGGTAGGCATGGCCTCACCCACAAACATGATCTTTCGCAGATGGGAGGGCCGTACCTTTGCCAGCGCATCGGTATTGGCGATGATGCACAGGGCCGAGGGCACCCAGTCGATATAATTGATCTTTTTTTCCTCCAGATACGGCAGCAGCTTCACCGGGAAGGAAAAGAGCTGCTTGGGGATGATCTCCATAGTAGCCCCGGTCTTTAACACGGCATAAATATCCTTGACAGAAGAATCAAAGTAAAAAGGCGCCTGATTGCCGATGATCTCCTGTTCCGTGATATCAAAGGTCTCCGTATACCATTCCGTCAGATTTACAACGGCCTGATGGGTGATGACAACACCCTTGGGCACACCTGTAGAACCGGAGGTAAAAAGCGCGTACAGGGGGTCTGTGTCGATGGCCCTTCTGCGGATCTTGGCCAGCTCGTCCTCCGCCACGCTCTGGGGGATCTCCTCCAAAGAGAATACTCGGCCTTCAAAGCCCAGATTTTCCGCCAGCTTCCGGCTCTTTTCATCTATGACCAGAGCCGCCGGTGCCAGAGTCTGAAAAATAGACTGTATCCGCTCCTTGGGCATGGTCGTATCAATAGGTGTGTAGAAATTCCCGCTGTAAACGACACCCATAAAAGCCGCCACCATGGCCGGTGTCTTTTCCGTCATAACGGCAATGGGCGCGTTGCGCTTCTCCAATGCTGTCAAGGCTGTTCCGATTTCCTTGGCCTTCTGCACCAGCTGGGAAAAAGCCATGCTTTCCTTGTCTGTGGCAAAGGCTGTTTTGTCGGGAAAACGGCGGGCCGTTTCCTCCGCGTATTCCAAGATGTTCCGTATCATCCAAATCCCTCGATTCCGCCTGCGCTTCCTTTTCATGCGCAGTCTCAAAAAAGTATAACACCATCCCAAAATCAAGTCAACAATCTATCCGCCACTTCACGGAGCAAAAAAAAATGAAGCTATACACACGGGGAATGTATCATAGCTTCATTTTCAGTGTATCATTATTGCTCTGTCTCTCGCATGGTCAGATGGATAAGACTTTGCACAAACAATACCGAAAGATCCTATCGGTTTTGAGTATACCATAGGAAAAGTCAGAACACAATGTTTTTTCTTTTATAATATCATACTGTCTCCAGTGCCTGTGCCACATCGGCAATGATATCCTCCGCATTCTCAATGCCTACGGAAAGACGTACCAGGTCGGGGCCAACGCCTGCCGCTACCAGTTCCTCGTCCGTCATCTGGCGATGGGTAGAGGACGCGGGATGCAGGATACAGGTGCGTGCATCCGCCACATGGGTAGCGATGATGGCTCTTTCCAGCTTGGACATGAATTTTTCCGCCGCTTCTCTGCCGCCTTTGATGCCAAAGGAGATGACGCCGCAGGTGCCATTGGGCATATATTTCTTCGCCCGCTCATAATATTTGTTTCCTTCCAGACCGGCATAGTTTACCCAGGCGATCTTTTCATGGGCGTTCAGGTATTCCGCCACCTTCTGGGCGTTCTGGCAGTGGCGCTCTACCCGCAGGGCCAATGTTTCCAGACCCAGATTCAGCAAAAAAGCGTTCATGGGCGCGGGCGTAGAGCCAAGGTCACGCATGAGCTGGGCTGTGGCCTTTGTGATATAAGCGCCGCCCTGCCCAAATTTCTCTGCATAGGTGATGCCGTGATAGGAATCATCCGGTGTGGTCAGGCCGGGGAATTTTTCCTTGTGGGCCATCCAGTCGAAATTTCCGGAATCCACGATACAGCCGCCTACGGTAGCGTCATGGCCGTCCATATATTTTGTGGTGGAATGGATAACAATATCGGCGCCCCATTCAAAAGGCCGGCAGTTGACAGGGGTGGCGAAAGTATTATCTACGATCAGAGGTACCCCATGGGCATGGGCCGCTTTGGCAAAACGCTCGATATCCAGCACCACCAGCGCGGGGTTGGCAATGGTCTCGCCGAATACCGCCTTGGTATTGGGCTGGAAGGCTGCCTCCAGTTCCTCGTCGCTGCAGTCGGGATGGACAAACGTAAAGGAGATGCCCATTTTCTTCATGGTCACGGCAAACAGGTTATAGGTGCCGCCGTAAATGGTCGCGGAGGCTACCACATGATCCCCCGCCTGGCAGATATTGAACACGGAATAAAAGGACGCCGCCTGGCCGGAAGAGGTCAGCATCGCCGCTGTACCGCCTTCCAGCTCACAGATCTTTGCCGCCACGTAATCGCTGGTGGGGTTCTGCAGTCTGGTATAGAAATAGCCGGATGCTTCCAGATCGAACAGCTTTCCCATCTCCTCACTGGAATCATACTTAAATGTGGTGCTCTGCACAATGGGGATGAGCCGACTTTCCCCGTTTTTGGGCGTATAGCCCGCCTGAATACATTTTGTTTCGATGTGTAAATCCTTCATGTTCTTTTCCTTCCTTTCATTCCTTGATGTCGTTGATATTGTAAGGTGTTTCCTGATATACATAGTAATTCAGCCAATTGGAATAGAACTGGTTAGCATGGGCCTTCCACCGCATGGTAGGCGCCTGTTTAGGGTCGTCGTCGGGGAAGTAGCCGTAGGGCAGCTGGATAGGCAGCCCCCGATCCAGATCCCGGTAAAATTCCTTAGCCAGAGAATCGGCATCATACTCAAAATGGCCTGTAATAAAGATCCTGCGGCCGGATTTATCGGCAATGATGTGAGGGCCCGCGCCCTTGGATTCTGCCAGAATCTCCAGATCCTCCACCTTGCGGATATCCTTGGAGCGCACCTCCGTATGACGGGAATGGGGGCAGTAGAACACATCGTCAAAGCCCCGCATCAAAATATGATCTTTCTTTTCCACTCTATGCGGGTAAATGCCGAATTTTTTCGCCGGCAGGGAATACTTGGGGATATCATAGAAATAATTCAGCGCCGCCTGAGCGCCCCAGCAGATATGGAGGACACTGAACACATGGCTCTTTTCCCATTCCAGGATCTCGCACAGCTCCGGCCAGAAATCCACTTCCTGAAAGTCGTAATTTTCAATAGGAGCGCCGGTGATAATCAGACCGTCGAATTTTTCGTCCTTCACATCCTCAAAGGTCTTATAAAAGGAATCCAGGTACTCAGCGGAGGTATTTTTGGAATTATGGGTCCGCATTTGCAGCAGCTCGATTTCCACCTGCAAAGGCGTATTGCTCAGAAGGCGCATGAGCTGTACCTCTGTTTCGATCTTATTGGGCATCAGATTCAGGATAGCGATCCTTAAAGGGCGGATGTCCTGATGGACCGCCCGCTGAGGCGTTACCAAAAATACATTTTCTTTGCTCAATACCTGGTAAGCAGGCAGCTCTTCTTTGATAATAATAGGCATATGCAACACTCCTTTTCTTTTGTAAGCCGGAAAGGCCCGCCTTTCCTTCCTTCAGGAAAATAAAAAAACGGCCCCGCTTCCGAGCCGTTTCTCATTTCTTTTTTCTTTCAGCATCAGAACCCTGGTCAGCATCTTATGAACATCACAAAAAGCATAGACATCATCATGCCCATGCTCATCATCATATCCATATGAAGTTTTGCATCAAAGAAAGTATGTCTCATTGCGAAAACCTCTCCTGCCGTCTTGTTTCTGTACCGCTTTTTGTACATTATAAACATCTGTCCCTGTTCTGTCAACACTTTTTTTCTCCGCCGTTTTCTTTCCCGGTTTTTACGCTTTTTTCCTTGCATAAAAACTAGGTTTCTGCTATGCTATTTCCTATAATGAAAAAATACGTCGAACGAGGAGATGCAGCAAAAATGTCTATCGAAAAAGTAAAAGCCTATCTGAAGGAAATGAATTGTCCCAAGGATGTTATAGAATTTTCCACATCCAGCGCTACTGTAGAGCTGGCGGCTCAGGCGGCAGGCGTAATCCCCGCCCGCATTACGAAAACCCTCTGTCTGATGTCCAAGGAAGGGCCCATTGTTATTGCCGTAGCAGGCGATACGAAGATCGACAACCGGAAATTCAAAGACACCTTCGGCCTGAAAGCGAAAATGCTCTCTCCCGAAGAAACGCTGGAAGCAACAGGACATGCCATCGGCGGCGTTTGTCCTTTCGCTCTGCCGGAAGGCACCAAAGCCTATGCCGACATTTCCATGAAACGTTTTGATACCGTATTCCCCGCTGCCGGCAGCAGCAACTCCGCAGTGGAACTGACCTGCGACGAACTGTACCAGTACGGCAAATGCGTGGCGTGGGTAGACGTCTGCAAGGGCTGGGAAGAATAAACCACAAGCAAACAAGGAGTATTCTATGAAAATTTCTACGAAAGGCCGTTACGGCATCCGCCTGATGTTAAGTCTGGCGCTCCATTATGAAAAAGGCACACTGGCCTTAAAATCCATCGCCAAAGAACAGGACATCTCCGAAAAATATCTGGAACAGATCATCAATCCCCTGACAAAATCCGGTCTGGTCAAAAGCTACCGGGGCGCCCAGGGGGGCTATATCCTCACCAGAAACCCCAAGGAGATCACCATTGGAGAGGTACTCCGCCTTTTGGAGGGCTCTCTCTCCCCTGTAGACTGCGTGGACAATCCCATGTGCCCCAACTCCGACACCTGTGTTTCCCTTTCCGTCTGGAAGAAAATGAAGGAAGCCCTGGACGGTGTGGTAGACAATATTTCTCTGGCGGATCTGGCCGAGGAATACAAGGAAAAGCACCCCGAAGGCGAACCCGCCGGCGGCTGCATGAAAAAATAACGCTGCAAAAACGGCAGGAACATGTGTAAAAACATATTCCTGCCGTTTTTTATTTATCCGTATACCTTCTGCACCACCGCGCTGGGATAATAAAATTCCAGTATTTCTTCCGCCGTTTTTCCCATCTCCGCCAGAGCGCAGGCGCCGTACTGGCTCATACCTACGCCGTGGCCGCTGCCGCCGCCGTATAAAGCGACACCTGTCAGCTGGCCTTCTTCGTTTGTCATGGGCTTTACGGCAAAAAATCCGCTGGGCAGCATAGCCGTATCCGTAGAGGAGGTGCCGTCATTTTTCTGGAGATAAACCGGATCACCAATGGTCATCCGCATAGGAGAAAGCACCTGGCGGATGGAATACTCCCCTTTCACCCGTACCGTTCCCTTTTCATATTCCAGCAGAAGGGATTTCACAACGCCGCTGTCTCCCCGTTCTTCCACGGAAATATTTTTCAACAGGCCCAGCTCCGCCGGCGTTCCCTGTTTCCAGGAGCCATCCTCCTGCCGCAGTTCTATTTTCTCCGGGCTGCTTTTCGCTGTCTGGGCCAGCTTGGCCGCCGTGATCTCCGAAAGCTGCCGCACGCCGAAATAAACCTTCCACCGATACCAGGGCGACGCCTTATCATAGCCTTCCGCCTCCCAATCCTGCCAGAAAGCCAGCCATTCCTCCTCCGTTTCCGGCTTTGCTCCCGCCGTGCCATGGGCCTGCCCCACAAGATAAGGCTTTTCCTCGTCCTCCGACTGCCACACCTCCGCCGCCGAAGCGCCGTAGCCGCAGGAGGTGGAATAAAAATACGTGGTAATGACGGCATTTCCCGCCGTGAGACAGAGACCCGCCGTATGCCCCACCGCCTCATCGGAAAGTGCGTCCGTAGCCGCGCCATAATACACCTGGCTGCTGACAGTGTCATCCACATGGGCGCCGTAGCCGCAAAGCTCATTGGCATAGATCCGGTTATAGGCATAGCTCCTGGCGGTGATGGCCTGGGCTTCCAGCGCCGTTTCCCCAAAGGATACGGGCATTTCCTGCGGCACTACGCCCCGCAGATAGGTTTCCATGGGCAGTTCATTGATAACAATGAGCTTTTCCTGCCGCCGCTCCAGCTCCAGCGTACCATAATAGCTGCGAACAGTCCCGTCGGAAAACTCCACTTCTATAGGCGCCTCCGTTTTGCTCTTGGCTGTAACGATGCCGTGATCGAACCAGGGCATTTCCTGAGAAAGCACCGTCCTTTCGGAAAACTCCTTTTCCGCCTCGCTGCTGGAAAGAGAAAACCCGCCTTCCGCCGAAAGCGCTACGCTTTCTCCATTTGTGCCGCCCACCAGCACGCGGATATTTTCCACGTCCTCCCGTTCCCGCAGCACAGCGCCGCAGATCTTTCCGTCCTTCAGGAAGTACTCCGCCTCTTTCCTGCCGCAGATCAGGGCGGAGACCGTCTTTCCCGCCGCTTCCTCCTCTCTGCCGTCATAAACGCGGTATCCATCCGCCCAGGAAAACAGCCCCTGTTCTCCCAGATAGATTTCCTGGCCATTGACCCGTTTTACGGTACAAAGACCAATGGACTGGGCCGAAATCACTTCAGCCACAGCGCCGTCCTGCCATACAACGTCACAAATGCCGTCCACGGCCTCGCCGCTGTAAGGCAGGCTGACGGTTCCATTTCCCGTTTCCAGCAGGAGCTTTCCGCCGGCTGTGCGACAGTAGACATTCTCCGCCGTCCCGTTTTCCTCTGTCACTTCCAACAAGGCGATGATCTCCCCGTCCTTTTCCCAGAAACGGAGCTTTTCTCCCACATAGGGCCGCAGATCTATGGCCGTTGTGCCAAACTTCCCGCTGTCAAACCATCCGCTGTTTTCCTCCGCCGTCAAAAGCAGGCTGTCCCTCTGTTCTATGCCATAGGAAGAAAGCTCCTCCTCTCCCCGGCGGTGCTCCAGAGCCGTCTCCCAAAGCTGTACCCAAAGGCTGTAGGAAACGGGCAGATTTTCGTTTTCCTCCGTCAGTACGATCTGGCTGTCAAATTCCGGAGCCAGCCTGTCCACCAGAAACTGGGCCTGGGTCAGGGTCAGTTCCTTTTCCGGATAGAAATTCCCGTCCTCGTGCCCGGAAAAAAATCCCATGGACACAGCCCCATTGATATAAATATACGCCTCCCCCGCCTCTGAAACATCCGGGAAATCTGCCGTCTGCTCCAATTCCGTCAGTTCCTCCGGGCCATAAAAGGCCAGAGCAATCATTTTGGCCGCCTCCCCACGGCTGACGGCTCTCTCGTCGCCAATTCTGCCCTGAACGGCCCGTTCTGTGTCCTTCTGGCCGCAGCCACAGAACATCAGACAAACCATCAGACAGAAAAAAAGAATCCTTTGCATTCTCCACACTCCCCATTTCCAAACTTTGTACAAGTCTATGCCAGGGACACGGAAAATAGAAAGGATTTTTTTGCAGCAAAAAAGGAAAGGCATCCGCCTTTCCTTTTGTCTTTGCGGTCGGAGATCCCGAAATGCCGTTCCCATCTCTTGACACCTAGCCTAAGCCAGGTGGGCAACCGCAGCTTAAGAATCTGCCTTCCTCCGCCCAAAGGGAATTATGAAGAGGCCTGACATATCTTATGCTTATAGGAATCCCTTTTCAGTCATGTAGGTTCAATAACGATGGGCTATCGAGCATTTCAGGATGTTTCCTGAGCATATTATACTACGTTTTTCCCTAATCTTCAATAGCAATCTATATACTTTTTCTGGAAAATTCATCAGAAATTATGATAAATTGTCCTTTTTGGCGGTGGAAATCCCCAGAACGCCCAGAGCGCCTATCAGAACGGCCACGTCCGCCCCATTGAAAATGGGCGCTTTTTTTATCTTCACATACAGAAAATCCGTTACTCTGCCAAAACAGAGCCGCTCCAGAAAATTCCCCAAAGCTCCGCCCAGCAGCACCGCCATCCAGAAAGCCGCCGGGTCCCGTTCCTTTTTCATCCGGAACAGGCGAAAAAACCCGCAGCCCAGCAGCACCGCTCCTGCCGCCAGCACGCCTTTGGGATGTTCCTCGCCAAGATTATATGCCATTCCCTCGTTTTTTATGTGCCGCAAATACAGCCTGTTTTTTACAATTTCCTTTTTGCTGCCCAGCGGCAGCTTTTTCGCCGCCAGATATTTTGTAGCCGCGTCCAGGCCCGCAATTCCGGCGATGATGCCCGCTTCCTTCATCCGCCATCCCTCCTTTTCCTTTCAGTTTACACGCAGCTTTGCCCACTGTCAAATGGCACGAATTCATACATTACGTCGAAAGAAATCTTCCTTTCCTGGGAAAATAGCTTGCCACAGCCCCGCCGGAGGTATTATAATTTCCTTAGAAAGATATTTGTCTTTTAAAAAAAGAGAAAGAGGTGTTTTCCATGGGTTTAGTAACAACAAAGGAAATGTTTGAAAAGGCGTTCGTTGGCGGCTATGCCATCGGCGCGTTCAATATCAACAATATGGAGATCGTTCAGGGCGTTGTGGCTGCCGCAAAGGCGCAGAACTCCGCTGTCATCCTGCAGGTATCCAAAAGCGCGCTGAAATACGCACATCCCAAATATCTGAAGGCGATGGTAGACGCGGCAGTAGAGGAAACCGGCCTGGATATCGCTCTGCATCTGGATCATGGCCCGGACTTCGAGACCTGCAAGGAATGTATCGAAGTAGGCTTCACATCCGTAATGTATGACGGTTCCCATCTGGATTATGAAGAAAACGTAGCTACTACCAAAGCCGTAGTAGATTACGCACACGCCCATGGCGTTGTGGTAGAGGCAGAGCTGGGCAAGCTGGCCGGCGTAGAGGACGACGTAAAGGTAGACGCCGCAAACGCAACTTATACAGACCCCGATCAGGCTGTGGACTTCGTTACACGTACCGGCGTAGACTCTCTGGCTATCGCCATCGGCACCAGCCACGGCGCTTACAAATTCAAAGGCGAAGCAAAGCTGGACTTTGACCGTCTGGAGACCATCACAAAGAAGCTGGAAGCTGCCGGCTTCCATAACTTCCCTATCGTACTCCACGGTGCGTCTTCCGTAGACCAGAGATGTGTGGCAATGTGCAACGAGTACGGCGGCAAGATCGACGGCGCTAAAGGCATTCCTGCGGAAATGCTGAGAAAGGCATCCTCCATGGCTGTCTGCAAGATCAACATGGATACAGACCTGCGTCTGGCTATGACCGCAGCCATCCGGAAATCCTTCGGCGAAAAGCCCGAAGCATTCGACCCCAGAGGATATCTGGGCGACGCAAGAAATCTGATTCAGGAACTGGTAGAGGATAAAATCAAAAATGTCATTGGTTCCACAGACTCCATGAAATAATTGAAAAATTAGTCTCTTTGGCGCGAAAGCCTTATTTCCAAAAAGGCATTCGCGCCTTATTTTTTGTACGAAAAGAAGTACCTCCCTCTTGTTATTTCCCGCTCCATTCGCTACAATAGAATCAAATTGGAAGAAAAAGGAGGAGTTTTTATGTATGAACTGGTGCAGGTAGCTGCAAACACATATTATATCAACAGCCCCTCAAAAATAGGGGTTTACCGCGTCAGCGACGATGATGTCTGGCTCATTGACAGCGGCAACGACAAGGACGCCGGCCGAAAGGTGCAGAAGGTTTTGGATGCCCAGGGCTGGAAACTGACCGCCATCATCAATACCCATTCCAACGCGGATCATGTAGGCGGCAACACCCTGCTGCAAAACAGACTGAACTGCGCTGTGTATTCCACACCTATGGAAAACGCTGTTATCGAAGCGCCTATTCTGGAACCCTCCTTCCTTTACGGCGGGTATCCCTTCAAGAAGCTGCGGAGCAAGTTCCTCATGGCGACTCCCTCCAAAGCCCAGGATATTGCCGGGGCAAAACTGCCGGAAGGCATGGAGATCCTGCCATTAGGCGGCCATTTCTGGCAGATGATCGGCGTAAAAACACCGGATGACGTATATTTTCTGGCGGACTGCCTCTTCGGGGAAAACATCGTAACAAAATATCATGTTTCCTTTGTTTATGATACGCAGGCCTTTCTGGATACCATCGACTACGTGGAGCAGTTCCAGGGCAAGCTGTGCATTCCCGCCCACGCGGAGCCTACCACAGATATCTGCGCCCTGGCCAAGGTCAACCGGGACAAAACACTGGAGATCCTGGACAAGCTGGTGGAGATCTGCCAGGAGCCAAAAAATTTTGAGCGTATCCTTCAGGAAGTATTCGTTTCCTTCGGTCTGGCCATGGATTACGCCCAGTACGTCCTGGTAGGCAGCACCATCCGCTCCTATCTTTCCTATCTTTTCGACAACGGAAAAATAGAAGCCTATGTGGAGGATAACCTGCTTTTGTGGAAATCAGTGCCCGCTGTATAATCTGCTGAAAAAAAGCGATATTTTTCTTCAGATTCCGTCAAAAGATTTCCTCTTTTTGGTTGACAAGTTTCCCTTTCTGGACGTATCATATTTCATAGATAATTTATGGATAGCACTGCTTCGGCAGTGCTATCCGTATCTATTTGAAAATGATTTTACAGGAGGACAAAAGGTATGAGCGCTGCCGCAGCAACCAAAGAAAACAAAATGGGCACCATGCCCATCAACAAACTGCTTCTGAACATGTCCCTGCCTATGATGATCGCCATGCTGATTCAGGCATTGTACAACATCATCGACAGTATGTTCGTGGCACAGATCAGCGAAAACGCCCTTTCTGCCGTCTCTCTGGCCTTCCCCATGCAGAACTTCATGATCGCCGTGGGGACTGGTACCGGTGTTGGCGTAAACGCCCTGCTTTCCAAAAGTCTGGGGGCAAAGCGGATCAAAATCGCCAATAAAACGGCAAATATCAGTATGTTTCTGGTATTCATGAACTGGATTCTGTTTATTATCATTGGCCTATTTATCGCCAAACCCTTTTTGGCCGGTCAGACAGATGTCGGCGAAATCGTAGACTACGGCAATACCTATCTGCGGATCTGCTGCGTAGCGTCCCTGGGTGTCTATGCGGAAATCGCGCTGGAACGTCTGCTCCAGGCAACAGGACGTACCTTCTATACCATGATTACACAGGCCAGCGGCGCCATCATCAATATCATTCTGGACCCCATCCTGATCTTCGGTCTGTTCGGTATGCCTGAGCTTGGCGTGGCCGGCGCGGCCATCGCCACCGTCTGCGGTCAGTTCGTGGCGGCAGGTCTGGCGCTGTATTTCAACCTGACGAAAAACCATGATATCAAATTTGACTTTAAGAACATCCTGCCTACCAAATTTATCGTTTACAATATTTATAAAGTAGGTATCCCTTCTATCCTGATGGTCTCCATCAGTTCTGTCATGATGTTCTTTATGAACCGTATCCTGGGCGTATTCACGCCTACGGCCATTGCCGTATTCGGCGTATATTTCAAGCTCCAGAGCTTCATCTTTATGCCCATCTTCGGTATGAACAACGGTATGGTGCCTATTATCGCCTATAACTACGGCGCAAGGAAGCGGGAACGTATCCTGCACACCATAAAGCTGGCCGTCACCTATGCTACCGCCATGATGCTGGTAGGCCTTGTAATCTTCCAGCTTCTGCCGGATAAACTTCTCCTGCTCTTCGAGGCTTCAGACAACATGCTGTCCATCGGTGTGCCCGCTCTGCGGCTGATCTCCGTCAGCTTTGTGCTGGCCGGCTTCAACATCATCTGTTCCTCCGTATTCCAGGCGCTGGGCAACGGTATATTCAGTCTGATCGTTTCTGTGGTCCGTCAGCTGGTGGTATTGGTGCCTGTGGCCTTCCTGCTTTCCAAGATCGCCACACTTGGCATGATCTGGTTGGCTTTTCCTATTGCGGAGGTCATCGCCCTTCTGCTGTGTCTGTTCTTCCTGCGCAAGATCATGAAAATGCTGGACTTCTAAAAGGAGGATGCCCATGCTGGCTTATATCATCGTCATGGCAGTCCTTGCTTATCTGGGCCTTCGCCTGGGCAAGGAAACAAAGGCCCGGAACTGTAAATTTACCATGGAATACTGCACGGATGACGCTGCGGCAAACCGCGTAGGCAGACTGCTGACCGCCATCGGCTTCTGTGCCGGCGGCAGCGCCCTGCTGATGTGCTTGGCCTATTATTTGTACTGCTTCGCCGAAAGCAGCCTGTACCGTCTGCCCGCGGTGCTGTCCATACTGCTTTACAGCGCTGCCTTTATCATTGCTATGCTGAAACTCCATAAATTGCACAAAGAATAAACAAAAGGCGGAGATGCTCTAAAAAACATCCTCCGCCCTTTTTCAGCAAAAAAACGCCATCCGGGTGCTTGTCCCGCTGGCGTTTTTCTTTGTTTTTCGTTATTTTACTTTTTTCAGCAGTACCTCTGCCAGTTCCGCCAGAGAAACCGTTTCCTTTTCCCCGGTCTCCATTTCCTTCAGTTCCACCTGACCGCTTTCCAGCTCGGAATCCCCCAGAATCACGGAATATTTCACGCCGATCTTATTGGCGTATTTCATCTGCGCCTTTACGCTGCGCTCCACCGTATCGCATTCCGCGCGAACGCCGGCTTTCCGCAGGGCCAGTGTGATGCCCTGGGCACGGATCAGGCCCTTTTCGCCCATGGAACCGATATATACATCTCTTTCCGGAACTTCTTCCAGAGCGCCGTTCTGTTTTTCCAGGATCATGACCAGTCTTTCAATCCCCAGACCAAAGCCAACGGCGCCGGTAGGCTTGCCGCCGCATTCTTCCACCAGATTGTCGTATCTGCCGCCGCCGCAGACCGTCAGGCCGTCGGAAACGAACTCAAATACGGTTCTGGTATAGTAATCCAGACCACGAACAATCTTCGGATCTACCACGAAAGGAATGCCCATTTCTGTCAGGATATCCTGTACCTTCTGGAAATGCGCCGTACATTCCTCATCCAGACAATCCAGCACGGAAGGCGCGTCAGCAATGACCGCCTGGCAGCTTTCTTCCTTGCAGTCCAGCACACGCAGGGGATTTTTCTCAAAACGCTCCTTGCAGGTAGGGCAGAGCCGCTCCAGATTGCTGCCGATAAATTCCCGCAGCTTTTTGTTGTATCTTGCCCGGCATTCGGGGCAGCCCAGACTGTTGATCCGCAGCTCCACGCCCTTTACGCCCATTTCCTCCAGCAGAGCCGCCGCCACGGAAATGGCCTCCGCGTCCTGGGCCGCGCTGTAAGAGCCCAGCATTTCCACGCCAAACTGATGGAACTGTCTCTGTCTGCCGGCCTGTGTGTTTTCACAGCGGAAGGTCGGGGAAATATAGTACAGCTTTGTGGGCTGGGCGTTATTATACATACCGTGCTCGATATAGGCACGCACCACGCCGGCTGTACCCTCCGGCCGCAGGGTCAGGCTTCTGTCGCCGTCGTCTGTGAAGGTATACATTTCCTTCTGCACAATGTCCGTCGTTTCCCCTACGCCTCTGACAAACAATTCCGTAAACTCGAAAGCAGGTGTTCTGATCTCGCCAATGCCACAGGTCTCGCAGAGTCTGCGCATTTTCCCTTCTATGGTCTGCCACGCCTTTACCTCGGCGCCGTAAATATCCTTGGTGCCTTTTACCAACTGTATCATATCGTACCTCCCTGCGGCAGTCCCTGCCGCTTTCTGTCTATCATTTCCTCGATTCTGCCGATATAGTCCTCGACGCTTTTTACATTGAATACCCGCTCGATCCGGTCTGTTTCCGGGTCCACGGTCTTTGTGCTGGCGCCTGCCCCCGCCGCCAGGATGGTCTGCTTTTCCTCCATGATCTGGATATTATAGACGCCTTCCTTGCCCGGTTTGCAGTAGCCCACATTCTCAAAATTCCCCACCATATTTTTCTGGCGGTACATATAATAAGGGGACAGCCCCATTTTTGCCGCGTATTCTGCCGTGATCCCCAGCATCTCCTCCAGTGTCTGCGCAGTAGTCATCGTATACAGATCGAACTGCTCCTTCAGCCGGGAAGCCCGCTTCACCGCCAGCGTATGCACGGTCACATTGTCCGGGTCCAGGGCCATGATTTCTTCCATGGTATGACGCACATCCTCCGGCGTTTCCTCTGGCAATCCCAGGATCAGATCCATATTGATATTGTCATGGCCTACCTCTCTGGCTTCATAGAACACCCGGCGGATATCCTCCACTGTGTGTTTTCTGCCGATACGCTTCAAAGTCTCGTCGTTCATGGTCTGGGGATTGATGGAAATACGGTTGACGCCGTATGCCTTCATAAGCCGCAGCTTTTCCTTTGTAATGGTATCGGGACGCCCCGCCTCCACCGTATACTCCATATCCTCTGTGGGGCGGAACAATTCCTCCACTTTTTGCAGCAGCCGTTCCAGCTGCTCCTCTGTCAGAGACGTCGGGGTGCCGCCGCCGATATAAATATTTTTCAAATGGAATCTTTTTGCGTAAGCCGCCAGATAGTCCAGTTCCCGGAACATGGCGCCCAGATATTCATCCACCCTGTTTTTATACTGGGCCAGCGGATAGGCCGTAAAAGAGCAGTACAGGCACCGGGTCGGACAAAAGGGAATGCCGATATACAGGCTGATATCCTCTTTTCCGTTGGATGCCAGCAGACGCCGCTCCGCCTTCGCCACCTCCAGGGTCAATGCCGCCTTCTGGGGATGTACCAGATATTTTTCTGTTAAATACGCCAGACACGCCGCGTCATCCACCCCTTCGTTCAAAAGCGCATTGACGATCTTGGCAGGACGAACACCGGTCAAAAGCCCCCAACGGGGTACTGTGCCCGTCTCGTTGGAAAGCAGCGCGAACAGACTCAGCTTTACCAGCCGCTTCAATTCCTTATCATCAGGAGTCTCTCCCACGGAAATACGCCAGCAGGCTTTTTCCCTGCCGTTTTCATAGAGAAGGGCGGACACCTGCCCGCCTTCCCATCGGCTTTCTACAGTCATCCCCTCCGAAGAAGGTACCTCTGTCTGGTAATAATGCAGATTGGGGCAAAAGACCTGGATCATGGTCTGTACATCATTGGGTAGGTCATGCCCCCGTAAAATATACTCTATCATCAGAAAAACCCTTTTTGTCTCAGAATAATTTTTCGCTGTCCAGCAGCAATGTCACCGGCCCATCATTGATGAGAGCCACCTTCATATCCGCCTGGAACTGGCCGGTCGCCACTTTTTTCACCGGCATGGTCTTTGCCTTGGCGCAAAGACGTTCAAACAGGTCTGCCGCCACATCCGGCGCAGCGCCGGAGGAATAGCCGGGGCGTCTGCCCTTTCTGGTATCCCCATATAAAGTAAAGTTCGGCACAATCAGCAATTCTCCGTCAATATCCAGCAGGGACAGGTTCATCTTGCCGTTTTCATCCTCAAAAATCCGCAGGTTCACGACCTTATCCAGCATATACTCAATGGTCTTGTCATCGTCTGTTCCCAACATCCCAAACAATACCATCACGCCTTTTCCGATCTCCCCGATCACCTGACCATCTACCGTCACGCTTGCCTGTGACACTCTCTGCAATACTGCGCGCATATTCTTCCTCCTATATCCCTCAGCCGGTTACACGTTCGATGTCCACGATGTCCTTGATGCCTCTCAGACGTTTGGTCACCCGCTCCAGCTGGTCCTTTGTCCTGATCTCCATAGTAATATTGAAAATTGCCGTCATATCCTTCGTCGTACGGATATTGAAGCCCTTGACGGAAATATCCTCATCAGCCAGATGGCGGCTGATCTCCAGCAGCAGGCCCACTCTGTCGTTAGCAATCACACGAATCTCCGCCAGATAGGAAGCGGATACCTCGCCATGGGTATACTGCACATCCCATTCCGCGTTAATCAATCGTCCCCGTTCCTCGTCGCTGAGGTTCAGCACGTTGATGCAGTCCGTCCTGTGGATAGTAACGCCGCGGCCTCTGGTCACAAAGCCTACGATCTCATCGCCAGGCACAGGAGAACAGCACTTGGAAAAACGCACGGCCACATCGCCGATGCCTTCCACCACAATACCGCTCTTGCTCTTTTTCTTCAGCGGCTTCTGGTCCACCTTCTTCTCGAAATCCTGAAGGATATCCTCCGCCGTCTGTTTCTTCCGCTGTTCTTTCAGATATTCATCCCGCAGACGGTTGACTACCTGGCCTTCTTTC
The DNA here is from genome assembly GCA_944381385.1 of uncultured Anaerotignum sp. Taxonomy (GTDB): domain Bacteria; phylum Bacillota; class Clostridia; order Lachnospirales; family Anaerotignaceae; genus Anaerotignum. The sequence continues at coordinate 2,667 of CALWKZ010000130.1, read as the reverse complement.
AGACCGCCGTAGCCGATGGCCGCCAGAACGGCATCCCAGTTTTTGAAATCATACTTGGCAATGACCAGTTCCTGCCATTCCGGACGAAGCAGGTCAGAAGGCTGATAACCCTTTTTGCGCATATCCGCCAGAATCATTTCTCTGCCGCGGATGATATTTTCCTCTTTTTCCTCTTTCTTGAACCACTGTTTGATCTTTGTCCGAGCCTGAGAACTTTTGACTAAGGTCAGCCAGTCCCGGCTGGGGCCCTTGGAGTTCTGAGAAGTCATGATCTCCACGATATCCCCGTTTTGTATCTTATAATCAATGGTCACCATACGGTTATTGACTCTGGCGCCTACCATTTTGTTGCCGACCGCCGAATGGATCATATAGGCAAAGTCAATGGGCGTAGAGCCTTTGGGCAGCTGGATTACCTCGCCCTGAGGCGTGAAAGCGTACACCTGGTCCGTAAAGATATTCAGATCCAGCTTGATGGTATCCAGATACTCTTTGTTGTCGGACATATCCTTCTGCCATTCCAGAATCTGCCGCAGCCAGGCCAGCTTAGCTTCTTCCTTGCTGCTGGATTTATCTCCACCCTTGCCTTCTTTATACTTCCAGTGGGCCGCGATACCGTATTCGCTGGTACGATGCATTTCCCATGTGCGAATCTGTATCTCAAAAGGCTGGCCGGAAGGCCCAATCAGCGTATTATGCAAAGACTGGTACATATTGGGCTTGGGCATAGCGATATAATCCTTAAACCGTCCCGGCATAGGCTTATACATAGTATGGACAATGCCCAGCACCGCGTAACAGTCCTTGACCGTATCCACAATGGCACGGACGGCAAACAGATCGTAAATCTGATCCAGAGTCTTGTTCTGGTTCACCATTTTTTTGTATATACTGAAAAAATGCTTGCTCCGGCCCTCGATCTTGCCCTGGATGCCGGCCTCTTCCATTTTCTCCCGCACTTCTTTCACGATATCCGCCACAAAGGATTCCCGCTCGATCCGTTTTTTCTCTATCTTTGCCGCCAGATCGAAATAAGCGTCCGGGTTCAGATATTTAAAGCAGAGGTCCTCCATTTCCGTCCGGATTTTGGAAATACCCAGCCGGTGCGCCAGCGGCGCGTAAATATCCAGTGTTTCCTGGGCCTTCTCCCGCTGTTTTTCCGGCGTCATATAGTTCAGTGTCCGCATATTGTGAAGTCTGTCCGCCAATTTGATCAAAATAACACGGATATCCTTCGCCATAGCCAGGAACATTTTGCGGTAGTTTTCCGCCTGGATCTCTTCCTTGGTGGAATAGGACAATTTCCCCAATTTGGTTACACCGTCTACCAGAATGGCGATCTCCTCACTGAAGATATTGCTGATATCCTCGTAGGTATAAGGCGTATCCTCTATGGTATCATGCAGGATGCCGGCCACGATGGATTCCATATCCAGCTCCAGTTCCGCCAGAATATATGCCACTTTCAAAGGATGGATGATATATGGCTCACCGGATTTTCTTTTCTGTTCCTTGTGAGCGTCTGCCGCCAGACGATATGCCTTTTCCAGAATATCAAAATCTTTTGCCGGATGATACGTCTTGATGCGTTCCACCAGCTCTTGATATAATTCATCGCCGATTGCCATATTCGTCACCCCTCTTTCTTCTTCGTTTGTCATGGACTCTTCCCCATTTCCCTTCTCAAATTATAAAAAAACTAACTTATATTATATCAATTTCTTGTTTATTTTACAATACTTTCCCAATGTTTTAGCCTGTCAGGCCGGCGTCATACTTCTCTCCCAGAATCCGGCAGACGCTTTCCTCCAGCCGTTCCTCCGTAATCTCTCCGGAAGTCACCGCCTCTTCCAATCCCCGAAAGGCTTCTTCCAGATCCGCCGGCATCAGAACCATATCCACACCGGCTTCCACTGCCATTACAGTGCTTTCCGCCGGAGAAAAGGCCTCCGTGATAGCCCCCATATTCATAGCGTCTGTAATAATAATACCATCAAAACCCAGGTCCTGCCGCAGCAGCGCCAACGTCTGGGCCGACAGACTGGCCGGCAGTCCGTCCTCCGTAGCGTTGGGTGTGGTGATATGGCCCGCCATTACAAAGGGAATCCCTTCTTCGATAAGCCTCTGAAAGGGAAGGAACTCCACCGCCTGCAGCTCTTCCAGCGTTTGTTCCGCCATGGCTACGCCATAATGGGAATCGGCAGCCGTATCTCCGTGACCCGGAAAATGCTTCGCCGCCGCCAGTATGCCTTCCTCTGCCAGCCCCGCCGCGAAGGCCGCCGCCATGTCGGAAACCGTCTGGGCATCAGTGCCAAAGGCCCTCTCTCCAATGACCGTATTATCCGGATTGGTATAAATATCCGCTACCGGCGCGAAGTCCACATTGATGCCCAATTCCCGCAATTCTCTGCCAATGGTCCTGCCGGCCTCTTCCGCCCGGGCCGTATCTCCTTCCATCAGCGCCGCCGAAGGGATCTCCTCATGGGGGATATTGCTTTTATCCAGACGGGAAACTATGCCGCCCTCCTCGTCTATGCCGATAAACAGGGGGAGAGACGCCGCTTCCTGCATCTTTTCCGTCAGCGTCTTTGTCTGCTCTACCGTATCCAGATTTTCCGCAAAAAGGATCACGCCGCCCAGATGATAGTCTGCTATTGCTTCCGCCGC
>CALWKZ010000129.1 GCA_944381385.1 uncultured Anaerotignum sp. | reverse complement strand
CACGGAGAAAATCTGAACAATATCTCCCAAGGCATTGCCATCGCGCTGAACCAGAAAATGAAAAGTGAGCATCTGCGGACAGAGCTGATTACAAACGTATCCCACGACATCAAAACGCCCCTGACCTCCATCATCAACTATGTGGATCTGCTGAAAAAGGAAGGTCTGACAGGACAGGCGGCGGAATATATCGACGTTCTGGACCGGCAGTCCCATCGTCTGAAAAAGCTCACCGACGATCTGGTGGAAGCCTCCAAGGCCTCTACCGGCAATATTCGCTGTACCCTGATGCCCACAGATATTTCTGAGCTGGCGCTGCAGGCTGTGGCGGAATATGAGGAAAAGCTGGCCAAGGCCCAGTTGGAGGCCATCATTACCTCCCCGGAAAACGAAACAGTTTACGCTTTGGCCGACGGCAATCTCATGTGGCGGGTACTGAGCAATCTTTTAAGCAACGCCTGCAAGTATTCCCAGCCCCATACGAGAGTTTATCTGACCATCAAAGGCAGCGGAGATTCTGTACTCATTACCGTCAAAAACGTCTCCCGGGACCAGCTGAACATTGACCCTGACGAGTTGATGGAACGCTTTGTCCGAGGCGATAGCTCCCGTTCCACGGAAGGCAGCGGCCTGGGGCTGAATATCGCCCGTTCCCTGGTAGAGCTGCAAAAAGGCAAGTTCTCCATTTCCATCGACGGCGATCTGTTCAAGGCACAGATTCGTTGTCCTCGAGCCTCCGTACCTACATCGGAAGAGATGCTATCTGCGGAACGCAGTGCAGAGCCGCCTTCGGCATAAGATAAAGAAAGGAAATGCGTCCTCTCTGTAACCAGAAGGGCCCATTTCCTTTTTGTTTAACTCCGTTACAACTTTTTTTACATATTTTGAAGAATTACCAACAAAAATACATTTTGTCTCTCAACAATATTTCCAGATATAAAAACGTATTTTGTGGAATTTATCAGTTATTCTCAATAAAAATCTTTTCTCTTTCTTTGCTGTATCTAAAACTGTACGAAAAACTATACAAAAATACTTCACTTTGTGGAATTTTTCACAGTGCCACTTGCTTTTCCTGCCAAAAGTGGTATACTAATATTGCAATGGGAAGTGTGGATTTTCCCTTTCTTTCGCGGCTTTTGCGGCAGCGGAAAGGAGAGGAAGCGGCCTTCCCCAGCAACAGGTCATTGATTTTTTTATTGTAAATCATTTTATCAAAAAAAGGAGAAGTGAACGAAATGAGAATATCTGACAGAGTGCAGGCAATGCAGAACTCCCCTATTAGAAAATTCAACCCCATGGCTGACGCAGCAGAAGCAGCTGGCGTTAAGATCTATCACCTGAACATCGGTCAGCCCGATATCGAAACACCTTCCGTATTCTGGGAAGCAGTAAAAGGTTTCGACCAGAAGGTTCTGGCTTACGCAGGTTCCTGGGGTCTGCCTGAACTGCAGGACGCTATCGTTGATTACTTCAAGAGATTCGACATGAATCTGGAAAGAAACGACGTTCTGATTACAGCTGGTGGTTCCGAAGCGCTGACACTGACATTCCTGTCCATCATCAACCCTGGTGATGAAGTAATCGTTGCAGAACCTTACTACACAAACTACCTGACATTCATTCAGGCTGCTGACGGTGTTGTAAAACCCGTTACTACATACGCTGAAGAAGGCTACAAATATGCCATCAGAGAAAGACTGGAAGCAGTTGTAACAGATAAGACAAAAATGATCTCTATCGTTAACCCCGGCAACCCTACCGGCTGCATCCTGTCCAGAGAAGACATGAGAGTTATCGCTGACTTCGCGAAAGACCACGATCTGTGGATCCTGGCTGACGAAGTTTACAGAGAATTCGCTTACGACGGCAGAGAAATGACATCCTTCGGTCAGCTGGCTGACATCGAAGACAGAGTTATCATCATCGACTCCGTTTCCAAGAGATTCTCCGCTTGCGGCGCTCGTATCGGCTGCATGGTTTGCAAAAACAAAGAATTTATGGCAGAAGTATTCAAGATCGCTATGGGCCGTCTGTGCGTACCTACACTGGACATGGTTGGCGCTACAGCAATGTACAAACTGCCTGCTGACTTCTTCAACAGCGTAAGAGCTGAATATGAACACAGAAGAGACGTTTCCTACGAAGCTCTGAAGAAGATCCCCGGCGTTGTTTGCGAAAAACCCGGCGGTGCATTCTACATCACATGCAAACTGCCCGTTGAAAACACAGAAGACCTGCTGCTGTTCCTGCTGAACGAATTCAGAGAAAACAACGAAACAGTTATGTATGCACCTGCTGAAGGCTTCTACGCTACACCCGGCCTGGGCAAGAACGAACTGCGTATCGCTTATATCCTGAACGCAAAGGATATGGCAAGAGGTATCGAACTGCTGGGCAAAGGTATCGAAGCATACAAAGCTGCTGGCCACAAATAAGATACGCCAGTTCTTTGGAAACAAAGATCTATATTGCTTGCACGAAAATGGACCGGAGAAAAATTCTCCGGTCTTTTTTTTTCGCGAAAAAAGAAGGCTTTTAGACCCTGGCCATAAGAAAAAAACACCGCCGGAATCCAGATCATACAAAAGATTCCAGCGATGTTTTTTAAGGGCCTTGCCCCTCTTCTCATTTTTTCGCCTCCGCCCAGGTATGGCGGTGCAGCTCTCCTTCCCGCAGCATCCCAGGGAACCCCTGCTGCCGCAGTGCCTCATAGATCATAATAGCCACCGAATTGGACAGGTTCAGACTTCTGGCCGCCTCCAGCATAGGGATGCGGATCGCCGTCTCCGGATACTGCAATAAAATCTCTTCCGGTATCCCGGCGCTTTCCCGTCCGAACATGATATAATCGTTTTCTCCGAAGGAGACTTCCGTATATACCTTTTGCGCCTTGGTAGTGGCCATCCACAGCTTCGCTCCCGGATTTTTCTCCAGAAAATCCTGGAAATTATCATAATACCGGATATCCAGCAGTTTCCAATAATCCAGTCCTGCCCGTTTCAGATACTTGTCCTCCACAGAAAATCCCAACGGCTTGATCAGATGCAGCACCGAATGGGTCACGGCGCAGGTTCTGGCGATATTGCCCGCGTTCTGGGGGATCTCCGGCTCCAATAATACGATATGCAAAATGTTCCCCTTCTTTCTTTGCGCATTTGTCCTCCATTCTAGCATAAACTTCCAAATATTTCAATCTTAATGGAATTGGTACTTGACGGAAAGGAGAAAATATATTATTATTAAATAACAATAATTATTAGTTAGGAGGGTTACCTATGAAAGAAACAGCACAGCTTCTGCGGGAAAAAGGCTTGAAGGTAACACCCCAAAGGATAGCGGTTTATAATATGCTGCTGCATACCCATGAGCACCCCAATGCGGAAACCATTTACCGCACACTGGAGGTCACCAATCCTACCATGAGTCTTGCAACGGTATATAAAACGCTGGACTATTTCAAGCATCTTGGTCTGGTACAGGAATTGAATGTGGGCGAGGCCAGCTCCCGTTACGACGCAACGGTGCAGTGCCATCCCCATACAGTCTGCACCAGCTGCGGAAAAGTAACAGACCTGTACTGTGACGCGCTGACCAACCTGCATGAAAAATTTGCGGACCAACTGGATTTTGACGTTACCTGTGAACAGCTGATCTTTTACGGCACCTGTTCCGAGTGCAGAAGCAAAATCAACGAAGACCTTCCCGATTGATCTGGGCAGATGCGCTTCTGAAAAGGGCTGGCTGCGGAAGGATTCCCCAGAGGAAACAAACATCGCCGAAACCCTTGCAGCAAAAGGGATGCCGGCAATCCCATCCTGATGGGAGCAGTCTCCCCTTGAGAAGACTGCTTCGACCAGCGGCCTTTTTTTACAGAAACAGGCGTGATTTCGTAAAGTATACGAGTCACGCCTGTTTTTTTCTTTTATTTATCGTTTGTCACATTGCCGTCGCCGGAAAGAGGGATCGGCTCCCCCAGATATGTAGGCTCCGGCTGTAGGATTGCCAAACACACATCCTTTGCCCGGGCGGCGATCTCCCGGATCTCCCGGTAGGCCTGGGCACGGTAGCTCCGCAGATCCGAAGAAACGCCGTAGGCTTCCAGCCCCATGCAGTCCGCCAGATACAAGGCTCTGGGCAGATGGTACTCCTGAGAAACGATAATCACCTTTTTGGCCTGGAATACTTCCTTTGCCCGCACGATGCTCTCATAAGTAGAAAATCCGGCATGATCCATAAACACCGCTTCCGAAGGCACGCCTTTCTCTACGGCAAAGCTTTTCATCAGATTGACTTCGTCATAGTCCGCGCTGCCATGGTCGCCGCTCATGAGCAGACGCTTCGACGCGCCGGCTTCATACAGCTCGATGCCCCGCAGCAAGCGATCTTCCAGCATATGGCTGGGTGTGCCGTCCTCCCGGACGCCGCAGCCAAGCACCAGAATACAGTCGGCATCCAGCGCCGACGCTTTCTCCACAGACAATATCTTTTCCACAGCCTTATTTTTCACATAAAAATTCAGGCTCATCACCAGGGTAAACCCGGCCGCCGCCAAAAACAGCAGGGCCCACCCCACTCTTCTCCAAACTTTCTTTCTCTTCTCGCTCATCTTTTTTATTCCGCCTCTCTGATCTCCGCGCCAAAGGGCATCAGGGCCAGCCCCGCGAATTTAAAATGCTGCAAACCGAAGGGAATGCCGATAATGGTCAGGCAGCAGCCCACGCCCATGGCAATGGAACCGATGCAAAGGCCCAATCCCCCCAATATGATCCAGATCACGTTCAGCGCCACAGAGCCTGACGACATATTCCCGAAATAAACCCGTTTTCCAAAGGGCGTCAGGACCAATCTGGCGAACTTAAAGCACTGCAGTCCAATAGGGATACCGATGATCGTAATGCAGCACAGCACCCCCGCCAACAGCCATCCCAGCGCCGCCAGCAGACCGCCGAAAATGATCCACAGTACATTCAGCAACACATTCAAAATGCTCATACTTCCTCCTTATGTTGGTATTTCTCTCTGTAATAAGCCACCACCTTGGCAAAGGCCGGCTCCGACAAGGCTGCCGCGCCTTCCTCCGACAGCGCATAGACCCCGCGGGAGATCCGCCGGAACCAGCGGTAAAAATTGCTTCTAAGGATCGCCAGCTGGCGTTCCTCCAGTCCCATCTGCCGCAGCTGGTCATAGGTGACCTCC
>CALWKZ010000128.1 GCA_944381385.1 uncultured Anaerotignum sp. | reverse complement strand
ATTTTGGTTCAATTATTTTGATATGTGTGTATTTTCTTTTTACCATATGAAAACCCCCTTATGTAGTTCTATTATCCTACATAAGGGGGCTTTTTGTCATTGTCCGTTTTTACTGGTTCAGTTCATTATCATTACGTATGAGAATAACGCTTTTTACTGCAATGACAATGATTTGTGTCTGCATTATTCTTTCCTATTTTATCCTGGAAAATGTAAATTTATGGATTGTTACGAATGAGCCTGTTATCAGCAGTGATGGAACAGAGATAATTCGGGAGAATAATGAAGATATAGCTTTGAACGATGGAGATATGAATATTTCTTCAGAATCAACAGGAAGGGAATATTTAGCGCTTAATCAAACAAAATTTTTACGAACATGTATGATGATAGTACTTTGTATATTATTTCCGGGAATCCTTATTGTGTATTTTATTATGGGTTTCGCGCTGAAACCAGTATATAAATTAAAAAAGGATATTGCGGATATTAACGGAAACGATTTGACACAAAGGATTGACAGTATATCCAATGGAGTGGAGCTGAATTCTCTCGCCGTTTCTTTTAATCAGCTTCTGGAACGAATTGAGGAGGTTCTGGAGAGGGAAAAGAGCTTTACAGCGGGGGCATCACATGAGTTAAAAACGCCGCTGGCAGTCATAAAAGCCAATTTAGAGGTCTTATATATGTCAGGAGAGCCAACAAAAGAGGAATTAGAAGAAACAATGGAAGTTGTAGATAAACAAATAAATCGTATGATAAAACTGGTGGATGATTTATTTGCCATGTATGAACTGAGAGGATATGATTTAAGTGATGTAATCTGCGTGGACAAGATGATAAATGAGATCGTTTCAGAACAAAAAGAAAGCATGATGAAAAAAAATATCAGTATACATGTTTCCAATCAGCAATGTATGGTGAAGGGGAATTCAATTATGTTCAAGCATGCAGTTTCCAATCTTCTTCAGAATGCCATCAAGTTTAATTACGACTACGGAAAAATTGACATTATTGTAGAAGAGCATACTAACGATTGCGTGATAAAAGTAATTGATGAGGGGATCGGTATCAATTCAAATGCAGCTGAACATATTTTTGAGGCTTTTTATCGGGAGGATAAGTCCAGATCAAGAAAAATAGGGGGAGCCGGCTTGGGTTTATCTATCGTGAAAAATATTGTAGAGCAGCATGGAGGAAATATAACATATCAACCAAATAATCCGAAAGGATCGGTATTTATTGTGTCTATACCGAAATTATCAGATCATAGCCTTGAACTGAGACCTTAACCATATGTTAACCTAAAAAATGATAGACTGGGAGAGAAGATGAAAAAAGGAGGAAAAACAATGAACAGAACACCAAAAAAGATAATTATTCTACTTTGTATGATGTCAATGCTGGCCGGGGGAATGACTGGATGCTCGGAAAACGAAATTCAAAAAGAGAACTATAATACTGAAAATACAGGGGGAACTACATCAACCATTTCCGATGCTGATTCTGAAAAAGTCACTATTCCGCACAGATATGCAGATGCTGCGGAGGGAATGGAATTGCGTATGGCAAATACAGCGTATTTTGAAAAAATGACACAGAATGATCTGGACTACCGTGTGGGAAAAAAAGGAGCAACTTTAGAGGAGTTTAAGGCGCTGGCTCAGAAGCAGGGAGATGAATTTACTGAAGATGAAAAACAGGGAATTGACGAAACACTGAAGCGGATAGAGGAACGATTTAATGAAATTGGCTTTCAATATCCCTCAGATTTGGAAATTGTTTTTGTAAAGAACAAAATGAAAGATGAATATGGGGCGGTGGCATATACGCATAAAAATGAAATATATCTGGAAGGTGAAAATTTAGATTTTATGCTGGGTATACCAGGACTTCTGGATGGAACAATCGCACATGAATTGTTTCATATATTGAGCCGCAATGATCCTGAATTTCGACAGAAGATGTATGACATTTTTGGATTCACGATAGCTGATGAACCTGAGTTTTCACCGGAAATAAGAGATATACTTGGATCAAATCCAGATGTTGAAGCATTTGACAGTTATGCCATGTTCAACATAAATGGTGAAATAACAAAGGGGGTAGTTGTTACATTACTGAAAAATCCGTACAGTGAAGGTGCTTATTTATTTGATAATCTGTCTGCCGGCATTGTGCCATATGATAATCCCAACATCTACTATACGATAGATGAAGTATCAAATTTTTGGGATATATTTGGTGAAAACAGCAATTATGTTATTGCCACAGAAGAAGGAATCGCTGATAATTTCGCATCAGCCGTAATTTACGGTATGGATGGAAGAGGCTATAAAGATCCGGAACTTATTCAAAGCATTCTGGATGTAATGGCGGAATACTAAATTGGACGCTGATCTGTATAAACAAAAGACCGGGAATTCCCGGTCTTTTTGTTAACCTTCTGATAACCTTTTGTGTGATATGATGCAGTTATTAAACAAAGGAGGAATTTATCATGCATAAAAATATTTCACGATTTCTCATCGTTTCTTTGAACGTGTGTATGCTTCTCAGCACAACCGCCTGCAGCAGCCATCAGGCGGATTTCTCAAATCAGGAGACAGTGAAAACTGAAGTTTCCACGGAAGAAAAGGTTGTTACCATTCAGGAACTGGTTGATTCTGTCAGCCAAAGTAAGCTTGCTGACTATACAGCAAAACTTTCCGGCAAAACAGAAATCGCTGCTGGGGATTATACAACAACCCTCGCCAATCGAATCACAGGCTCAGAATCCTATGAACTTGCAGCACAGTATGTATATGAGTTTCTGGAAAGTTTGGGACTGGAAGTGAAATATCAAAGCGGTATAAAAGAAGAAAGTATTATAGAGGGAATGACAATAACGTATCCCTATAAAAATGTGATTGCCGAAAAAAAGGGAACAACCCATCCAGAGGAAGTGGTAGTTCTTTGCGCCCATCTGGATTCTACAGCTGTAGGTCTGTCGCGTGTCGATGCTGCCTTTTCTGAAATGGATGCGGAATCTTTCGATAGTGATGAAAGTGATATGAGCGGAAAACTTGAAGGGGGCTCCACGATGGAGCATGCGCCTGGTGCGGATGACAATGCGACAGGATGTGCGGCTGTTTTGCATATGGCTGAACTGCTGAGCCAATATGAGTTTGAGCGTTCCATTCGTTTTTGTTTCTTTGATGCGGAGGAAGAAGGATTTATTGGCAGCACTGCTTATGTGGAATCTCTGGGGGATGCTGCGGATAATATCAAGGCTGTAATCAATCTGGATATGCTGGGATGGGATTCGGACGGAGAGCCCAATTTTTCCATTGTTACCCAGTTTGATCAGGCGGAAACTTATGAAGCCCAGCAGGAAATCAGCCGGGTGTTTGAGAAGGCGGTTTCAAATTATGGTTTGAGTGAAGCTGTTACCATAAAAAATGTAACAGCCTCACTCGAGCTTATAAGTGACCAGATTTCCTTTTGGAATGCCGGAATTCCCGCTGTTTTAATCATGGAAGATACAGCGGATTTGAATCCGAATGCCAATATGAAGGAAGATGATTTTAAGAATTTGAATCTGGAATATTATACTGACGTTGTGAAAGTAATTACCGGTGCGGTTGCAGACTTAGCTAAGTATACCTTTCAGCAATAAGACGCTAGAGAACAGAATGTCAAGTCTTCTTAAGTAACAATTGATGAAGTGAATGAAGTAAAAGGTACAGGCTTTCTTTCCAAATAGACGGAAAGGAATAAAAGGCTTGTCTTGCAAGGTACCCACTCAAAAAAGTTGGATTTTGTCTGTTGCATATTTTATGTGGACCTGTATGCTACAGAACTTCATAGAAACAAGAACCAATACATTTTTGAAAAATACCCTACGCCAAGATACAACCAGCTTCATCAGGCATACTTTTAGTTAAATCAAGAATGAGATGAGTGATAAAAATAGATGACATAGCCGCAAATCCAGTAAAATCAAGGTTTCCGGTGGTTTTGAGGCGATTTTCAAAGCCCCAAAAAATCCAATTTTATAAGAGACAAAAGCGTTTTTGGAGTCAAAAAACGCTTTTCGGGCAGTGAGATGAAAAAAATCTCACTGCCTTTTTTGGTCAACCAATAAAAACCCCCGGCTACGCCGGGGGAATCAAAAAGCTTCAGCTTCAAGCAAAAACCTCCTATGCTATAATAGACTTGAGTCCGCCAAGACACAAGAAAAGCATAGGAGGTTTTTATATGAACAGTTTAGCACATACAAGTTGGGAATGTAAATATCATATAGTCTTTGCACCAAAGTTCAGACGTCAAGTGATATATGGAAAACTCAAAGTAGAAATAGGAAAGATACTGAGAGATCTATGTGATAGAAAGGGAATAGAGATTTTAGCGGCAGAATGCTGTGTGGATCATATACATATGTTGATCCGTATACCACCGAAGTACAGTGTATCTGAGATAGTAGGATATTTGAAGGGAAAAAGTTCTCTAATTATTTTCGACCGACACGCAAACATGAAATATAAATATGGGAACAGAAGATTTTGGTGCAGAGGGTACTATGTAGATACAGTTAGGAAGAATACAAAGAAGATACGAGAATATATCAATCATCAGCTAAAAGAAGATTGGACAAGCAGATCAAATTAGTCTGAGCGAATATATTGACCCGTTTACGGGTGAAGAAGTAAAAGAAAACAAATAAAAAGGCCGCCAAGGGCGGCAGTTGAAGAAGTAGAGCACTTGGTAGACTTTCAGAGCGTTTGTAAGCGCCGCTGGTAAAAGCCCCTTCTAGGGACAGAGCAAACCACCAGTTAAGCCGGTGGTCCTGATTATCCATTTTTCAATTTGCGCAATTTATCATGCCTTATCTACTGTCAGAGATATACAGGAAAAGATCGCAGACCAAAAATGATCGGAAATATTGAGAAAGATTTGCTAGAAAAAAGGCCATAGACCCCATATGGAGCCTATGGCAAAGATGATGTTTTCAAAATAACGAAGGTCTGCCAATTTTAAAATACAAGGCTGGTATAGATATCCGCAACCTTTTTTACGGCTTCTTCCGCTGTACCGTTGTTTTCGATGTGGTATTCCGCTGTTTTGGCGTAAACTGGCAGACGTGCCGCGTACAGCTTGGCAGCAGCCTCCGGTGTGGGAGCCAGAGGTCGGCCTTTGCCGCTTTCCAGAAGCTCCAGCGCTCGGTCGATCCAGAAAATACGTCCGTTCATTTTTAACAGCTGTACATTTTGGGGGTCCAGGACGGCGCCGCCGCCTACAGAGATCACCAGACTGTTTTCTCCTGCTAAGGAGGCGATGATCTCAGACTCTACTTTTCGGAAGGAGGCTTCCCCATAAGCGGCGAAATAATCGGCGATAGACATGCCGATCTTTTCCACGATGAGAGCGTCCGTATCCACGAATTTTTTGTTCAGCCGTTCTGCTAACATCCTGCCGACGGTGGTTTTGCCGCAGCCGGACATGCCTGTAAAGATCAGGTTGCTCTGTGCCAGCATCAGGCGGTCCGTTTCTTTCTGGATGATAGCGTTGTCCAGTTTGGTATCCAAAAAGATTTCCACGGCGCTTTTTGCCTGGCCTACCAGCATTTCCAGACCGGCCAGCCCAAGGATGCCTTTTTCTTCCGCCTCCAGTACCAGTTTGGTACGCAATGGATTATACACGACGTCTACCACAGCTTCCAGCTGCTGGAAACGGGAAAGATCGATGGGGGTTTGGTCGATATTGGGATACATCCCCACAGGGGTGGTGTTGACAATGATTTTGGCGTCGCTGTGTTCGGCGTAGCACTGCTCATAGCTGATGGTGCCGGGAGCGTTTTTATAATAAACGATATGGATCTCGCCGGCTTCCAGATCTTCCAGAGCCGTGATTACAGCTTTGGACGCGCCGCCTTTTCCCAGAACCAGGACCTTTCTGCCCTTGACGGCAACATGGTGGTCCTCCAGCTGGCAGCGGAAGCCAAAATAGTCTGTATTATAGCCATACAGTTTCCCGATTCGATTAACAACGGCGTTGACGGCGCCAATGCGCCGGGCTCTGGAATCGATTTCATCCAGAAGGGGCATGACTGCCTCCTTATAGGGGATGGTCACGTTTAAAGCAGCGAAGTTTTTCGCACGGATAAAAGGTTCCATCTCGTCCTTTGCCAGGGGGATCAGTTCGTAGGTATAATCCGCCATTCTTTCATGTATGATCTTGGAAAAACTATGGCCCAATTTTTCGCCGATCAGTCCATATCTGTTCATTTAATCACCTCATCTTTTGTTGTATATATGCTTTCATCCTAATATAAACTATTTCAAAAATCAACTTTTTTCCAGCGGATTGTAATAAAATCGTAACTTTATTTTCGGAAGAAGTGTGTTAGAATAAATTTGTCGAATTGACATAAAGTGGGTAGAAGAGGTGAAGAGAAAAAATGAGAAAGTGGATGAAAACATTGCTCTCTGCTGTGGTGGGGATTTCTATACTGGCCGGTGCGGTTCCGGCGCAGACGGCGCTGGCCGCGGAGGAGGATATGCGGGCGGTCTGGATCTCTACGGTATACCGCGCCGATTATCCCACGGCACAGAATGACATTGCCGCCCAAAAGGCGGAATTTATCGAAAAGCTGGATCAGGCCCAGGCGTTGGGGCTGAATACGGTGGTGGTGCAGATCAGACCCAAGGGCGATGCTTTTTATAAATCGGAGCTGAATCCCTGGAGTGAGATCCTGACGGGGACACAGGGGAAGGACCCGGGCTATGACCCTATGGCATTTATGATCGAGGAGACCCATAAACGAGGCATGGAGTTCCACGCATGGATGAATCCTTACCGTATCACTACCTCCGGCACAGATCTGGCGGCGCTGTCCGCCGACAATATGGCCCGACGGCATCCGGATTGGATTCTGACCTACAACGGAGCCATGTATTATAACCCCGCCAAGGAAGAGGTAAAGCAGTATATTATTGATACTGTGGCGGAAGTGGTGGAGAACTACGATGTAGACGCCATCCACTTTGATGACTATTTCTATCCCTCCAATTATCCTCTGAGCGAAGGAGAGACCAGGGACGGTCAGGAGGCCAACGCCAGAAGGGAACATGTCAATGACTTGATCGAGGGCGTATACAAGAAAATCAAATCTATTGATTCCAGTGTGGAGTTTGGCATCAGTCCTATGGGAATATGGAAAAACCAGACATCTGACAGAACCGGCTCTGCTACCACCGGTTCGGAAGGCTATTATACCGTATATGGCGATGCCAAAGCATGGGTGGAAAATGGCTGGGTGGACTATATCGTTCCCCAGATCTACTGGGAGACAGGAAATTCCGCCGCGGATTATGAAACATTGGTAAAATGGTGGAACAATCTGGTGGCAGGCACCGGTGTGGACCTCTATATCGGCCAGGGGATTTATAAAGACAGCGTAGCGGCGGAGATCACCAAGGAATTGGAGATCAACGAAAAATACAGCAACGTGGGCGGCAGCTTCTATTTCAGCCTGCGTGACCTGCTGAACGACCGTCAGGGTGTGGCGACGGCGGTAAAAGCGTACTATGCCGCGCAGGACGCCGCTTCCCAGCCGGAGCAGGAGGAAGAAGATACACCGGCGGTGAATCCGGTGCAGCCTTCCGGCAATAAAGTGGCCTATGCCGGCAGGGCCAGCGTGCAGATTGACGGCGTGGCAAAGGAAATGGATATTTACATTATCGACGATTACAGCTACTTCAAGCTGCGGGACATCGCCCGTTCCATTACGGGGACCCAGAAGCAGTTTGATACGGTTTGGATTGAGGATACCCAGGCCATCCACCTGCAAACAGGTATCCCTTATACCATCAACGGTACGGAATCCGCAAGCACGGCTCTGACGGATACCACCGCATATCCTTCTACGGCAAAGCTTTATGTGGACGGTCAGCAGAAGAATGTAGCGGCTTATACCATCAATGACTATACCTATTATAAGCTGCGGGATATCGCGGGACTGGTGGATTTCGGCGTGACATGGGAGGAAAGCACATTTACCATCGGCATCGTTACGACCACAGGATACAACGGATAAAAGAAAGCGTAAGACGGCAGAGTCTCTTTTGGGACGGCCGTCTTTCTTTTTGAGAATCGGCGGATATCCCCTCGCTTTGCCGTGACTTTTTGTTCCCATTGTGATACAATGGGGCAAGAATGGGAAGGAAGGGGTGTTTTTATGGAAAAAAAGAGAAAAGCCGTGGCCGCGGGTCATATTTGCCTGGATATCACACCGGTGTTTTACAGCGGCGCCGAGGATATCGGCAAGATCCTGCTGCCGGGCAAGATTGTGGATGTAGGCGCGGCGGATATCCATACCGGCGGCTCTGTGGCCAATACGGGCCTTGCTATGGGGATTCTGGGCACAGAAATGAAGCTCATGGGAAAGATCGGCACAGATTCCCTGGGACAGACCATTTTGGCTTCTTTGGAGAGATACGGCGGCGCCGATGGCATGAAGATGGACGCGGAAGCGACCACCTCCTACAGTGTGGTGCTGGCGGTGCCGGGCATTGACCGGATTTTTCTGCATCATCCCGGAGCCAACCATACTTTCTGCGCAAAGGACATTGATTTTGAGGCGGTAGCGCAGGCGGATCTCTTTCATTTCGGCTATCCGCCCATCATGCGGCAGATGTATTTGGAGGAAGGGAAGGAGCTGACGGAGATCTTTCGCAGAGTGCAGGAGCTGGGCGTAGCCACCTCTCTGGATATGGCGGCGGTGGACCCCGCTTCCGAGGCGGCGGAGCAGGATTGGAGCAGGATACTGGAGCGTGTACTGCCCTATGTGGATTTCTTTGTGCCCAGTATTGAGGAAATCTGTTTCATGGTCGACAAAGAGCGGTACGACAGCTGGATGGAACGGGCGGCGGGGAAGGATATCCCCTCCATACTGGACCCGGAAAAAGACATTCGGCCCGTTGCGGACAGACTGCGGCAGATGGGCGCCAAAAATCTGTTTCTCAAGTGCGGCGCGCCGGGCTTATACTATCATATGGGCAGCCGGGAGGATATGGCGGCTCTGGAAAAGAAGCTGGAACGGCCCATGGCGGATTGGGCGGACAGAAAAGGGTTCCAGCCCAGCTTCCGTCCGAAGCGGGTATTGTCCGCTACGGGAGCGGGGGATACCACCATCGCGGCGTTTTTGTCCGCTATGCTCCAGGGCTATGACCTGGATTGGTGTATCCGGCTGGCGGCGGCTACGGGAGCGGTCTGCGTGGAAAGCTACGACGCCCTCAGCGGCTTAAAGCCTTTGGAGGAATTGAAAAGGGAAATCGAAAACGGATGGGAAAACAGAAAGTAAATCCGTTGGTATATAGAAAGGAAGTACGAATATGCTGGTCAATATGAATGATGTGCTGCTGCCCGCAAAGAAGGC
>CALWKZ010000127.1 GCA_944381385.1 uncultured Anaerotignum sp. | reverse complement strand
CTCATTCTAAATATCTTCGTTCGACTTGCATGTGTTAAGCACGCCGCCAGCGTTCATCCTGAGCCAGGATCAAACTCTTATGTTAAAGTTTAAACCTAACCAGAAAATCTGGCTATCCTCCGGTTTTGCAAAAACCGGTAAAACTGTCATTTGTCCAGCAGGCTTGCCTGCTGTTGAATTGACTATGGGTTGTAAGTTTATTTCTGCTGTTCAGTTTTCAAGGATCAGTCTTGCTTTCGCTTATCAGCGTCAGCTAGATTAGTATATCAGGTCGTCTCTTCCTTGTCAAGCACTTTTTTCATTTTTTTGACTTGGATTTGATCTCCTTTTTACACTGCTTTGTTTTGGGCAGTGACAGTTATTTATTATACATGTTTCTCGACAAAAGTCAACACTGTTTTTTGTTTTTTTGGAAATACATTTCAGGGCCACAGCAAAGGAGGCAAAGATACCTTTGCCTCCCTATGCGTGCTTCTTATCAGCCGTTTGTTTTCCCATTCTTTCCGGCCTTTGTCTGCTTCTCGTTCTGCTTTGTATTCTGCTTGCCGTTGTCGATGCTGTACTCCTGGGCGAACTCAGTTCTGTTCATGCCCTTTTGATTTTTCTTTTCCATGCCCTTATTCATGTTTTTTTCCATGGTTTCATCCTCCTTGGTTTTTGGCTGCAATCTTTTCTTGCAGTCATAGTATGAACCATGGCCTGTAAATTTATTCTTCCCTTTTCTTCCTTAAATATCTTTTTTTATATTTCAATGCGACATAACCGATGATCCTCCGGTAGGTCACCAGATTCGTCACGCCGCCCACAACGCCTACCACCGGCAGTCCCTGTACAAATTTAGCCGTCAGCATGGAAAAGGAAAGGGCGGAAGCCGCCTCCCTTACCTCCTCATCAAAATTATATGCCGCATCCGGGTCCTCCATATGGCTGATCCAGTCCTCCACCCACTGATCCGCCTGCCGCCGTTCCTCCTCCGGCGCCAGCGCTGTATAGATCATCCGCAGGATCAGTACCCGTTCTTTCTCCTTCGTATAGTCGAAACCATATCCCACTGCCGTCTCATAGATCCCTTTCATGAGCATCCCCATAAAAACAGGGATATCCGGCAGACCGATCCCTAAAATCCCAAGTCCGGCTCCCTCCACCGTCGTTATGGCGGAGTTCAGCGTTTTGCTTTTCCCCGCCAGCCGGTCCATCTTGCGCAACGACCGCCTGGTAGGGCTCTGCGCCAGCCGAAAATCGTTGACCCGGAATTCCAGAGCCATCTCTTCTCCTTTAAAAGACTTTTCCACCACGGCAGTGCCCTTCTCAAAAATCAGGTAAAATGCTTTATAAAAAGCTGCATCCAGCGTATCTTTCAATTTTGCGGGGATTTTCTTTTCTATGCGGTCTGTCCATTCCTGTACCATGCCCTGCTTTTCTTTTTTGGTTTCCGCCAAAAATTTTTCTTCCCTTTTTTGAAGTCTTTCCAATTCCTTTCCTATGATATCCCGCAAGAAAACACCTCCTTAATCATATCCTGTCTCAAATCATATGATCCGTCTTTTCTCTTCTATTCTTTGTTTAAAGGCCTTCCAGCAAAAAGCCGCCCGCAGATTCTCTCTGCCGGCGGCGCCTGTTTTACTGTTTGTCGTTTGGTTTGTCGTCTTTCTGCCGCAGCAGTCCATTCAGGTCCGTAGACCCTATATTATTTTTCATACTGGTGTCCGCCTGCACATTCTGCATTCGGTAGTAATCCATAACACCCAGATTTCCGCTTCTTAAGGCGTCCGCCATAGCCATAGGCACTTCTGCCTCCGCTTCTACTACCTTGGCCTTCATCCGTTCTACTTCCGCCCGCATTTCCTGCTCCTTGGCGATAGCCGTTGCCCGGCGTTCTTCCGCCTTGGCCTGCGCGATCTGCTTGTCTGCCTCTGCCTGCTGGATCTGCAAATGAGCGCCGATATTTCTGCCGATGTCCACATCCGCAATATCTATGGAAAGAATCTCAAAAGCCGTTCCGTTGTCCAGACCTTTTGCCAAAACTGTTCTGGAAATCAGATCCGGATTTTCCAAAACGCTCTTATGGCTCTGGGAAGAGCCTACTGTCGTAACGATACCCTCGCCGACTCTGGCGATAATGGTTTCCTCGCCGGCGCCGCCGACCAGTCTGCCCAGGTTAGCGCGAACCGTTACCTTCGCAATGACCTTTACTTCAATACCATCAATGGCCACTGCGGAGATCCAAGGTGTCTCGATGATTTTTGGCGTAACGCTCATACGCACCGCCTCAAATACATTCCTGCCCGCCAAGTCAATGGCTGCCGCCCGTTCAAAGGACAAATCCAGATTCGCCCGATGCGCCGCAATCAGGGCGTCCACCACATTATCCACCCGTCCGCCGGAAAGCAGATGGGATTCCAGCTGATTGGCATTGACATTCATGCCCGCTTTCTGCGCTTTGATCAAAGGACGGATGATCTTATCCGCGCGCACTCTCCGCAGCCGCATCCCCACCAAGGAGAAAATGCTGACCTTTACACCTGCGGAAACGGCGGAGATCCACAGTCCCAACGGCACAAAACTCAAAAATACAATGATAACGACCAGTATCACCACAATCGGCACTACCAATGATAAAATCTGATCCATCAAAACAACCCCTTTCCTGTATCTCGATTACTCACATTCCACAACCGTTACGGTCTTTCCGCTGATCTGCGTCACACGTACCTTCTTCCCCCTGTCGATAAAATCGCCGGAGGAGCATACGTCCACGTTCCTTCCGTTGAACTCCGCCACACCAAAGGGCCGCAGTGTCGTCTGGGTAACGCCTTCCATCCCCATCAGACCCGTCAGCACGCTTTCGTCGAAATCCTTTGTTTCCAGTTTATCCTTTAAAACCACTTTGTTATACATCCCCGTTTTTTTGGCGAAGAGTATCATTGCCACAAAGGCCACAACCAGCAGCACCAGCGCCAGCAAAAATCCCTGTATGCCGTAAGAGAAGTACGCCAGGACCGCTGTTACCACCACAGTTACTCCGCCCAGAATGCCAAAGATGCCAAAGCCCGGCATCAAGATCTCCGCAAACACCAGTACCAGACCTATGATCCCGATAATGATAATCCATGGTAGCATTTCACATTCCCCCTTTTTGTTCCTTACTTCTGTATTTTATCATTTTCAAAGACAAATGTACATGGGGAACAAAAGAATTAAAAAAGGCGTAAGAAACAAAATTTCCACGCCTTCTCTTCCTCGCTATACTTCCTGCCTCCGCATCCGGCGGTATTTCCTCTTCCAGGAAAAACATCTCTTTTCCCGATTTATCCCTAACAGCTGTTTTCACGGGGAACCGTTTCCCCTTACGCCGCCTTTGTCACCGGCACCAGAATATGCTCTCCCGAACGTATTTTCGTTGTTTTTCTGTCGTTCAGCTCCAAGATATCCTCAATCATATGTTCGGTCTTTTCGCCCTCCGCCTTGTACTGCTCCGCAATGGACCAAAGGGTATCTCCCTGATGGATCAGGACGGATTCATAGTAGACCTCTCCTGTTTTTCCGCTCTGCGCGCCCATAGCAATGGTGCCAAGTCCCACAATCAAAGCCAATGTCAGCATTACCAATACATTTTTTCTCGCTTTTTTTGATTTTCGGATCATTCTCCTGCGTTTTCTTCCGTCCATGCTTTTCACCTCTTTTTCGAACAAACTTTCTTTTTCTGTTCTCATATTACACGAACATTAGTTCTTTGTCAACAACTTTTTTGTTTTTTTACGAACACAGGTTTGATTTTGTTCCTTTCCTGTGTTATAGTAAAGAAGAAAAAACGCAAACTATACTGCAAGGAGTGAGCTCATGAACGAATTATCCGCAAAGCAAAAGCAGATATTGGAATACATGAAGCAGGAAGTACGGGAAAAGGGCTACCCCCCCTCCGTACGGGAGATCTGTGAGGCCGTTGGCCTCAAATCCACCTCTACGGTCCATGGCCATCTGTCCAGACTGGAGAAAAAAGGCTTAATCCGAAGGGACCCTACCAAACCCAGGGCCATTGAGATTTTAGATGAGGACTATGCCCTTCCGGAAAAGGAACTGGTACAGGTTCCTATCATCGGCAATATTACCGCCGGCAGCCCCATCCTGGCTGTGGAAAATATTGAGGATACCTTCCCCATTCCTCTGGAATATGTCCACAACGATAAGGTTTTTATGCTGAAGGTCCGCGGCGAGAGTATGATCGGCGCCGGTATTTTCGATAAGGACCTGATCCTTGTCCGCCAGCAGAATACGGCCAACAACGGCGATATCGTCGTCGCCCTGATCGAAGATTACGCCACCGTCAAAACTTTCTATAAAGAAAAGGATTTCGTCCGCCTCCAGCCGGAGAACCCTTCCATGACCCCTATCATGGTGCGGGATGTGACGATTTTAGGCAAAGTCATCGGTCTTTTCAGAAAATTTTAAGGAGTGAATATTTCATATGTTTGGTTTTATCAGAATCGGCGCCGCAGTACCCAAGCTGAAGGTAGCCGACTGCCTTTATAATAAAGAACAGATCCTGGAAGCCGTAGAGGAAGCAAAAAAACAGCAGGTAAAGGTACTGACCTTTCCGGAGCTTTCCCTGACCGGCTATACCTGCGGCGATCTTTTCTTCCAGCAGCCCCTGCTGGACGGCGCGGAGCAGGCGTTAAAAGAGATCGCGGCCGCAACCGCCCATACGGATATGGTCATCGCTTTGGGTGTTCCCGTTTCTTTGGACAACCAGCTCTTTAACTGTGCCGCCCTGCTGTGCCGGGGCCGCATCCTGGGTCTGGTGCCTAAGACCTTTATCCCCAACTACAGCGAATTTTACGAGGAACGCTGGTTCGCCTCCTCCAAGGACCTGATCAGTGAGGAGATCAGCTACGCCGGCCAGAGAGTTCCCATCGGCGCGGATCTGCTGTTCTCCGCCGACAATGTGCCCGGCCTGAAGATCGCGCTGGAGATCTGCGAAGACCTGTGGGTCCCCATTCCTCCCAGCTCCTACGCCGCCCTTTACGGCGCTACCGTGCTCTTGAATCTTTCCGCCAGCAACGAACTGGCCTCCAAGCCCGTTTACCGGAAACAGCTGGTTTCCCAGCAGGCTTCCCGCTGTCTGGCGGCTTATGTTTATACTTCCGCCGGCATCGGCGAATCCACCACAGACGCCGTATTCAGCGGTCACAGCCTGATCTGCGAAAACGGTGTGATCCTGGGCGAAACAGAATCCTT
The DNA here is from genome assembly GCA_944381385.1 of uncultured Anaerotignum sp. Classification (GTDB taxonomy): domain Bacteria; phylum Bacillota; class Clostridia; order Lachnospirales; family Anaerotignaceae; genus Anaerotignum. The sequence goes on along the minus strand of CALWKZ010000127.1, from coordinate 6,124 downwards.
CTCCAGAGAAGGCCAGGTTATCAGCCAGGATGTGGATCTGGAGCTTCTGACCAACGAACGCCGCCGCCATACGACTTTTATGGAGCAGCTTTCCCAGCCGGATGCCCAGCGGTTCTACCGGGAGATTTCCTTCTCTCTGGAGGACACTTCCTTTGACCGTCTGACGCGCTTCGTTTCTGACGCGCCCTTCGTTCCGGCGGATGCTTCCTCTTTGGACAGCCGCTGCCAGAATATTTTCCAGATCCAGGTAACCGGTCTGGCCCGCCGCATGGAGCATACCCACGCCGATACACTGGTTGTCGGCATTTCCGGCGGTCTGGACTCCACTTTGGCTCTGCTGGTGTCTGTCAAAGCCTGTGACTATCTGGGCATTTCCCGGAACCACGTTCTGGGTGTGACTATGCCAGGCTTCGGCACCACAGACCGTACCTATCATAACGCTCTGGAACTGATGCGCTCTCTGGGCATCCAGATACGGGAGATCCCCATCCGCGACGCCGCTTTGCAGCATTTTGCGGATATCGGTCATGACCCCGCTGTCCATGATGTAACCTATGAAAATACCCAGGCCAGAGAACGTACCCAGATCCTTATGGATCTGGCGAACCAGGCCAACGGCATGGTCGTAGGCACCGGCGATCTTTCGGAACTGGCCCTTGGCTGGGCCACCTACAACGGCGACCATATGTCCATGTACGGCGTCAATGCCGGTGTGCCTAAAACACTGGTGCGCGTGCTGGTCAACTGGGTAGCCCAGTCCGGCACACTGAGCGAGAAGGCCTCCGACATCCTTTTCGACGTACTGGATACGCCCATCAGCCCTGAGCTGCTGCCGCCTGACCAGGAAGGCAAGATCAATCAGAAAACGGAAGATCTGGTCGGCCCTTATGAGCTCCATGATTTCTTCCTCTTCCAGATCCTGCGTTTCGGTTTCCACCCAGAAAAAGTTCTGTATCTGGCAGAACAGGCCTTCCAGGACCGCTATGACCGGGAGACCCTTGTGAAATGGCTGAAAAATTTCTACCGCCGTTTCTTCGTCCAGCAGTTCAAGCGTTCCTGCCTGCCGGATGGCCCTAAGATCGGCGCCCTCTGCCTTTCTCCCCGCAGCGATTGGAGAATGCCCTCCGATGCTTCCTCCCGTCTTTGGATGGAAGAGGCCGAAAAACTGTAAAAAAACCAAAAGCCTTTTCCCAAGGGAAAAGGCTTTTTTTATAACTTAATCCTTGCAAAATGCAGGCTTTTCGGTATATACTGATATTGTTTTTTTCGTGATACAAAAAGAAAATACATACAAAAGAAAAGGATGTGTTTTATTATGATGATCGGCACTATTGTCAATACCAGCACCATACTGATCGGCTCCGTAGTAGGCTCCCTGCTGCGCAAAGGCGTAAAGCCACAGTACCAGGATGTACTGTTTAACGCCATGGGCCTTGCCGCCGCCGGACTGGGCATCAATTCCATTGTGCAAAATATGCCCAACAGCACTTATCCCGTACTGTTTATCGCCAGTCTGGCCATCGGCTCCCTCGTAGGAAATATGCTGGATATCGACCGTCGTTTCCAGTCTCTGGCGGGGCGTTTCTCCTCTTCCAATCTGGGCGAAGGCCTCTCCACTGCCATCCTTTTGTTCTGCATCGGCACACTCTCCATTGTCGGGCCCATCCAAAGCGCCCTTTACGGTGACCATACCTATCTTTTGACCAATGCCACCCTGGATCTGGTGACTTCGGCCGTACTGGCCTCTACCTACGGCATCGGCATCGCGCTGGCGGCTCCTGTACTCTTCTGCTGGCAGGGCGCCATCTATCTGTTCGCCGGCTTCCTTTCGGAATTCCTGACAGATGCCCTCATGTGCGAAATCTCCGTCATCGGCGGATTTTTGATCGCCTCCTCCGGCATTGCCATTTTAAAGATCAAGGATCTGAAAACATTGAATATGCTGCCCGCTCTGATAGTGCCGCCCCTGTTCTTTGCCCTGAAAGCACTGATCCTCGGCTAAAGACCTTTCGCCGTTTTTTGCTTTCTTCATGGAAATATAACAAAACAACCTGCATAAAAACTGCCGGAATCCTCTATTCGCATAGGTTCCGGCAATTTTTTTCTCTTATGACCTCTTCCAAAAAAAATATTTTATAAATCCCGTATCTTCATCTGATCCATCGGATCGTTCCGCCGTTTCTTCCTTCGCATCAGGAAATAGATCAGCAGATAAAGAACCGTACTGACGTTGCAGACCAGAAAGCTTTTGACCGCGGCGCCGCCGTCAGAAGCCTGTACCACAAACACCAGGCTGAAAAGAAACGAAAGCACCGGCAGGATTATGCCCAGCCAGCGATTCTCCGCTCTGGATAAAAACACCTGTAAAACGATCAGCAGAACGCCGACAATGACCGCCCCCAATAATACAAACCAAATCAAACCCGTTGCAAATGCCATTTATTCTCCCTCCCGTTCCTTTCTGTATGCCTCGATCAGTATTTTCGCCGTGGCATAATCCATTTTATCCTCCATCGCCAGTTCTTTGATAAGCCTTACATAAGGCTCCTGCTCCTTCTGCTCCGCCATCTCTATCTTTTGGATCAGACGATCCAGCCGCAGCCGCACCGTAGGATAAGTCACGCCGTAAATCCCGGCGATCTCCTTCAGCGATCCGGAGGACAATATAAAATTCTTGATAAACGCCAGATCTGTTTCCTCCAGCTGGCTGATCCATTCCGGTATCCGTTCCATATCTCCACCCCTTTCATATTATTAAAATAACATTTAACTTTATTAAAGTCAATATTTATTTTATATTCAAAATAAATAAACATTCTATTTCATATTTTTTTCGCATAAATTATTACAAAAAAACAGGGAGTGTTTCCATGCAGACACCATACTTAAAATTCCTCCAGACAAAAAAGGGGCTCCGCGCTGTATTCCAGCAGGAAAACGGCCGCCTCCTCTGCCGTATCTTCCAAGGCCAGACCACCGGCGTCCCCATACTGATCGCGGAAAATACATTGCCCTATTTTTCTCTTTGCAGCTACCGGGAATATACCTACCTGCTTTACACCAGCACCCAGGGTGAGGTCATCCTCAGCGCTTCCAAGGATCTGTGCCGCTGGGAGCCCAGGACTCTTTTCCGTCAGGAGCGACCTGCGCCCACCTATTATTTTATGGCGCCCCAACAGGACGCCCTCCATTTGATCTACCATCAGCCCATGGGAAACACCGGTCTCCACAGCCTGATGTATACCGTTTTCCAACAGGGGCAATGCCATAAGCCCTACTGTATTGATCACTTTCTCCCCAGTCCGCCGGAGATCTTCCGTGCGAAACGCCTCGGCGAAAACCACCTGATCCTTTACTACCGTTCTGCCAAAACAACGCTTTCCGCCAGAGAACTGCTGCTTTCCCCTTTTACGGTAGGCAGCCTTTCTCCTCTGATCCAGACCTCTTCTCCCTGGCTGGATGTCTCTGTCCATGACCACGGGGAGAAAATACACGTACTGTATCTGGCCCGGAATCTATTCCGTACCCAGGTCCTTTACCGCTACCGTCAGACCGCTTCCATCAGCCGCCCCCGCCTCATCTGGGAAGGCGTTGGCTGTTCCTCCTGCCTGCTGACACAGGAGCAGGAGCGTGTCTGCCTCTTATGGACCGCCGGCGGCGAGACCTTCCGCTGTCTTTCCGCAGACAACGGCCATACCTTCGGCCCCGTGGAAAGCATGACAGAGGAGTTCCCCTATCCTTTGGAAAAGGGGCAGCTTGTCACAGAGGATACAGCTTTCTTCGCCGAGGAAACCCTGGGGAACAAGGAATGGTATTATCTGCCGAAAAATATTTCCACGGCATCCGCCGACCGTATCGCCGCCGCGGAGAGCGGGCCCTCCGCCGCCGAGCTGGCCCATCTCCTGGCGCAGCAAAAGGAGGAGCTTTCCCAATGGAAACAAAAAGCCGCCCAGCTGGAATCCCGTCTTTCCGCTTTGCATCAGGAAAATCTGCATCTGCGGGAAAGAACGACGCCGCCGGAAGAACCCAGTAAACCCACGGCAGAAGAACCCACCGAGGAAACATAAACCCGGAAAAAGGCCCGCTGTCTCCTGTATTTTGACAGCGGGCCTTCCCTCTTCTATTCTCCATCCTTTTCTGCAACGCATTCTTCCAGCAGTCTGCCCATTTCACCCATCAGTTCCACGCAGTCCGCCCGATCTCCGGACAAAGCGCCGCAGTCCAGACTGCCATAGGCGGCACGAAACCGCATCAAAAAATCCAGCCGCTTCGCCTTTGCCTCCTCTTCGTCAAAAAGCATTCCCAGTACCATAATACAGGCAATGAGCCCGCTGCAAAAACCGCCGATGCCAAAGCCGGCGTTGACAGCGGCACAGCTGTTTTCCATCTCCGACGTATAGGGAAAATCGTACTGTTCCGCCGCTGCCCGCAAAATGGCCCGGGAACAGTTTTCTCCCTCCTTGCACCAGTACATGACACGTTCTTTCATAAAAGATCCCTCTTTTTTATTTTTATCATATGCCCGTCCATCCTTCTTGGTTCCCTTCTGCCATAAAACAAAAAAACAGACCGATCCTTTTCTGTCTGAAAAAGACCAGCCTGTCTGTTTTTTGTTTTCGCAATATTTTTATGCGTTGCAGGAGCCTTCCGCCGCCGCGTCCTCTGTGGTCAGACGTGTTGCCAAAGGCAGATATTTCCCGCTTTCCCATCTTTTGTTCTGGCTGTGGATCACGGCATAGCAGATGCCTGTGCCGATCAGCCCGCAGATGAAGGAAACCAGCCCCTCGTCGATGGCAGGTAGCAAAGGCGCCGCGAAGAAATACCCCAGTACCACGCCCACCAGCAGCCCAATCAGCGGGATACCATACATAATCAGCACCGCGTGCATAAAAGCGTTGTCCTTCAGTTCCAGTTCTACCCAGTCGCCGATCTCCGCCTCACAGAGATTTTTGGCTTCCACATCCATATCTTTTTCCATCATGCCCCGGAAGCAGGCACGGCATTCGCCGCAGGCTTCTTTTCGCACAATGTGTACCGTCACGAAATTTCCTTTTGCGTCTGTAACCAGACCTTTCATGGGTTTCAACCACCTTTCACAAGATTTGGGCAGTCATCTTATCCTACCGCATAGATATTGTATCATATCCCTCTCAGAAAAAAAAGTGATATTTTGCACATAAACGACGGCAAAATCACAGGCTTTTCCGCCGTTTTCTGAAATACAGACGAAAAAACAGATTTTTCAGGAAAGCGCCCAGAGGCACCGCCCAAACCAGTCCCCAAAAGCCAAACAGCCCGCCGAACACAGAAAGAGACAGCAGCACCAGCACCGGATGCATTTCCACCCGCTTTCCCAATACCTTCGGCACGATCACGGCGCTGTCCAGCTGCTGCAAAAGGAGGATCGCTCCCGCCGCGAACAGTGCCCGGATGGGCGCTCCGCTGAACAGCCCCGACAGCACCGCCAACAGAAAGGCCATGATGGCCCCAAAATATGGGATCAGATTGGAAAAACCGGAAAGCAGGCCGATCCAGATGCCATAAGGGATGCCAATGATCCAAAAAACCGCCGCGAATAAAACGCCCATGATCACCGCGTCCAAAATCTGTCCGCTGAGGTATCCCATGACCAGCCCATAAAGCTCTCCAAACAGTTCCCCTGCCGTTTTCGTAAACCGTTCCCCGAAAAACACACCGGATACCTCCCGCAGAAAAAGAAAGACCTGCTCTTTCTCCATCAGAAAGTAAAAGGCCGCCGTAAATCCAATGACAGCGTCCAGTACATAGCCGCCGGTCCTCGGCAGGGCCGCGGCCGCCCCCAGAATCGCGCCCTCCAGCCAGGTACTCAGCCGCAGGGCCCCCTCGGAGATCAGCCCCTCCAGATTCCCCAGCAGCCCGAATTCCGCCAGCTTCAGCTGCACCACCACCAGCAGATCCCCGATGGAAAGCACCAGATCCCCCGCCTGGGCCGCCAGCTTTTCCAGATCCGTGCTCCCTGCCCTGCGCACCAGCCAGAACAGACCGCCGCCTAATAATACCCCTACCGTCAGATAGGCTGCCGCTGCCGCCTTCTTCCTGTTTTCCTTCTTCCCTCTTTTATGGAAAAACCTTCTGTCGTAAAAGG
>CALWKZ010000126.1 GCA_944381385.1 uncultured Anaerotignum sp. | reverse complement strand
AAGACCGTCGGCACAGCCAAGGGCAGATGTATGATCGGCGGGCGGGAAGCGGAGATCGTGGATTTGCCGGGGATCTACTCCCTGTTTTCCGACTCGGCGGAGGAACGCTACGCCAAGGAGTTTTTGCTCTATGGCCAGGCAGACGTGGTGCTGGTGGTACTGGACGCGGCCTGTCTGGAGCGGAACCTGCCTTTGGCCCTGCAGACGGCACAGCTCCATCCCCGCACTGTCCTCTGCCTGAACCTGGTGGATGAGGCCGAAAAGGCGGGGATCTTCGTTTCCGCGGAAGAACTGGCTCGGGAAACGGGACTGCCTGTGGTAAAGACCATAGCCAGGGATGGCCGCGGGCTGGAGGAGTTGAAGGCCTGTCTGCTGCAACGGGCGGAAGCGCCGGAGGAACAGGGGAGAAGGACAGGGTCGGCGGCCCTTTCCTATCTGGAAGAACGTCTGCCGTTAGGGGCGGAAGGGGATTTGTCCCGGGAGGTCTTTTGCCGTCAGCTGCTGGAAGGGGATACGGCGTTTTATAAACATATGATGGAGAAGGGGGCTGCCCCGTCAGAGGTGCTGGAGTGGATGTATTTGGCGGAGGCGGCGAAAACCCTTCTGGATACCGGGCCAGAGGACTGGACCAGGGCAGAGGCCGCCGCTTTTCTGGAGGAGGCGGAGGGGATCGCCCAGAAGGTCTGCCGCAGGGAAAAAAAGGAGAACACCAGCCTGACCTGCCGGCTGGACCGGCTGCTGCTGCAAAGCCCCGTGGGTTTTCTCTGGATGGGACTGCTGCTGGTGCTGGTATTCTGGATCACGGTGGCAGGCGCCAATCTGCCCTCTTCCTGGCTTATGTCGGGGTTCCAGCGGCTGGGGGAATGGCTGCGCCAGGGACTGATTTCCCTGGAAACGCCGGCTTGGGCAGAGGGGCTTTTGATGGACGGCATGTATCTGACTCTTAGCTGGGTGGTGGCGGTGATGCTGCCGCCCATGGCTATCTTTTTCCCGCTGTTTACGCTGCTGGAGGATCTGGGCCTGCTGCCCCGCATCGCTTTTTTGATGGACGGTCTGTTCCAGCGCGCAGGCGCCCACGGCAAGCAGGCCCTGACCTTGTGTATGGGCTTTGGGTGCAATGCCGCCGGCGTCACGGCCTGCCGTATCATTGAATCCCCCAGAGAACGGCTCATCGCCATACTGACCAATGTTTTCGTGCCCTGCAACGGCAGATTCCCCACCATCATACTGCTTTGTTCCATCTTTCTTTCCGCCGGACTGCCGTATATGGGCGGGGCGGCTGTCTGCGCCGTAGTGGCTTTTTCCGTGGCGGTGACGCTGGCGGTCTCCTGGATTCTCAGCCGGACGTTGCTGCGGGGAGCGCCTTCGGCCTTTGTGCTGGAGCTTCCCCCTTACCGCCGGCCCCAGATCCGGCAGGTGCTGCTGCGGAGCCTGCTGGACCGGACCGTATTCGTTCTGGGCCGGGCAGTGACAGTGGCTTTGCCGGCGGGGGCCTTTCTCTGGCTTTGCGCCAATGTTTCTTTGGGCGGCACCACACTGCTGGGGCTGCTGGCGGATTTTCTGGACCCTTTGGGCAGTCTCATGGGGCTGTCCGGCGTGATCCTGGCGGCTTTTCTGCTGGGGATGCCAGCCAATGAGATCGTGCTGCCGATCCTCTTTATGGTATACAGCCAGACAGGAATGCTGACAGAGGCGGGAACGGCCCAGGCAGGGGCCTTGCTGGCGGCCAACGGCTGGACCTGGATGACGGCGGTCTGTGCCGTGGTCTTTTCCCTGAACCATTTTCCCTGCGCTACGACTCTATGGACCATACGAAAGGAGACGGGCAGCGGCTTCTGGATGGCGGTGGCGTTTTGGCTGCCGACGGTGACGGGCATCCTGCTGTGTACAGCCCTCCATGGCCTTTTTACACTGGGCGCCATGATTTTTTAAGGACGGAAAAAGGGGCGTCTTTGCGATTATCGTGGAAAATCCGGCGTCTTTGTGGTAATATGGTTCCAGAAGAAAGCGTATTTGTACAAAAGAGGAGGAGAGGCTATGAACGAAAAATTATGGAAGCTGCTGGAGGCGGCCAGAATGGATGCGGCCCTGCGGGAGAGGATATTTGCCACCAGAGAGGAAAAGGACCCGGCCCAGGCGTTGTGTGCCCTGGCTACGGAAATGGGTTTCCCTATTACCGTAGGGGAGTTGTTCGGCGAGGGAGAGGAGTACGCCTCCAATCTGCTCAAAAGCTGCAACGGCGGCGCCAGCTATCCTCTGGAGGGCTGGGAGGACAGCTACGATCTGTTCTTTGCCTCTTTGGAAGCGATGGAATAAAGGAAAACGGAAAAAGCGGCGTTCCTGTGGATTCAGGAACGCCGCTTTTTTTTGGGAGGACGCCGAAAAATGGGAAAGGGCCTTTCAGCCGGCCTTCTGCTCCAGCCGGAGCCGGTCGGCAATGAGCGCGATAAATTCGCTGTTGGTAGGTTTGCCCTTGTGGTTGTTGATGGTATAGCCAAAAAGCGCGTCGATGGCGTCGATCTTGCCCCGGTTCCATGCCACTTCAATGGCGTGGCGAATAGCCCGCTCTACCCGGCTGGGCGTGGTATTGCATTTTTTGGCGATGGAGGGGTACAGCTCCTTGGTGATGTAGTTGAGGACGTCCATATCGTTGACGCTCATGATGATGGCCTCCCGCATATAGTGGTAGCCCCGGATATGGGCGGGTACGCCGATCTCATGGAGGATATTGGTGACTCTGGTCTCCAGATCGAAGGCGGGGGAGGCGGCCGGGTTTGCGGCGTATACGGAGCCCCCCTGTTTGATGACAGGCTTTTCCTGCATGAGCTGGCGGATACGTTCCGTCAGGGATTCCAGATCAAAGGGCTTGACCATATAATAGCCCGCGCCCAGATCCAGTGCCCGCTGGATCACCTTTTCCTGGCTCATGGCCGACAGGATGATGGTGATGGGCTGGTGCATCTCCGGGTTTTTCTGGAGCCGTTCCAGCACGCCCAGTCCGTCCAGACGGGGCATGATACCGTCAATGATGGCGATATCCGGTTTATGCTCCCGGATCTTGTTCATGGCGTCGATGCCGTCTACGGCTACGGCCACCACGTGGATATCGTTTTGCTTGTTCAAATGACTGACAACGATATCACAAAAATCTCTATTATCATCGGCTAACAGCACTTTAATCGTATTTTGGTTCAAAATAATCCCTCCGCTTGTAGTTTAATGAATGAATATGGAAATAAACCTTGCTTTTGGGTTGATTATAGTACAGGAAAAAGGGGCTGACAATACGGTTTCGGCAGACAAATTCCTACGGAAAACCCCTTGGAATTACAGGCTTTTTTGCGGTTTTTGCGGGATTTGGGAAAGACTGTCAAAGACTGCGGGAAAGTGTCGCGGCCAAAGGGGAAAAAGAGAGGAAAAGGGCGGCTTCTGTCTGGGAGAAGGCCGTTATATTTTGTCGCCGCAAGGCGGATTTGGCGAAAGGAGCGGCGAAAGGGCGATAAGTTTTTTGGGGGGAAGGCCGGAGAAAAAAAGAAAAGGGAGACCCTTCGGGGCATCTTTATAAGAAAACAAATATTGCCCGAGTCATTGTAAACAAGAGAATGCAATCAGCCGTTGCAGTTCCCTTAAGAAGTTAAAGAAAAACCAGTGTTTTCTTAAGGGGAAGTTGTTTTCGAGGCATCTTCATAAGAAAGAAGGCCGAAACCTTTATGCAGTACATAGGGTTCCAGCCTTCCTATTTTTTGCGATTTTATTTGAAATGTTCTCTTAAAGGGAAAGTTGCTTTTTTAGGGTCTCCTGTGCCGTTTACGGATGGGTACGGTCATACAGCGCGTCCGCAAGACGGGCGAAATCCTGTATGGACAGGGCCTCTCCCCGGACGCGTTCGTCAAAGCCCAGAGAGGTGAGAAGCTCTGTCAGCTCTTCCTTGGACAGGTTCAGGCCCCCCTGGTTGTACAGACAGTTCAGAAGAGTTTTCCGGCGCTGGCCAAAGGCGCATTTTACCACATGGAAAAACAGCTTTTCATCCTTGGCCGCCGCTTTTCGCTGGGGCAGCACCTTCAGGGTGATGACGGCGGAGGCTACCTTGGGCCGGGGCATGAAGCAGGAGGGCGGCACGATCATGTCCAGATGGGCGTCGCAGTAATACTGTACGGCAATGGACAAGGCGCCGTATTCTTTGTCGCCGGGGCCTGCCTGCATCCGTTCCGCCACTTCCTTCTGTACCATGACGGTGATGCTGTCCACCTTCCGCTCATTTTCCAAAAGATCCATCAAAATGGGGGTGGTGATATAATAGGGCAGGTTGGCCACCACCTTGATGGGCCGATCCTGGTTCTTTTCCCGGATGATGGCGTCGATGTCCGTTTTCAGGATATCCTGATTCAATATCTCGATATTGTCGTAATCCGCCAGAGTCTTTGCCAGTATGGGGATCAGATTGCTGTCGATCTCCACGGCGGTGACGGCGCCGGCGCGCTCCGCTAATACCTGGGTCAGGCTGCCGATGCCGGGGCCTACCTCCAGGACGCAGTCCTCCTTGGTCACGCCGGCACAGTCGGCGATGCGGTCCAGGATATTGCTGTCGATGAGGAAGTTCTGCCCGAAATTCTTTTTGAAATAAAACCCGTTCTCCTCGATGATCTCTTTTGTGCGGGAGGGGGTGGAAATACGTTCTGCCATGCCGCTACGCTCCTTGCTGCTTTTTTAAATGCCCAGACTGCCCAATACGCCGAAGGACAGTACGGATACGATGATGCCCGCTGTCAGGACGCCCAGCATAATGAAGGGAAAGGTCTTTTTGGGGTCCATATTCAGCAGTACGCTGATGAGTGCGCCCATCCACGCGCCGGTGCCCGGCAGGGGTACTGCCACAAACAGGAACACGCCCAGATAAGCGTATTTCCGGATGGTATCGCTCTTTTTCTCCGCTCTTGTTTCGCACCACTCCACAACGCTGTGGAGAGGCGTTTTTTTCAGCTGTCGGAAAATATACCGGATAAACAGCAGGATAAAGGGAATGGGCAGGATATTGCCGATATAGGCGATGATAAAAGTGGGCAGCCATTCCATATTCATGGCGAAGCCGGCGATGATGCCGCCGCGCAGCTCCAGAATCGGCAGCAGAGAAACGATAAAAACGATCAGTTCTCTTGCCATGGTGCCCTCGAAATTTACTACAAACCAGTTTGCGATTGATTCAGCCAAGGGATCTCCTCCAATGTATTAGTTTTTGTCATTGCATTATTATATACGATATTTCCCCCGGACACAACAATTCCTTTCTTACGAATGTATTTATTTCAGAAATTCCCCTGCATTTTTTTGGTATCTATTGAAAAGAAGGAGGGAGTGTGTTTAAATGAAGGTAATAGTGTCCATGGTATGAAGAGAGAAAGAAGGGGATTGGAGATGACTGAGGAACTAAGAGCGCAGCTGATGGGGGTAAAACTAACGAAAAAGGAAAAGCTCATTGCTGAGTTCATATTGGATAATTTCGCGGAGGCCTGCTTCATTACTTCTACGGAGATCGCCAGACGGCTCCATGTCAGCGATTCTTCCGTGATCCGGTTTACCAGGACCTTGGGCTATACCGGCTTTATGGATTTCCAGAGGAGCATCCGCAAAACATACACAGAACGGATCAACAGCGTGTCCGATAATATCACCATTCCGTCGGAGCGTCTGAAATTGAGTATCGGAAAACTGGATCAAAGCAATATTATGGAAAGCTATTTTTCCAATGTGCTCCAGAACCTGAAATCCTGCGTCAATCAGAACGATGCCCTTTCCTTTGAGCGGGCGGCGGGACTCATTACCGGCAGCAAGCGGAAGTTTATTGTTACCTCCCGTGCCAATTCCTGCGTAGGGGATATGATGCTGTTGTTATTGAAGCATCTTCTGCCGGATGTGTACGAGACGTCTCACCCGGCGCTGAATGTCATCGACCATTTGTGCGATATTACGGAAAATGACTGCATCATCGCCGTCAGCTTCCCCAGATATTCGGAAATGGA
>CALWKZ010000125.1 GCA_944381385.1 uncultured Anaerotignum sp. | reverse complement strand
GCTCCTCATTCTTGAATACCGCTTTGAAGTCCCGGATCAGCAGCAGGTAGAACAAGTTGAAGTTGATGCTGAACAGCAGCATGAAAATCGTAATGACATACTCGAAATAAGGACTGTCATAGGCGGCAATACTGCTGTTTTTCACAGAAAACCCGCCTGTACCCGCCGTAGATACGGCATGGGCCACACTGTCAAAAAGCGGCATACCTCCCGCAAATAACAAGATGCCCTCTATAATCGTCAACGCGATGTAGATCCCATATAAAATCTTGGCAGTCGACTTGATCTTTGGCACCAATTTGCTGACCACAGGCCCGGGTGCCTCCGCCTTCATCAGATGCATGGAACGCTCGTCGGCCAAAGGCATGATGGCCAATACGAATACCAGGATACCCATACCGCCGATCCAGTGGGTGAAGCTGCGCCAGAACAGTATGCTGCGAGGCAGATTCTCCACCTCAGAAAGTATGGTAGCGCCTGTTGTCGTAAAACCGGATACTGTTTCAAACCAGCAGTTCATCAAACCAGGGATGGAACCGCTGAAATAAAAAGGCAACGCCCCAAAAAAGGACATAACTACCCAGCTTAAGGCAACGACAACAAAGCCCTCCCGGCCATAGATCCTTTTGTTCTTCGGCGCCTTCCATTTCATCAGTGTCCCCAGCACCAAAAGCATCAAAATCGTCAGCAGAAAGGATTTCAGTTCCTTTATCTCTGAGAAATACACCGCCATCAGTGCGGAAATGGACATCAAAACGCCTTCCACCTGCATAATATTGCCTAATATATAGGCCATCATTCTATAGTTCATCACAATACCCTACCCTGTTACAGAAAAAACATTATTTCAAAATTTCCAGCAGATCCCCCAAAGGCTTGCCGCTGGTAACGACGATCACATGATCTCCCACCTGAATGGTATCGTTACCGCCGGGAATGATGATTCCACCCTGACGGATAATGGCCGCCAACAGCAGATTCTTCTTGATCTTCAGATTTTTCAAAGGAATGCCTACCACATCGGAAGGCTCCCATACCTTAAATTCCACAGCCTCCACCTGGTCATTGATGAGCCGGTGCAGTGTCTCCACGTTGCTGCTGCCTACGGAATTCTGCATAGCCCGGACATACCGCACGATATTATTGGCGGCAATGGTCTTAGGCGAAATAAAGCTGTCGATATCCATATGATCCAGTATTTCATGGAAAGAAATCTTATTGACCTTCGCTACGACCTTAGGCACCTTCTTCGCTTTCGCATAAAGCCCTACAACGATATTTTCCTCATCCATGCCCGTCAGCGTTACCAGAGCATCCATTTTTTCCAGACCCTCCTCCTGCAAAACCTCCCGGTCTGTGCCGTCGGCATGGATGATGACTGCCTCCGGCAGCATTTCGCTCAAATATTCACAGCGTTCCAGATCCATCTCAATGATCTTGACTCTGGCCTTAATAGGAATCAGTTCCTTCGCCAGATAATACGCCAGTCTACCGCCGCCGATAATCATAACGGAACGGACACGGTTACGGAACAGTCCCAGAACACGGAAAAATTTCTCGATCTCGATATGCTCCGCCGTAATATTGATCTTATCTCCCGCCTGCAATACAAAATCACCGGAAGGAATGGTCACTTCCTCCTCCCGTTGTACCGCGCAGACCAGAATCTTTACCTGGAATTCCTTATAAATGGCCCAAAGGGGCATCCCCGCCAGTACACTGTTTTCCGGTATCTTCAGTTCTACCAGCTCCACCCGTCCTCTGGCAAAAGGCTCGATCTTCAAAGCGGAAGGGAACCGCAGCAGACGAGAAACCTCCTGAGCCGCCGCCGATTCCGGGTTTACCGCCATGCTCAGACCCAATTCTTCTTTCAGTAGCGTCATCTGTGCGTAATACTCCGGATTTCTTACCCGGGCAATGGTATGTCTTGCTCCCAGCTTTTTCCCCAACAGACAGCATAATAAATTCACTTCGTCCGCAGAAGTTGCCGCAATCAACAGATCCGCGTCAGGTACGCCCGCCTCCTTCTGCATTGTAACGGTACAGCCGTTTCCTTCCAGACAGATAACATCCATGGTATTGCCGGAACCCGCCAATGCCTTTGGATTGTTGTCGATCACGATGATATCATGGCCCTCTGTGGAAAGCTGCTTCGCGATGGTGCTTCCCACCTTACCGTCCCCAACGATTACAATTTTCATAATTTCCTCCTTGCGTACAGAGCGCGCCGCACCTGCCGCCTTCCTCATTCCTAAAAAACTCAATCGAAACTATCTTATCATTATGTCTGTGGAAATACAATAGCGCAGACCGTTAAAAAAGGTCTCTTTCCGGGAAAAACCCAAAAAATATCTCCCCCTTTAGCCCATCGGGCCAAAAGAGGGAGAACCGCCTGTTATTCCTTTTCGCTCTTTGGCAGAAGCGTATACCATACAGACCCGGAAATGCATACGGAGGAATATGCCCCCGCCAGGATACCGATCATCATAGGCAGGGCAAATTCCTTGATGGACTGTACGCCCAGCACATAGATGGCGCCTACGGTAAACAATGTTGTCAAAGAGGTGTTGATGGAGCGGGCCAAGGTCTGGCTGACGCTCTTATTGATCTTCTCCGCTGTCTGGTTCTTGCGGAATTTTTCCTTATTCTCCCGGATACGGTCAAAAATGACGATGGTGGAGTTGATGGAGTACCCCAGTATAGTCAGCAGTACCACAATGAACGTATTGTTCACGGGGATACGGAATACGGCATATGCCGCCAGGACCACCAAAATATCATGGATCAGCGCAAGGATGGCGCTGGCGCCTGCCCGCAGGTCATGAAACCGCAGGGAAATATAGATCAGCATAGCCACCACGGCGATCAATGTCGCCTTCACAGCCGCCGTCTGCATTTCCTGGCTGACCGTTGCGCTCACATCAGAGATTTCCCCTGCCTGGGCGTCGGGATATACCTGCTGGATAGCCGTCATCAGCTGCTCTCTTGTGCCGCTGTCGATGGACTGCAGTTTCACCGCCACCTCATTGGTGCCTAAAACCTGCTGGATCTGCGGGCTGCTCTGCCCCGTCACATCCTCGATGATCTGCCGCAGCTCCTCCTGGTCGCATTCCTGTCCCATGTCAATTTCCACGGAGGTGCCCCCGGTAAATTCCACATCGTACCGGAAGGCTCCGTTGCCTGCTGTAGACTGCACGATCATTGCCGCAATGCCAATACAGATCACCAGTATGGAAACGGCGAAAAATTTCTTTCTGTTTTCTATGATCTTCATTCTTCCCGCCTCCTTACTTCGTCCGCAAACCGTAGTGCTTCGGGTTATACATCCCGCTGTACATCATGCCGTTGACCAGGATGCG
>CALWKZ010000124.1 GCA_944381385.1 uncultured Anaerotignum sp. | reverse complement strand
GCTCCTCATTCTTGAATACCGCTTTGAAGTCCCGGATCAGCAGCAGGTAGAACAAGTTGAAGTTGATGCTGAACAGCAGCATGAAAATCGTAATGACATACTCGAAATAAGGACTGTCATAGGCGGCGATACTACTGTTTTTCACGGAAAAACCACCTGTACCCGCCGTAGATACGGCATGGGCCACACTGTCGAAGAGCGGCATGCCCCCCGCGAATAACAAAACCCCTTCTATGATCGTCAGCACGATATAGATCCCATATAAGATCTTGGCAGTAGACTTGATCTTCGGCACCAGCTTGCTGACCACAGGCCCCGGCGCCTCCGCCTTCATCAGATGCATGGAACGCTCGTCGGCCAAAGGCATAATAGCCAGTACGAATACCAGGATACCCATACCGCCGATCCAGTGGGTGAAGCTGCGCCAGAACAGTATACTGCGGGGCAGATCCTCCACTGTGGAGAGTATGGTAGCGCCCGTCGTCGTAAAGCCGGATACCGTCTCGAACCAGCAGTTCATCAGACCATGGATGGAACCGCTGAAATAAAACGGCAGCGCACCGAAAAAGGACATGACCACCCAGCTTAAGGCAACTACCACAAAGCCCTCCCGGCCATAGATCCTCTTGTTCTTCGGGGCCTTCCATTTCATCAGCGTCCCCAGCACCAAAAGCAGCAGCATCGTCAGCAGAAAAGATTTGAGTTCTTTTGCCTCTGCGAAATATACCGCCATCAATGCTGAGATAGACATCAAAACGCCTTCTACCTGCATAATATTGCCTAGTATATAGGCCATCATTCTATAATTCATCACAATACCCTACCCTGTTACAGAAAAACATTATTTCAAAATTTCCAGCAGATCCCCCAAGGGCTTGCCGCTGGTGACCACGATCACGTGATCCCCCACCTGAATGGCGTCGTTACCGCCGGGAATAATGATCTTCCCCTGACGGATGATCGTCGCCAAAAGCAGATTCTTTTTGATCTTCAGATTCTTCAAGGGGATGCCCACCACATCGGAAGGCTCCCACACCTTAAATTCCACAGCCTCCACCTGGTCATTGATGAGCCGGTGCAGGGTCTCCACGTTGCTGCTGCCTACGGAGTTCTGCATGGCCCGAACATACCGCACGATATTATTGGCGGCGATGGTCTTAGGGGAAATAAAGCTGTCGATATCCATATGATCCAGTATTTCATGGAAAGAGATCTTATTGACCTTCGCTACGACCTTGGGCACTTTCTTCGCCTTGGCGTAAAGCCCCACGACGATATTTTCCTCGTCCATGCCCGTCAGCGTTACCAGAGCGTCCATTTTTTCCAAGCCTTCCTCCTGCAAAACCTCCCGGTCTGTGCCATCGGCATGGATAATGACTGCCTCCGGCAGCATTTCGCTGAGATATTCGCAGCGTTCCAGATCCATCTCAATGATCTTGACTCTGGCCTTGATAGAAATCAGCTCTTTAGCCAGATAATACGCCAGTCTGCCGCCGCCGATAATCATAACGGAACGGACACGGTTGCGGAACAGCCCCAGAATACGGAAAAACTTCTCGATCTCGATATGCTCCGCCGTAATATTGATCTTATCCCCAGCCTGCAATACAAAATCACCGGAAGGAATGGTCACTTCCTCCTCCCGCTGTACGGCACAGACCAGGATCTTTACCTGAAACTCCTTATAGATGGCCCAAAGGGGCATCCCCGCCAGCACACTGTTTTCCGGTATCTTCAGCTCTACCAGCTCCACCCGTCCTCTGGCAAAAGGCTCGATCTTCAAAGCGGAAGGGAACCGCAGCAGACGGGAAACCTCCTGGGCCGCCGCCGATTCCGGATTTACCGCCATGCTCAGGCCCAATTCTTCCTTCAGCAGCGTCATCTGCGCGTAATACTCCGGATTTCTTACCCGGGCAATGGTATGCCTTGCCCCCAGCTTTTTCCCCAGCAGACAGCATAATAAATTCACTTCATCGGCAGAAGTCGCCGCGATCAGCAGATCCGCGTCAGGCACGCCCGCCTCTTCCTGCATGGTAACGGTACAGCCGTTTCCCTCCAGACAAATAACGTCCATGGTATTGCCGGAGCCAGCCAAAGCTCTCGGATTGCTGTCGATCACGATAATGTCATGACCCTCTGTGGAAAGCTGCTTCGCGATGGTGCTTCCCACCTTACCGTCCCCAACGATTACAATTTTCATAATTTCCTCCTTGCGTACAGAATGCGCCGCACCTGCCGCCCTTCCTCATTCCTAAAAACTCAATCGAAACTATATTATCATTATGTCCGCGGAAATACAATAGCGCAGACCGTTAAAAAAACTGCTCTTTCCGGGAAATCCCCAAAAAATATCTCCCCCTTTGACCTGTCCGGCCAAAAGAGGGAGAATCCCCAGTTATTCCTTTTCGCTCTTTGGCAAAAGCGTATACCATACAGACCCGGAAATGCATACGGAGGAATAGGCCCCCGCCAGGATACCGATCATCATAGGCAGGGCGAATTCCTTGATGGACTGCACGCCCAGCACATAGATGGCACCTACGGTAAACAATGTTGTCAAAGAGGTGTTGATGGAGCGGGCCAAGGTCTGGCTGACGCTCTTATTGATCTTTTCCGCCGTCTGGTTCTTGCGGAATTTTTCCTTATTCTCCCGGATACGGTCAAAAATGACGATGGTGGAGTTGATGGAATACCCCAGTATAGTCAGCAGAACCACAATGAACGTATTGTTCACGGGGATACGGAATACGGCATATGCCGCCAGGACCACCAAAATATCATGGATCAGCGCAATGATGGCGCTGGCGCCTGCCCGCAGGTCATGAAACCGCAGGGAAATATAGATCAGCATAGCCACTACGGCAATCAGCGTCGCCTTCACAGCCGCCGTCTGCATTTCCTGGCTGACGGTAGCGCTCACATCAGAGATTTCCCCTGCCTGGGCATCGGGATATACCTGCTGGATAGCCGTCATCAGCTGCTCTCTTGTATCGCTGTCGATGGACTGCAGTTTTACCGCCACCTCATTGGTGCCCAAGACCTGCTGGATCTGCGGGCTGCTCTGTCCCGTCACATCCTCGATGATCTGCCGCAGCTCCTCCTGGTCGCATTCCTGTCCCATGTCGATTTCCATAGAGGTGCCCCCAGTAAATTCCACATCGTACCGGAAGGCTCCGTTGCCCGCGGTGGACTGCACGATCATTGCCGCAATGCCAATACAGATCACCAGTACGGAAACGGCGAAAAATTTCTTTCTGTTTTCTATGATCTTCATTCTTCCCGCCTCCTTACTTCGTCCGCAAACCGTAGTGCTTCGGGTTATACATCCCGCTGTACATCATGCCGTTGACCAGGATGCG
>CALWKZ010000123.1 GCA_944381385.1 uncultured Anaerotignum sp. | reverse complement strand
GCCCTGCGCACCAGCCAGAACAGACCGCCGCCTAATAATACCCCTACCGTCAGATAGGCTGCCGCTGCCGCCTTCTTCCTGTTTTCCTTCTTCCCTCTTTTATGGAAAAACCTTCTGTCGTAAAAGGCTGTCAGCGGTTCCAGCAGCACCGCGAAGCCAAGCGCCCAGAAAAAAGGCGAAAAAACGGCGAGAAGCTTTCCCGCCGTTTCAGATATGACATTTTTCGCCATGGGGAGACGGCTCATGACCGCCCACAGCAGAAATACCGCTCCTGCTGTCAGTACCACATGAAAACAGATCTCCAAATATTTTCTGTTCCAGGGCAGCTTCAAAAGCCCACCTCCCCTTATTTCCTTATTTCAGTTCCGCCAAGGCCGCCTTCAGCAACTCCCAGGTCCGCTTCGTAGAAGAAATGGACAGCCGCTCATCCGGCGTATGGACGTCATACATCTCCGGTCCCAGAGAAACCATATCCAGCCAGGGCATTTTGTCGGCAAAAAGTCCGCATTCCACACCAGCGTGAATGGCTACCCGTTCCGGTTCCTTTCCCGTGGTGCGGCGATACGCCTCCTCCAGCACCGTCAGCAGCTTGGAATCTTCCCGGTACATCCAGCCGGGATAATCGGCTCTTCCTTCGCATTTGGCGCCGCAAAGCTCCGCCAAAGCCTGTATTTTGCCGCAGATCATTTCTTTTTTGGATGCCACGGAACTTCTGACCGCGCTGTCAAAAGTGATCTGCCCCGCCTCTGTTTTGACAATCCCGGGATTGCTGGAACTTTCCACCAGTCCTTCCACGTCCAGACTCATGCTCTCCACCCCAAAGGGCAGCAGCAGCAGTATGGCAATGGCTTTCTTTTTGGTATCCTCTGCCATCACACGGGGCACATCCTCCCGCAGTCTTTCCCATGTCACTATCATATCCCCGTCGGCGCGGCGGTATTCCTCTTTCAGTATTTTTTCCATTTCCGCTACAGCCGCCGCGGCTTTTTCCGCCTCTGTCTCTGTCAGCGTCAGCACCGCTTCCGCCTCCCGGCAGATGGCGTTGTCCATTTTTCCGCCGTCCACACGTACCAGGTGAAAAGCAGTCTTTTCCGTCAACGCCTGCAGCGTCCGGCCCATGAGCTTATTGGCGCTGGCCCGCTGCAAATGGATATCGCTGCCGGAATGTCCGCCCTTTAGTCCTTTTATTTTCAGAAGATACGCCTGCTCCTTCTCTTCTTTCTCCACGTATTCCACCGGCAAAAGGATCTGTACCCGCCTGCCGCCGCAGCAGCTGATGAGGAATTTCCCTTCTTCCTCCGTATCCATATTGATAAGATATTTTCCTTTCAGATCAGAGCAGTCCAGGCCCTTGGCGCCTTCCATGCCCGTTTCCTCTCCTGTGGTAAATACGGCCTCCAGCGGCGGATGCGCCAGATCCTCCGCGTCCAGAACCGCCATCATATAAGCTGCGGCGATACCGTTGTCCGCCCCCAGGGTAGTGCCCTTCGCCTTGATGAAATCTCCGTCGATTTCCAGCTGCAAAGGCTCCTTTGTGAAATCATGCGCCACCTCCGCCAGCTTTTCGCACACCATATCTATATGTCCCTGCAAGATCACCGCGTCGGCATCCTCATAGCCCGCTGTCCCCTTCTTTTTGATGACCACATTTCCGGCCTCATCCTTGCGGCATTCCAGCCCGCGTTCTTTGGCAAAGTCCACCAGATAATCCGCCAGAGGGCCTTCGTTCCCGCTGCCATGGGGGATTTTCGTTATTTCTTCAAAATAATAAAACACTTTTTCCGGTTCTAAATGCGCTAATACACTCATCTGTATTTCCTCCTTCTTTTTTCCTTTTTCATGATAGGACCCGTCGTATCTTCTGTCAAGAAATTATTTCATTCCGAAATCTCCGCTTATTTTATCCTAAAAACTTTTCCCGTCTAACATATCTTTTTTCCATACAGAAACTGCCATTCTATGTGGAATTAAGTTCCTGTCATAATTCAAAATTCCCATGCCATACTAAGACTGCAACACCAAACAACAGCAAGTTTTCAAGGAGGTAATGAACATGAGCAGCAATTCTACAACAGGCAACAAAGTCAATGTACCCGAGGCAAGAGCAGCCATGGACCAGTTCAAGTATGAGGTAGCAAACGAAATCGGCGTGCCTCTGAAAAAAGGCTATAACGGTGACTTGACTTCCGCGCAGAACGGCTATGTAGGCGGCTATATGGTCAAAAAGATGATCGAAGCCCAGGAAAAAATGATGGCCGAAAAGAAAGGCTGATTCTTGTCCTAAGCACGTCCCTCTGCATACAGAGGACAAACAAAAACCCCTTTCCCATGGGTCCAAGACCTCTCGGAAAGGGGTTTTTTCAGCTGATATAAATGAGCCATCCTCCGCCGCACAGCAGGGCCGCCGCCGCCAGAAAGGCACAGGCGGGGAATAGAAACGCCAGTAGCATGCCTAGACCCACCGCCATGAGGATAATACCGCAGCTTCGTTTTTTCCAATCTCTTCCGCAGCCCTTTCCCATTTGCCCCACCTCCTTGTTTTATGGTATGCGGCTGCTTCCGTTTTTGTGCTATTTCCATTTCCCGCAAAAAAGAGGCTTCCACAGGGCAGCCTCATAAAAAATATGCCGAAATCCTTACAGAGCAACGGATTCCGGCAATGGTATTTTGTTGGTTTTATTCTCTTTTTAGGGAGCCAAAGGCTTCGCCTTTTAATTCTCTTACATTCAATCTCTCGTCTGCATCACATAGAGGTAGCCGCTTTTGATCCGCACCCTCGCTTCTTCCCCCAGCATCACATTGCTGACGGCAATGACCTCATCGTCTATGGCCAGGTCATAGTCTGTCAGGGGATATTCCAACCCCTCCAGCGTCACGCCCTTGACCTCCATACTCAAAGGAAGCAAAGAAACCAGGTCTCCGGCCTTACCGTAAACGGTCAACTCCCGATCCACCAGCTCCACCCGGTTTTTTTCATTGACCAAAATCCCGCGGACGCCTTTTTTCCGCAGCCAAAGCAGCAAATGGGCATTTGCCAGCGTATGATCCAGCCGGTCGCCGATACCGCCCATCATTACAATGGTATCTGCCCCCAGCTCCAGAGCCAGCTGCAGTCCCAGCTGCATATCTGTCTCGTCCTTATGGGTGGGAAACTGCCGAATGGAAATACCGGCCTGACGGTATTCCTCCAGCACC
Source organism: uncultured Anaerotignum sp. (assembly GCA_944381385.1). Taxonomy (GTDB): domain Bacteria; phylum Bacillota; class Clostridia; order Lachnospirales; family Anaerotignaceae; genus Anaerotignum. Next base: position 9,478 of record CALWKZ010000123.1, on the reverse strand, counting down.
TCCGGAGAAACGGAATCAAAATCCCCGACGATGTGATCCGGTACAATCCCCAATGCTTTGGCATGGTGCATCCCGCCGTCACAGCAGATGATTTCCTCCGCCTCCGCCAAATACGGCTGACAGAAGCTGTAATCCTCTATGGCCGCGCCGCCGAACAGTACCGCCTTCATCTCTCCTCATACTCCCGGAAAATATTCATAAAGGCCTCTGCTGCACCGGCAATATCCTCTTTGCCGAATACGGCGGAGCCCGCTACGATGATATTGGCGCCAGCGTCCAGCACCTGCCGTACATTGTCCAGCGTAATGCCGCCATCCACCTCAATATCATAGGACAGGCCCATTTCCTTCTTCCACGCCGCCAGCTGGGCGATCTTGGGCACCTGATCCGCCATAAATTTCTGTCCGCCAAAGCCGGGCTCTACGGTCATGACCAGCACCATATCCACATCCTTCAGATAAGGCTTGATTTCCTCCACCGGTGTTTTGGGCTTAATGGTGATGGCCGCCTTTGCGCCGGCAGCCTTGATCTTGGCGATACATCCTGCCGGGTCCTTGGTGGCCTCCACATGGAAATTGATAATATCCGCTCCGGCCTTGCGGAACTGCTCCACATACCGTTCCGGCTCCACAATCATCAAGTGGGTATCAAATACCATATGGCTGGCTTTGCGGATGCCCTGGATCACAGGGATGCCGAAAGAGATATTGGGCACAAACACCCCATCCATTACGTCCAGATGGATATAAGGCACTCCCGCGCCTTCTACCACAGCCAGCTGTTCTCCTACTTTCGTAAAATCTATGGAAAGCATAGAGGGGGAAAGACAGATCGACATACTACATTCTCCTTTCATTCTCCAGTTCCTCAAAAAGCGTCTTGTACCGTTCATACCGACGGCTGTCTATGGCCTGTCCAATCTGTGCTTTTACAGCACAGTCCGGCTCATTGATATGCATACAGCCGTTATAATAGCATTCATGCACATAAGGCGCAAATTCCCGGAAATAATACTGCAATTTCTCCGCCGGGATATGGTTCAGAAACAGCGAGGTAAATCCCGGAGAGTCTACAATATAGCTCTGCTCCGATACCTGGATCAGCTCCGCGTGGCGGGTCGTGTGCCGCCCTCTTTGTATCTTTTCGCTGATCTCTCCCGTATGCAGGGAAAGACCCGGGAAAGCGCTGTTGATGAGGCTGCTCTTGCCCACACCGGAAGGCCCGGCAAATACAGAGATCTTATTTCTGAGGACCTCCCGCAGCTCTTCTATGCCGATCCCTTTTTCGGCGCTGGTACATACCACAGGATAGCCAGCAGCCCTGTACAGAGCCGCCGCCTCCTCATACCGTTTCTGTTTGTCCCGGTCGATCTTGTTGATGACCAGTACGATCTCCAATTCCTGTTCCTCCGCCAGCACCAGAAAACGATCCAGCAGATCCAGGTTCATATTGGGGCTTTTGGCGGCGAAAACGATGACCGCCTGATCCACATTGGCTACTCTGGGCCGGATCAGTTCGTTCCTTCTGGGAAAGATCACATCCAGGCTGCCTTTCATGTTCTTTTCGTCCAATACGGAAATCTCCACATCGTCGCCTACTGTCGGGCGAATACCTTCCTTCCGGAAGATACCTCTGGCCCTGCATTCATACACGCCTGTTTCCGTATCCACATAATAAAAACCGCCGATGCCTTTTAAAATTACGCCTTTATATGTCATTCATTCACCTGATTCCAAAAAGTTAAAATTCCACGGCTACGGACCACTGCTGTACGCCGTCTGCATAATAGGTCACTGTACCGTTGCCTCTGCCCATGACCGCAATGCTGTAAGGGAAATCGGAGAGATTCTTCGTTCCTTCCTCTACAACAGAAGTACCGTCCATATCTGTTTTCACAACACGCACCTGTACCGTATCACCGGCGCCGGCAGGCGCTTCCAGTGTATAGTATTTTGTGCTGGTAGTTGCTTCTGTAGTTCCGCTGCCGCTGCCACTGCCGCTGCCGGAAGGCTCGCTGGCCGCCGGTGCGCCGCTGCTGACTACCAGATTTACTACACTGCCGCTGGCTACTTCACTGTTGGGGGTCAATGTCTGGGTAATGACCAGACCTTCCACTACGGTACTGCTTTCAATTCTGGAAACACTGCCTACCGTCAGGCCCACAGCCTCCAGTTCCCGTCTTGCCTGATCTTCTGTAGATCCCTGTACATTGGGTACGATGACGTCATCCCCCTGGCCGCCTTTGCTTACCACCAATGTGATCTTCGTATGGGCGTCGATTTTTTCGCCCTCATCCGGGTTCTGGGAAATGACGGTATTGGGTTCTACGTCCTCATTTTCTTCATACTCAATAATTGGTGCTGTGCCTACCAGAGAGATGATCTTTTCTCTTGCCTTTTGTTCCTCTTCGCCTACTACGTTAGGCATTTCTTCACTGCTGAGGCCCAGGCTGACTTTTACGCCCACCTTGGCGTTTTTCGCTACCATGGTCCCTTCATTGACAGACTGCCAGGTAACAAGACCGGCATCGTAGTAGCTGCTGTATTCCTCGCCTTCCTTTACCAGCGTAATGCCCAGCCGTTCCGCTTCCGTTACGGCTTCCTCATAGGTCATGCCGATAAATACAGGCGTTTCGATATTCTTTTCCCCGGCGCCGATGCCGCCCAGGCCACCCAATGCCCGCAGGCCCACGGCGCTGATGATGGCAATAATGACAATGGCCGTCACAATAGCGGCGGCAATGACCTTCCGCTCCGCCTTGCGATCTCTTTCGTTGTCATAATCCTCTTCTTTTCTGGGGTTGCGGCGTTTCTTCTCCGGACGCTTGCTGGCCCTGACTTCTTCCACCGCCATGTACTCCCCTTCGTAATTATCGTCCTTGGATATTTTCAGCTTTTTGCCGTATTTCTCGAAGCTGACCAAAGGCTCCTTGGCTGCCGCCGGTTCTTCTTCCTCTGTCCGTTTGCTCCGGATATATTCCAATTCCTTGGCGTCGGTCTTTCTGGTCGCCTCTTCCTCCGCCGGAAGCTCATCGCTCATTTGTTTGGCCGCTTCCGCCCGTTCCGCTTCCATTTTCTCCTGGGCCGCCCGCAGCTCCATGGCCGCCTCCGCCCGTTTGGACATCCGGATGCCCGCCGCCGGAGCCGCCGCCTTCAGGGCTTCTTCCGCAACGGAAGGTTTTTCCTCCGTCTTTACAAAAGCGGAGGTGTCCGTTCTGGCCCGAATCAGATCCGCCAGCATCAGGTCAATATTGGCATATCTTTCATCAGCCTTTTTCATGGTCGCCTTCTTGATGATGCCCTCCAGCGACGCATAGCAGTTGGGATTATACTGGCGGATATCCGGCAGTTCCTCATTGATGTGCTTCAAAGCAATGGCCACGGAATTATTTCCCTGAAAAGGGAGCACCCCGGTAATCATCTCAAACATAGTGATGCCCAGAGAGTAAATATCGCTCTTTTCGTCCACATAGCCGCCTCTGGCCTGCTCCGGAGAGAAATAGTGGACGGAGCCCGCCGCGTTGGCCGTGGTGGTCATGGTTGTAGCTCTGGCCGCTCTGGCAATGCCGAAGTCCGTCACCTTTACCACACCGTCCGTGCCTACCAGGATATTCTGGGGCTTGATATCCCTATGTACGATATGGGCCTTATGTGCCTGCGACAGCGCCGAAGCGATCTGTATGGCCACATTGATGGTAGAACGGGAGTCAAAAGGCGCTTTTTTCCGGATGGCCGTTTTCAGCGTATCCCCATGGATGTATTCCATGACGATAAAATTGATATCCCCGTCCTCTCCTACATCATATACCCGTACAATATTGGGATGGGACAGTCTTGCGGCGGAACAGGCCTCTGACTGGAAACGTTCGATAAATTCCTCGTCGCCGATATATTCCTCCCGCAGGACTTTGATCGTTACAAACCGGTCCAGCTTTTTATCCTTCCCGCGGTAAACCACCGCCATACCGCCGGAGCCGATCTTCTCTATGATTTCGTATCTGCCGCCAAGGACAGCTCCAGGATTCAATAACATTTATTTTTCTCCTTCCTATATCTCGATCAAAACCAGGGATATATTGTCATATCCGCCGTGTTTATTGGCCAGCGATACCAGCTTCTGTGCCTTCTGCTCCACCGGCATCTCTTCCCGCAGCACCGTTTCCATTTCCTCGTCCTGCAGCATGCCGGAAAGGCCGTCTGTACAAAGCAGGAGCATGTCCCCCACCTGTATATTTTCCACTACGGTATCCATCTCCACCGTGTCTTTGATCCCCACAGCGCGAGTGATGATATTGCGCTTGGGATGCTGGGCCGCTTCCTCCTTGGTAATGGTACCCATCTTGACCAGCTCCATCACATAGGAATGGTCCGTCGTCACCGCTTCCAGACTGCCCTGCCGCATCAGGTAGGCCCTGCTGTCTCCCACATAGGCGATATAGACCTTTCCGTCCGCCACAGCCGCCGCCACCAGCGTTGTGCCCATCTCGGCAAATTCGCTGGCGGAATTGGATTTGCGGAACACCTCCTGATTGGCCGCCTGGAAACCTCCCGCAATCAGATCCGGGATCTCTGCTCCCTCGTCCTTATGCTCCTCCAGATATTGCAAAAATGACTGGATGGCGCTGCTGCTGGCTACTTCTCCGGCATTGCATCCGCCCATGCCGTCCGCTACCAGATACAGATGCTCCATCGGCGCGCCTTCCTCCGCCACATAATAAGCGTCCTCGTTATTCTTCCGACACCTGCCGATGTCGGTGATTCCGACTGCTTTCATTTTTCCACCTCCTGCTTCTCTCCAAAAGCCCTAGAAAAAAAGTTATTTCTGCATATATTTCCGCCGCAGCTGGCCGCAGGCCGCGTCAATATCGCTGCCCAGCCTTCTGCGGATCGTGGTCTCTACCCCGCTGTGCTGCACCAGCTGCGCGAACCGCTGCACCTGTGCCGCCGAGCTTTTCGTAAAATTCCTCTCCTTTACCGGATTCATGGGGATCAGATTCACATGGCAGAGCATGCCATGGAGCTTTTCCCCCAATTCCCTGGCACAGGCATCGCTGTCGTTGACGCCCTGTATCAGAGCATATTCAAAGGTGATCCGCCGTTTTGTATGCTCGGCATAATCCACGCAGGCCTTCAGGAGCCGGTCCATGGGATTGGCCTTGGCCACCGGCATGATCTGCCGCCGGATCTCGTCATTGGGTGCATGGAGGGAAACCGCCAGTGTAATCTGCAAATTTTCCTCCGCCAGATCATACATTTTTTCAATGAGGCCGCAGGTAGACAGGGTGATATGCCTCTGTCCCATATTCTGCCCCGCGGGATCGTTTAACAGACGGATAAACCGCAAAACATTTTCGTAATTATCCAAGGGCTCGCCGCTGCCCATGAGCACTACGCCGGAGATCCGCTGCCCCAGATCCTTCTGTATCTCATATACCTGGGAAAGCATTTCCGAAGGCGTCAGGCTCCGTTCCACGCCGTCCAGCGTAGAGGCGCAGAACCGGCACCCCATCCGGCAGCCCGCCTGGGTGGATACGCAGACCGTATTTCCGTAATCATACTGCATCAGCACGCTTTCAATGACGGAACCGTTTTCCAGGGCAAACAGGTATTTTCTGGTGCCGTCCTCCTTGGAAAGGAGCCGTTCCACCATGGTCACACCGCCGATCTTCGTTTCCGCTTCCAACTTTGCCCGCAGCGTCTGGGACAGATTCGTCATTTCCGAAAAAGTATGGACCTGCTTATCATGGAGCCATCCAAAGATCTGCTTTGCCCGGAACTTGGCCTCTCCCATCTGCGCCATCAGCTCCTGCAGCTCCTCCAGTGTCATGGATTTGATATCCTGCTTTTCCATCCTTCACGATCCTTTCTTTACCAACCGGGCCATGAAAAACCCGTCTGTTCCCTGCAAATGCGGAAACAGCGTCACCATACAGCTGTCTTTTTCCACGAACATTTCCTCCGGCAAAAACGGCGCCGCCGCATCGGGAGAAAATTCCGGATGCTTTTCCAAAAACCACTGGACATTTTTCTCGTTTTCCTTCCGGCTCAGGGTACAGGTGCTGTACACCAGCACACCGCCCGGCTTCACATATCCGGCGGCACAGTCCAAAATCCGTCTTTGTATCGGGATCAGCTGGTCGATCTCCTGCCCGTCCTTTTTCAGCCGGATATCCGGCTTTTTCCGCAACAGGCCCAAGCCGGAGCAAGGCGCGTCCACCAGCACCCGGTCAAAGGCTTCGGCGTTTTCCCGCTCCCACAAAGCGGCGTCCTTTTCTTCCGCCCGCAGGTTCCGGATGCCCAGCCGCCCGGCGCCCTGCTCGATCAATTCTATTTTATGGGCGTAAATATCTCTCGCGATGATCTCGCCCGCGTTTTCCATTTCCTGAGCCATGGTAAAGCTCTTTCCTCCGGGCGCGGCACAAACGTCCAGCACCCGTTCTCCTTTTCGGGGGGCCAGAAGGGCTGCCGCCGCCTGGGAGCTTTCGTCCTGGACATGGAACCATCCCTCCCGGAACAGATCCATCCTGCCCAGATCCGCCGTAGCCGATAAATGCAGCGCGTTTTCCATCTTACCGTCCCGCACCTGCACACCTCTTTCCTCCAGCGCCTTCCGCAGCTTTGCCTTGTCCGTTTTCAGGGTATTGACCCGTACGGTCACATCCGGCGCCATGTTGTTGGCCCGGCACAGTTCCTCCGTAAATTCAAAACCATAGTAGGCGATCCACATTTTCACCAGCCAAAGAGGATGGGAAAAGCATACACTCAAATATTCCGCCGTGCCTTTCTCCGGCAGGGCGATCTCCTCCTTCCGGCGTCCCGCTGTCCGCAGCACACCGTTGACAAAGCCGCCCAGCTTGGCGTAGCCCCGCTCTCCCGCCAGCTTTACGGCCTCGTTGCAGGCCGCCGCGTCCGGCGTATTCATAAAATACATCTGATACAACGCCGTCCGCAGCACCGCCAGGATCCAGGGCTTCATTTTTTCTGTCCGCACCTTGGAAAAGGTGTTCAATATATAGTCCAAATAATAGAGATTGCGCAGCGTACCGTTGACTACCTCCGTCACAAAGGCCCGCTCCTGTCTGGACATGGCCCCGTTCTGGCGCAAAAGCCTGCGCAGGGCCGTATTGTTATAGGCCCCCTCCGCCATGATCTGCACCATGGCCTCCGCCGCGATCTCTCTGGGATTGATCTGTATCATGCTCCTGCTCCCTGTTTCCTCCCAAAAGGGATATTCTGTCTGTTTATCAACTTATTATTATACGGGATTTTCCCCCATTCATCAACATTTTTCGTCATTTTTCCCGCCGCGTCCCCGTTTTTCCATAGAAAAAGATGGTGTTTCCACCATCCTTCTTCTCCCTTTTATTGCGCGGACGCCTCCAAAAGACACTGCTCCACGGCCTCCCATACGGTCTGTTCGGAGTATGTATCCCATTGTGCCGTTTCCTCCAGCGCCGGCGCTTTTCCCTTTACCTCCTGCCGCACTTCCTCCACGGCTGTCTCCACCAAGGGATACATTACCGTCAAAGCCTCCGACGTTTCCTTCAGCGTTACATCCTTCACCTTTCCCTTTTCGATCTGCACGCAGACGACCGCGTCGGCGTTTCCCGTTTCCAAAGCCGCCTCGTAAGTACCGTCCCGGTACAGACTGGCGCTTTCCTCTGTGCCGCCCATCCGCAGGAAAAACGTAATCAGCCCTGCCAGGATCACTACACCCAGCACGGCAAATACCGCCGTTTTCAGTAATTCCCTCATTTTTACCACCACAAATTTCGTATGACGCACCCTTCCTTCTCCTCCCGAAAACTATCGTTACCTTACCATATGCCTTTTTCCCGTTTTTTATGCCTTGGGCCTTCCTCTTGCAAAAATCTCCGCCCTTTTGTATCATAGACGTAATGAGAAAGGAGGCATGGCTATGCCGCTGCGTATTCTTGCCGGCGCCGCCGGTACGGGAAAAACGAAATATTGTATGGAGGAGATCCTCCGCGCCCAGGCGTCCCATAAAGGCCGGCAGCTCTATATTGTGCCGGAACAGTTCACCTCCCAGGCGGAGCGTGACCTGACGGCCATGACGGAGAGAAAGGGGATACTGACGGCGGAGGTGCTCAGCTTTGGGCGTCTGGCCTACCAGATTCTTTCCAAAAGCGGCGGCAGCAGCCGTGTGCTTTTAGGTGAAACTGGCAAACAGATGGTCCTGGTAAAGACCCTTCTGTCCCTGCGGGAGGAAATGAACTACTTCCGCCATATGACGGACAAGCAGGGCTTCGCCAAGCAGCTGGGGCTGACAGTGACGGAATTTTTCCGCTACGGCGTCACGCCGGAGACTCTGGAGGAGATGGCGGCACAGGAAGATCTTTCCCCCGCCGCTCAGGCAAAGCTGCGAGATCTGGCTCTGATCTTCCGTTCCTATCAGGATTTCCTGCGCCAGGACTATCTCTCCGGCGACGAAACCCTTACCCTTCTTTCCCAGGCTCTGGAAAACACTTCCGCCTGGGAAGACACGGAGGTCTGGCTGGATGGCTTTTACGGCTTCACGCCTCAGGAATACGGCGTCCTCGCCCATCTGCTGCGGCTGGCCAAGCGGGTCACCGTCACCCTGCCCATGACAGAGGGCGCATATTACACAGCCTATCTGCCGCCCTATGCCGCCTTTTATGAACCAAAGCTGACAAAGGAAAAGCTGCTGGCCTTGGCGGAGGAGACCCATACGCCTGTGGAGCGCCCTCTTTTTCTGCGGAAAAACCTGCGGGCAAAGCAGGAATCCCTTCGTTTTCTGGAAGAAAATTATTTCGGCTGTTACCGGAAGTCGCCGGACCACACAGGCATCCATATCTGCGCCTGCCCCACCAAGCAGGAGGAAATACAGTACGCCGCGGCACAGATCCGCCGCCTGGTGCGGGAAGAAGGTCTGCGCTACCGGGATATAGCTATCGTGACAAACGCCATGGAGCTGTACGAAACCAGTCTCCGTGGCATACTGGCGGAATATGATATTCCCTGCTTCATCGACGCCAGAAGGGATATTTCCGCCCATCCCCTGCTGGCCCTGCTGCGGGGGACTTTAGACATACTGGTCTATGATTTCCGGTACGAGGGCGTTTTCTCCTACCTGAAATCAGGGCTTACGGGCATCTCTCAGGAAGAAACGGATATTTTGGAAAACTACGTCCTGGCCTATGGCATCAAAGGCTATAAATGGCGGAAATCCCGCTGGGAATGGGGCTTTGGCCCCGGGGAGGAAGAAGCCTGCGGCCTGATGAACGCCTTAAAAGAAAAGTTCCTTGCCCCCTTCTCCTGCTTTCAGGAAATACAGCGGGGCAAAGCCTATCCCCTTTCCCAAATGGCCCAGTGCCTGCGCCGTTTTCTGGAAGAACTGCCTCTGCGGGAACAGCTTTCTCTCTGGATGGAGCAGGAGCAGGCAAAAGGAAACAGCCAACGGGTGGAGGAACATCGTCAGATCCTTCAGATTTTCCTGC
>CALWKZ010000122.1 GCA_944381385.1 uncultured Anaerotignum sp. | reverse complement strand
CCGGTTCTGACGACGCGCTGCGTCTGACCCCGCCGATCCAGATGTCTCTGGAACAGTGCATGGAATTTATCGGAGACGATGAGCTGGTGGAAGTAACGCCGGTAAGCCTTCGCATGCGGAAAAAAATTCTTGACTGCAACCAGCGCAGAAAATTTAGAATACACGGAAATCAAGGATAAATAAAGAATGAATTTTGAAATAAACAGGAAAACAGCGGAAAGGGAATAGAGGTGTACCCATGGCGGTGAAGGTGAGAAAAAGAGGCTCTTTTGTAAAGCAGGCGGCGATTTTGGCGTCCGCCGGTATTTTGGTGCGCTTTTTGGGCTTTGTATACCGTCTGCCTCTGACCAATATGATTGGAGATGAGGGGAATGCCATATACAGCGCGGGGTATTATATCTATACCTTTTTGCTGATCCTTTCTTCCGCCGGGCTGCCGGCAGCCATTTCCAAGCTGGTTTCGGAACGGCTGGCACTCAGGCAGTATCGAAATGCTCATCATGTATTTCAGGCGGCATTGATCGTTTCGGTGAGTATGGGTTTGTTTTTCAGCGTTATACTTTTTGTATTCAGTGATAGAATCGCTGTGATCTCTGGGATACCAGAAAGCTCTTACTGCGTCAAAACTCTTGCGCCTACGCTTTTGATCGTTGCGGTGATGTCAGCATACCGCGGCTATTTCCAGGGAATGAATACCATGGTCCCGACAGCTATCTCCCAGATCATCGAACAGATTTTTAATGCGTTTTTCAGTGTTTATCTGGCCTATGTATTCCTGGGATTGTATATTCCAGAGGGAATGACAAAAAATATTCCTCTGGGGGCTGCGGGCGGAACCATGGGGACTGGTGTTGGCGCTGCTGCTGGATTGGTGGTTGTTGTCTTTAGTTATATGCTCATTCGGCCTATACTGAATAGAAGAGTAAAACGCTGTCATCAGCCGGTGGAGATCAGCAGGAAGGAAGCTGTGGGAATGGTGCTGCAGACTGCCTGGCCCATTATTGCGGGAACGGCTGTGTTCAGTATTACCAATCTGATTGATATGAGTATGGTGATGCGGATTCTGGAAAGTATCAGCTATACCCACGATGAAGCAAAGGCGCTCTATGGACAGCTTTCCGGTAAGTATGTGACGCTGACGACATTGCCGGTATCTATTTCCACAGCCATTGCAACGGCGGTGCTTCCCAGTATTGCCGCATCCGTGAAGCTGAAAGAAAAAAAACAGGTACGCAAAAAAATGGATTTGACTTATCGTATTTCCATGATTATTTCTGTGCCTGCTGCTGTCGGCATCGGCGCCTTGGGCACACAGATTATTACAATGTTGTTCCCCAGTGCCAGTGAAGGCGGAAGCCTGCTGACGGTAGGAGCGGTCTCCATTATTTTCCTGGCCCTCTGCCAGACCTCTACGGGGATTTTACAGGGGATTGGACGTATCAAAGTACCGGTGGTCGGCGCCCTGCTGGGAGCGGTCGCCAAGATTATTTTGAATTTGCTTCTGATTTCCAGACCCAGCCTGAATATTTATGGGGCGGTGCTTTCCACCACGGGATGCTATTTCGTAGCGGCGGTATTTGATGTTGCTATGCTGTCCCGTTATACAGGAACAAAATTTGATATTATGGGCAGTTTCCTGAAACCCATCATTGGCTCTGCCATTATGGGCGCCGCAGCGCTGGGGGTATATCATGGGCTGTATCTGCTGCTGCCCAATAACACAGCCTGCACATTGATCGCCATTGCCATCGCTATTGTGATTTATGGTCTGGTGATGCTGGTTATCAAAGGGATCACGGAGGATGACCTCCAGCATATTCCCGGCGGCACCAGATTGGTGCCCATGCTGCACCGTTGTCATTTGTTATAAAGAAAAAAACAGGGGAGTGGAAGGAGAAAAGGTTTTTCTCTGCTGCTCCCCTTTGGTATATGATAGAAAAGGAAAGGAGGTGTTCTATGTTTGATATTGCTGAGGAACTGAAAAAGCTGCCCCAAAAACCAGGCGTGTACCTGATGAAAAACGAAAACGGGGAGATCATATATGTGGGAAAAGCCATCAATCTGCGCAATCGTGTACGCCAGTATTTCCAGAGCAGCCGGAACCAAACGGCAAAAACCCGCTCTATGGTGCCACACATCACAGAGTTTGAGTATATCGTTACGGACTCGGAGATGGAAGCGCTGATATTGGAATGCAATCTCATCAAGAGGTACAGTCCCAGGTATAATATTATGCTGAAGGATGACAAGACCTATCCTTACATCAAAGTGACGGTACAGGAGGATTTCCCCAGAATTTTTTCCACGCGCCGCCGGGAAAAGGACAAAGCCAAGTATTACGGGCCTTTTACGGACGCTTTGGCGATGAAGGAGACGGTGGAGACTCTCCACAAACTTTTCCCTATCCGCAAATGCAAAAAGGTTTTTCCCAGAGATATTGGGAAGGAGCGGCCTTGTCTGAACCATCATATCGGCCAATGTCTGGCGCCCTGCACGGGCCAGGTCTCCAAGGAGGAGTACGCTTTATGCGTCAAGGACGCCATGGATTTTTTGGAGGGCCGCCATGAGGATATCTTGAAAAAAATGAAAGCCCAAATGCAGGAAGCGGCGGAACGAATGGAGTTTGAAAAAGCGGCGGCCCTGCGGGACAAGATACAGGCCATCCAGAGCATTGCCCAGAAGCAGAAAATGTCCAATATGGGCATGCAGGAGGCGGATGTCATTGCCTTTGTGCGGGCCTTTTCCCAATGTCTGGTGCAGGTATTCTTTATCCGGGACGGCAAAATGACCGGGCGGGAGAACTTTACGCTGACGGCGCCAGAGGAACAGAGCCGCAGCGAGATCATGACGGCTTTTGTGACCCAGTTTTACAGCGGGACGGCATATATCCCCAAAGAGATCATATTGCAGGAGCCGCTTCTGGAGGAAGAAGCCCCTTTGCTGGAGGAATATCTTTCGGAGAAGAGAGGCAGCAGGGTGACCTTTACGCTGCCCCAAAAGGGAGAAAAGCAGAAGCTGGTAGAACTGGCCTACAAAAACGCCAATATTGTCTTTGAACAGTTTGGCGAACGGATGCGAAAAGAGGAGATGCGCACCAAAGGCGCCATGGAGGAAATCCGACAGGCCCTTGGGCTGCCGGATACGCTGCACCGGGTGGAGGCTTACGATATTTCCAATACTCAGGGCTTTGAATCTGTCGGTTCTATGGTGGTTTTTGAGGACGGCAAGGCAAAATACAGCGATTACCGGAAATTCAAGATCAAGACGGTAGTGGGGGCCAACGATTACGCTTCTATGCAGGAGGTGCTGTGCCGTCGGCTCAACCACGGCATCAAGGTAAAAATGGAAGGGAAAACGGACAGTTTTACTCGTCTGCCGGATCTGATCCTTATGGACGGCGGCCGGACCCAGGTTCATGCGGCACAGGAGGTGCTGGCGGAATTTGGTATGGAGATTCCTGTCTGCGGTATGGTCAAGGATGACCGTCACCGGACTAGGGGGCTGTTTTTTGAGGAAAGAGAGATCCTTTTGCCCCTTTCCTCGGAGGGCTTTCGTCTGGTGACGAGGATACAGGATGAGGTGCATCGTTTCGCCATTACCTACCATAGGCAGCTGCGGCAGAAGAAGGCGCTTCATTCGGCTCTGGATGATATCAAAGGCATTGGAGAAGTCAGAAGAAAAGCCCTGATGCGCCATTTTGGCTCTGTGGAGAGTGTGGCCAAGGCAGAGGTGGCGGAGCTTTTGGAAGTGGAGGAGATGAATATTCCTTCGGCGGAAGCGGTTTATGCTTTTTTCCATAAGGACTGATTGCATCCGGCGGCGTTTTTCGGTATGATAGGGGAAGAATGATTGTAAGCGGTGGAAAGGGGTGCAGAAATGTATTCTGCTGATATAAAAAAATTTGTGGAACGATTTGAATTGGAAAATCTTCTGCCGGAGATTGATCTGGAAGGCCGGGTCATCAGCCGGAAGGAGGTCAATCGCCCGGCTTTGCAGCTGACCGGATTTTATGAAAGATTCGATAACGACAGAGTGCAGATTATCGGCCGGGTAGAACACAGCTATCTGCTGACATTGGACCCGGAGGTGCGCCGTCAGGCTATCTGCCATCTGTTTGAATTCCATATCCCTTGTCTGATTATCTGCAAGAATCTGGAGATTTTTCCGGAAATGCTGTATTACGGAAGAAAATACGGCGTGCCTATTTTCCGGACCAAGGATACCACCACCAGTTTTGTGGCGGAGCTGATCGTTTGGCTTCATGACGAACTGGCGGATCGGGAAACTATCCATGGTGTATTGGTGGATATTTACGGCGAGGGCGTTTTGATTATCGGCGACAGCGGCATCGGCAAAAGCGAAACGGCGCTGGAGCTGATTAAGAGAGGGCATCGCTTGGTGGCGGATGACGCTGTAGAGATCAAGAGGATCGCAGATAAGAAACTGGTGGGTTCCTGCCCGGAAATGATACGGTATCTGATTGAATTGCGAGGTATCGGCATCATCAACGTAAAGGAGCTGTTTGGTGTCGGCGCCATTAAAATGAAAAAGACCATTGATCTGGTGATCCGTTTGGAAATGTGGGACGGCAGCACCGGCGGCTATGACCGGATTGGTCTGGACGAGGAATATATCGAGATTTTGGGGAATAAAGTGCTTTGTAATACCATTCCCATCCGTCCCGGCAGAAATGTGGCGGTGATCTGTGAGTCCGCGGCTATTACCAATCGTCAAAAAAAGATGGGGACCAATACGGCCAAGGAACTGGAAGAGAGAATGCTGAAAAACTGTCAAAAATAAAAGGAAAAAGGAGCGGCGCCATCATGGATTTGAGGAAACGATTCAAAGAGATACTGGGAGAGGACGGTCTGCTGGAGCAGGAGCCCATGGCACAGCATACCACCTTTAAAACAGGCGGTCCGGCAGATTGGTTTTTGATGCCGAAAAGCGCGGAACAGCTGAAGGAGGCTATTGCGCTTTTGCGCCAGGAGAAAATCCCTTATTATATATTGGGCAATGGCAGCAATCTGCTGGTGGGAGATAAAGGCTACCGCGGCGCTGTGATCCAGCTGTATAGCAGGATGCAGTCTATAGAGGTAGCGGAGGAAGAGATTCGCGTCCAGTGCGGCGCGCTGCTTTCGGCGATTGCGGCGGAGGCAGCGGAGGCTTCTCTGGAAGGATTTGCTTTCGCGTCCGGTATTCCCGGCACTTTTGGCGGTGCGGTAGTCATGAACGCGGGCGCCTATGGCGGAGAAATGAAGGATGTGTTAGTCAGTGTGGATGTGCTGACGAAGGAACTGGAGATTATGATGCTGCCGGCGGAGGCACTGGAACTTTCCTATCGCCACAGTATTGTGCCGGAAGAGGAGTATATCGTTTTGGGCGGTGTACTGCGGCTGAAAAAAGGCGATAAGGAGAAGATCAAAGAGGAAATGGCGGAACTGGCGAAGCAGCGCCGGGAGAAACAGCCCTTGCAGTATCCCAGCGCTGGCAGCACCTTTAAGCGGCCGGAAGGATATTTTGCCGGAAAGCTCATCAGTGATGCCGGATTAAAAGGGCGTACGGTAGGCGGCGCGCAGGTTTCGGAAAAGCACGCCGGTTTTCTGGTAAACATTGGCGGCGCCACAACACAGGATATTCTGGACTTGATCCGGATCTGTCAAGATACGGTATGGGAGCGGTTCGGTGTAAAACTGGAGACGGAAGTCAAGTTTATTGGGGAGCAGTAAGACGGAAAGAGAGGTGTTTCGTCCATGAGGTTTGTGATTGTTACGGGGATGTCCGGCGCAGGGAAATCGTCGGCATTGAAGTTTTTAGAGGACATCAATTATTTTTGCGTGGATAATATGCCGCCGGCGCTGCTGCCGAAATTCGCGGAGCTTTGCTTTGAACAGGACGGCGGCTTTGAGCGTGTAGCCATTGGGATAGATATCCGTGGCGGCAAGCTGTTTTATGATCTGTTTTCCGTGCTGTTCCAGCTCCAGGAAAGCGGCTATGAGTACGAGATTCTTTTTTTGGATGCTAAGGACAGCGTACTTATCAAACGATACAAGGAGACCCGAAGAAGTCATCCGTTGTCCAGAAAAGGCTCCATAGAAGAAGGAATTTCCAAGGAACGGGAAATGCTGCGGGATGTAAAAACGAAGGCCACCTACATCATTGACACCAGCAATGTTCTGACCAGAGAGCTGAAAGAGCAGATCAATCGCATTTTCCAGGATGATGAGAAATTCGATAATCTGGTGATCACGGTTTGCTCCTTTGGGTTCAAATATGGCATTCCCCAGGACAGTGACCTGGTCTTTGACGTAAGATTCCTGCCCAATCCATACTATATCCCGGAGCTGAAGGAGCTGTCCGGCAATGACGCGCCTGTCAGCGACTATGTGATGGGCTTTGAGGAGAGCAGGACCTTTCTCCACAAGTTAGTGGACATGCTGGAATTTTTGATTCCTCATTATATCAAAGAAGGAAAGAACAGCCTGGTCATCAGTATTGGCTGCACAGGCGGAAAGCATCGTTCCGTAACACTGGCCAACGCATTGTTTTCGGCCTTGAGTCAGGAAAAGCATACGGTGCTTTTAAAGCACAACGATATTGAAAAAGACGCAAAGCGGAAAGGCTGATGGAAAAAAAGAAGGAATGGAGCGTTTATGGCAGAAGGAACAAATTTGTCATTTTCATATAAGGTTAAAGAGGAGTTGTCTGCCCATTTTGGGAATGCCCGTCACTGTATGATCGCAGAGCTGGCGGCCTATATAAATATGTGTGGACAG
Source organism: uncultured Anaerotignum sp. (assembly GCA_944381385.1). Classification (GTDB taxonomy): domain Bacteria; phylum Bacillota; class Clostridia; order Lachnospirales; family Anaerotignaceae; genus Anaerotignum. The sequence continues at coordinate 17,543 of CALWKZ010000122.1, read as the reverse complement.
ATGTGCGCTTTTCAGGATTCTTTTTGTTTAAAAATACAGACAGAGAATTTTTTTGTAGCGAAAAAGTGCTTTACATTATTGAAAAATGCTTTTAATATTAGAGTTGATATATCTGTACGCAGCGGCAGCCGGAAAAAGCGTTCTTATCTGCTTTTGATCCGGGAGGGGTACGATGCGGAGCGGGTATTGATGGCAGTCGGCGTATTGCAGCGGCGGCAAGGTGAAAGCAGGGTGAAAAACTGTCTTTATCCGCCTGTAACGGCGTCTGTATGCTGTCGACGCGCCTATGTGAGAGGGGCTTTTATTGCTGTGGGATCGGTAAACAATCCGGAGAAAAATTACCATCTGGAGTTTGTGTTATCTGATCCGGAATTAGCAGAACAGTTAAAAGACCTGATCAATTCCTTTGAATTGGACGCCAAAATGGTGGAAAGAAAAGACCATTCTGTTGTATATCTGAAGGAAGGAGAGCAGATCGTGGATCTGTTCAACATCATGGAAGCGCATGTGGCGCTGATGGATCTGGAAAATGTTCGTATCGTCAAGGAAATGCGCAACGATATCAACAGAAGGGTAAACTGCGAAACGGCTAACCTGAGCAAGGTAGTCGGCGCTGCGGTAAAGCAGCTGGAGGATATTGCCTATATTGAACAGAGCATTGGCCTGGGACAGCTGCCGGAACAGCTGGGAGAGCTGGCGAGATTGCGCTTGGAGTTTCCGGATAAGAGTCTGAAAGAGCTGGGGACTTATCTTTCGGAGCCGGTAGGAAAGTCCGGCGTCAATCACAGATTGCGTAAGATCAGCAGTATTGCAGAATCGTTAAGAGAGGGTAAAGGTGAAGTAAAATGACACAAAAAACAGTTACGATTAAAGCAGCTTTGGACGCAAGACAGGCGGCATTCTTTGTACAGACCGCAGGAAAATTCAAAAGCGAGATCCGCATTGCCATTGAGGATAAAAAGATCAATGCAAAAAGCATTATGGGCACCATTGCGCTGGATATGCAGGAAGGTCAGTCTGCGTTGATCATTGCCGAAGGCGTGGATGAAGAAGCCGCTGTTATGGAATTGGCGGAAGTATTGTCCTGATATTATAAGAATTTATAATGATGATTTGATGCGGCGTCATGCCGTGACTTGGATTACATACCATAGAATATTATAGCAGAAGAGCAGGGAGAGATCGGAAAGGTTTCCCCTGCTTTTTTATTGCAGTTCGATTATGCATATTGTGAAAATAAACAGAACGAATGTTTTGCTATTTTAAGATAATAATATATAAAATGCACAAAAACAAATATATGTTCGTATATTTGTTGAAAATAAGTTGCGATTTGTGATATAATCAAAAAAACAGGAAAGGGGAGAGCTTATGAGAAAAATAGTGATTGCTTTTTTTATGGCGTTTTTTATGATGCTGCCGACGGTTGGCATTGGGGAGAGCGCGGGGATTGCCGTATCCATTGATGGAGAACGTGTAGTATATACGGAATCCTCAGGGAAACCCTTTGTAGATGAAGCCGGGCGGACACAGGTGCCTTTTCGGCAAACCATGGAAGAATTTGGGTGCAGCGTATCCTGGGAGGAAGGCACTCAGACAGCAGTGGCATCAAAAGACGGTATCGTGGTAAAAGTGCCTATTGGGGAGAAAAATGTTTACCGCAATGGGCAGAAGATAGAAAACGATACAGCAGCGCTGATTAAGGACGGAAGGACCTATCTGCCCATTCGTGTGGTTCTGGAGAGTTTTGGAGCGAAAGTAGTATGGAACGGGACAAGCAGTACCGTGGAAGTAATCCTGTCGCCGGAGGAAAGCGGACAGATTCAGGTGCATTTTCTGGACGTGGATCAGGCCGACGCGATCCTGATTGATGACGGCGGATTTGAGGTGCTGATCGACGGCGGCACAAAGGCGGAAGGCGGAAAAGTCGTTTCCTATCTTTCCAATTACGTAGATGGGGATCTGGATGTTGTTGTAGCGACCCACGCCCATGAGGATCATATTGGTGGGCTGCCGGCGGTATTTGACCGCTTTGCAGTGGATACGGTCATTGACAGCGGGGAAGGCGCGGATACGGCTATTTACGCGCAGTACAGCCAGAAACGCGCGGCGGAGCAGTGTGATTATTACACTTCTGCCCAGGAGAGAACCATTTCTCTGCCCAGCGGCGCAAAGCTGGAGATCCTTCCTATGAGCGGCAGCTATGATGACCCGAATGATACTAGTGTAATCGTATTGCTGGATTATCAGGATATAGAGGTTTTGTTTATGGGAGACGCGTCATCGGAGGTAGAACAGAACAACCTTTCTAAATTTACGGATATAGACGTATTAAAGGCTGGCCACCATGGTTCCCGTACAGCAGGCAGTGCTGCGTTTCTCCAGCGGGTGCAGCCGGAGTATGTGGTAATTTCGGCAGGGCTGGATAATTCCTACGGCCATCCCCATCAAGAGGCATTGACGGCATATCTGAACTGCGGCGCGAAGGTTTACGGTACATTTCGTTCCGGAGATATCGTTATGACCACGGACGGCAGCAGCATTTCCTTCTCCACAAGCCAGACGCTGACCATGGCGGATGTTGGCGCGAAAAGCGGCAGCCAGACCTCAGCGACAGCACCGGTACAAACGACCCAGCCCGCTGTAACAAAACCAGCGGATACTACGGCGGTATATATCGGCAATAAAAATTCTATGATCTTCCACAAAGCGGACTGTAGTTCTGTGGCTCGCATGAGCGAGAAAAATAAGGTGGTTCTGCCGTCTGCGGCGGAAGCGCTGGCACGAGGATACAGAGGATGTCAGATCTGCCAGCCTTAAAATGAAAAACAAAAGTATGGAAGCAGGAAGGCCGTTTTCCGAAGGGAAAGGCCTTCCTGTTTTTTTGTGGGAAAAAGAGGGATATTTTTTAAATTATGGTTGTGAAACGAATCGTCATGGATTATACTTGACATTAGGTATTTTTTTGCAGAAGAAAGAGGGGAGATCATGGATGTACTGACGATCGTGCTTCCTGTATTTGTGATGCTGGCGCTGGGGATGACCTGCTGCCGGCTGAAATTGATTTCGCGGGAAGGCATGGATGGGATCAAATTACTGGCGACCAATATTATGCTGCCGGTGGTACTGGTTGACGCTTTGGGCACGGCAGAATACAATACCACCACACTGCTGATTCTGGTGGTGATGTTCGTGCAGCTGATGATTGCGCTGTTTGCTGGATACCTGCTGCGTCCTGTTATTGGCGGAAGCGGAAAATATCTGCCGTTTTTAACGGCCAGCTTTGAAGGCGGTATGATGGGATATCCGCTGTATATGGCCATTTGCGGGACGGCGATGCTTTCCAATATCGCGACGCTGGACATGGCCAACTGTATTTTTACATTTACGGTATACCTGACGCTGATTACGGCAGCGGGCAAAGGGAAATCTACCGGAAAAGATCTGCTGCATACGGTGCTGCGGGCTCCTGCTATGTATGGTGTGGCCATTGGTATTTTGTTAGGTGTCACGGGCCTTTTGCCGAAGCTGGCTTCTTCCTCTGTGGGAGGGATCTATTCCGCTTTGGTGAGCATGATCACAACGCCTGTGTCGGCTTTGATTCTGCTTTGTGTGGGCTATGATCTGCAGATGGATAAACGAGTGCTGGCAGCAGCGGGAAAATCCGCAGCGATCCGTCTGATTTTGCAGTCAGTGCTTCTGGCAGGTGTGTGGTTTATTCTGAGCCGTTTTGTTTCAGAAAGAGAAATGCTTATTGCCATTGTGCTGTATGCTTTTATGCCGCCTTGTTTTATGAGCCCGCTTTACGCCGTGGAAGAGAAGGATAAGGCATATACTTCAACAACCATATCACTGTACACGCTGATCTCTATCGCGGCGTTTACGGTGCTTACGGTGGTATTCAATTAAATCAATTGAAATAGTAAAAAACGCTTCAATTCCAATAGGAAGAGGCGTTTTTTGTTATACTGGGAGCTACAGACTGCTGTATTCGGCTTTACTACGAAAAATGGTGAAACAGAAAGGTATGCGATTATCTCTGAGAGCCTCAAGGGGAACCTATCGTCTCTTTTGCTCATTTTATTTTGCATATTGTATCTTTACGTGTTTAGGGATATAATGGATACTACGACACACGAAAGAAAAGATTATTTGGAATATTTTGTATCAAGCGGGAAGGGCGGACGATATATGAAAAAGAATTTGCTTGTTGCGCAGTCAGGGGGGCCATCTGCGGCGATTAACGCTACATTGTGCGGTGTAGTGGAGATGGGACTGGCAAATGAGGAGGTTGGCAAGATCTACGGTGTAAGAAACGGCATTATGGGCCTGCTTTCTGAGCGGCTAGTGGAGTTGGACGAGCTTTTGGCGGAACCTTCGGCCAGACAACTGCTTTGTCAGACGCCTTCCTCCGTACTGGGTTCCTGCCGCATGAAACTTTCTCCTTGGGAAGAGAGTACCTATGAGTATGAAAAAGTGCTGGCGGTACTTCGGAAATATAATATTGGCTACTTTGTGTTTATTGGCGGCGGGGATTCCATGGATACTGTCGGGAAGCTGGCACATTACTGCAAGGAACACCATTATGACATCAATATTATAGGTGCACCCAAGACCATAGACAATGATCTGGAGGGGACGGATCATGCGCCGGGTTTTGGTTCTGCGGCAAAGTACATTGGAACTACATTTTCCGAGATTGCCTGTGACTGCAATGTATATGCCCTGCCTTCCATCACCATTGTGGAAATCATGGGCCACGACGCAGGCTGGCTGACGGCGGCTTCTGCTTTGGCAAGGATCAATGAGGACGGCGCACCGGATCTGATCTATTTATGTGAAAAACCTTTTTCCATTGACCGGTTCCTTTTCGATGTACGGGAAAAAATGATGAAAAAACGCTCTGTTATCGTGGCTGTTAGTGAAGGACTGCGGGATGAAGAGGGCACAAGAATCGTGGATATCCTTCAGGAGCAGGCGGAAGAAGCCCTTGGCTATAAAGTGGCCAGCGGCATCGCACAGGGACTGGAGGAAATTGTTCGCCAGGAGATTGGTTGCAAGGTACGCGGCATTGAGCTGAATCTGATGCAAAGATGTGCTTCCCACGCGGCCAGCCTTGTGGATATTGAGGAAGCAAAGCGGCTGGGATATGAGGCGGCGGCCTTTGCTGTAAAGGGTGGTACAGGCGAAATGGCGTGTCTTAGACGTATTTCCAACGAACCTTATGAAACAGAAATATACTTTGTTCCTGTGGAGGAGATTCTTGGCAGGAGTAAACAGGTGCCTTTGGAATGGATCAATGCGGAAGGGAACGATATTACCCAGGAAATGATGGATTATCTTCTGCCGCTGATCCAGGGAGAGCTGCCCTGCACTTACCATAATGGGGTACCGGTACACTTCCATCTGCCTACAGAGAAATAATGGTATAAAAAAGCCAAAAGCTGTCCATACTCCCATTGAGGTGGTATCATGAGAGGACGGGACATGCTTTTGGCTTTTGCTGTATTTGCCTGCTTCGTAGCATTTGGTTTTTATACTACTTATGATCCGTCACGGGGAGAATCGGCGGCGGAAGAACTGGCGGCGGGAGAAGATGTTCTGCCGACGGCTGGCAAGGAAGCAGTCATACAGAAGGACACCCAAATGGTCTATCAATATTATTATACAAAAGATCAGGTAACGAAAGAGCAGACAGAACCGGCACAGGACTATCTTTTGGGATTGGACAGGAAGCAGCTGGAGAGCATTTTTCAGGGATGGCAGATGATTTTTTTCTCGCCGGAAAAGGTGATTTTGCGCTGCTCTGTGGAAGGCATCAGTACAGAAAGCTATATTTTAGGCGTCTATGACGGCTGTCTAGCTGTATTCTGTGAAAAAGAAGGGCAACAAATTACGTTAACGGAAAAAACACAAATTCCCATTACCGCGCTGCCTATGGAAGAGCAGCAGCAATTGCGGGAGGGAATCCGTGTAAATGGTGAGAATAATCTGGCGAAACTCTTAGCAGACTATACAAGTTAAACAAAAACGAAGAGAGGTTATTGTTGTTTTTGTGGATTTTGGAAAGGATGTAAAAAACTGCTAGACATGATACGTCCCACGTGCTATAATCATAAATGTGAAAACTCCCCAATATTTTCACATTGCGGTTAACGCAATCCCAATAAGAAATACCTTCTCTTTGTGAAAATGAGCAGCCATCGGCAGGTTGCTCATTTTCATTTGCGCGAAAAAACAAAAGGAGTTTTTGCAGGAAAATGCGTGCGTTTCTTTGTAATATTCCCATTTGACAGCTTTTTTCCGGCATATTATAATGGAGAAACGCAAGGATGGTGAAAAAATGTCGTATGTTGATTTGATAAATAAAAAGAAAGTAGTTTATGATCCGATTTTCCGAAAAGAAGCCGTATTCAGCGATGAAACCTCTATGTACCGCAGTCCGGCGGAACCGGCGGCGGAGGAATTTGTAGAGGTACGTCTGCGGGTAGGGGCAAATCAGGCGGCGGCGGTGTATCTGTGTACGCCGGATAAAAAACGCCTGATGGAGAAAGTAGGCACAGAAGGCATGTTTTCTTATTATCGTGTGCTTCTGCCTCCCACATCGGAGGAAATACAGTACTTCTTTTCCATCAAGCATATTGAAAAGGAGTATTTCTACAGCCGCTACGGCGTAACAGAGGAAGAGCCAAGAGACGGATTTTTTTCCATTGTGCGGGATTTCCATACGCCCCAATGGGCAAAAGGCGCTGTCATGTACCAGATTTACGTGGATCGCTTTTGCAACGGGGATAAAACAAACGATGTTGTCAGCGGTGAATACCGATATCTGGGCAAAATCGTCAGAAAAACAGAAAATTGGGATGCCAGACCGGAGAATGAGGATTTCCGCAATTTTTACGGTGGAGACCTGCAGGGGATCATGGATAAAATGGATTATCTGGCTGAGCTGGGTACAGAAGTCATTTACTTGAATCCGATCTTTGTATCTCCCAGCAGCCATAAATACGATACGCAGGACTATAGCCATGTAGACCCTCATTTCGGCGTCATTCTGGAGGATGACGATAAACTCCTTCATGGCAACGAAAAAAACAGCAGAGCGGCGAAATATATCGCTCGTACGACAAATCCGAAAAACCTGAAAGCCAGTGACCATCTGTTTGCGGGGCTGGTGAAAAAAGCGCATGCCCATGGCATCCGCGTGATTCTGGACGGTGTGTTCAATCACTGCGGCGCGTTTCATAAATGGCTGGATCGGGAAAAGGTATATTTCAACGATAAAGAAGGGGCCTTTTACTGCAAGAAAAGCCCGTATCATGACTTTTTTTACTGGAATCCTGACGGCTCCTATGAGGGCTGGTGGGGATATGAAAACCATCCGAAACTGAATTATGAAAACAGCGCTAGACTGCGGCAAATGGTCATGGAGATCGGGAAGAAATGGGTATCTCCTCCCTATTGTGCCGATGGATGGCGTTTGGATGTGGCGGCGGATCTGGGAAAATCTGAGGAATTTAACCACCAGTTCTGGAGGGAATTCCGCAGTGCCGTGAAAACGGCGAATCCCAATGCGGTGATTTTGGCGGAGCATTATGGCGATGCCAGCAGATGGCTGCAGGGGGACCAATGGGACAGCGTAATGAATTACGACGCTTTTATGGAACCTGTGACCTGGTTTTTTACCGGGGTGAATAAGCACAGCACGGAATACCGGGGTGATCTTTTGAATAACGCGGGTTATTTCTGGAATACCATGGGCTACCAGATGGGGAAAATGCCAATGCAGGCCAGAGAGATCGCCATGAATGAACTGTCAAACCACGATCATTCCCGTTTTCTGACCAGAACCAACGGCAAGACCGGCAGACTGCACACAGAAAGCGGCAATACCATGGAGGAAGGCATCCGTATGCCGGTAATGCGGGAGGCGGTGCTGGTACAGATGACCTGGCCCGGCGCCCCGACCATTTATTACGGCGATGAGGCCGGTCTGACGGGCTGGACAGATCCCGATAACCGCAGAACCTACCCCTGGGGCAAAGAGGATCAGGCACTGATCCAATACCATAAGGCTTTGATCCGGATGCGGAAGGAGCATTCTGTGCTTCGCTGCGGTTCCTTAAAGGAGCTGCTGCGCCGGGAAGGCATTTTGGCGTACGGAAGGTTTGACAAAAACAGCCGGGCTGTGATACTGTGCAATAATCTGGAAACAGAAGCGTATCTGGAAGTGGAAGTATGGCAGATAGAGACAGCGCTGTTCTGTGGGATGCGGGTACTTTTGGAGACAGACGAGAGCGGGTATCGCATGCCGAAAGATAAGATACTGACGGTGGAAAACGGTATCCTGCGTCTGACAATGCCGCCCAGAAGCGGTACGATCTTGAAAGAAGTGAAGGAATGAACGTTCGTATCATTTATGAGGATAAAGATATATTGGCAGTGGTGAAACCATCTGGGATACCTGCGCAGCCGGACAAAACAGGCGATCCGGACCTGCTGACGGCGGCGGAGGAACAAACGGGACAGAAGCTGTTCTTGGTGCACCGGTTAGACCGGCCTGTGGGTGGGGTACTGCTGCTGGCGAAATCCGCTAAAGCGGAAGCGGTCCTTTCCAAGGCAATGCAGGCAGGCGAAGTGAGTAAAACGTATGTGGCTGTTCTCTGTGGTGTGCCGGAAGAATCGGAGGGTATTTGGGAGGACTATCTTTATAAAAACGGCAGGACAAATCTGTCAGAGGTAGTGCCCAAGGAGCGGAAGGGCGCTAAAAAAGCCATTCTCCAGTATCGGCTCCTGGGAACGAAGGAAGGCCTTTCTCTGGTGGAGATCCAACTGATGACGGGACGCCATCACCAGATCCGGGTGCAGACTTCCAGCAGAGGGCTCCCTATTTGGGGAGACAGGAAATATAATTCCCTTCGCAGGACCATGTCGGGGGAGGCCATTGCCCTTTGGTCCTGCGCCATGGAGGGAAGGATGGGAAATGGCAAACCATTTCTGGCGCGGGCGCTGCCGGAAGGGATTCCCTTTTCTCTGTTTCCTGAAATTTTAGAAAAAATGTAGAAAAGATTGCTTTGCTTTTTTCGCTGATTTGTATTATAATATTGATTTGATAGAAGATAAAATAAAAGAACAGAAATGTTCTTTTATTTTCAGGATAAAATTAGCAATCACAAAGCCAAATGGCTAACAAAATATAAAGGTTGGTGAAAACAATGCAGGGAAGATATACGAAAAAAGCCCAGGAAGTCATCCAAAGAGCCCAGGAGGCCGCTTTGAAGCTGGGGAACAAATATGTAGGCACAGAGCATATCCTTTTGGGATTGTCTCTGGTAAACGACAGTGTGGCATACAAGGCCCTGGAGACCCAGGGGGTGACCTACCACCAGATCATGGAAAAAATACAGAATATGACAAGCGGCACTTCCGCTTATTTTATCCCTTCGGATTTCACGCCCAGAGCAAAGCGTGTGGTGGAATTCAGCGTACAGGAGGCTTTCCGCATGGGGACCGGCTATGTGGGTACAGAGCATATCCTGATCGCCCTGATCCGGGAAAACGATAATATTGCCGTTCGTATCCTTTCGGCGCTGGGGGTAAACCTTCAGCGGCTTTATGACGATATCATGGTTATGCTGGGCGAAGGCGAGGGACAGAACAATAATGTTTACGGCATGAATCCCCAGTCGGAGCAGCAGGAAAAAAGCGCGACGGAAACGCTGGACAAATTCAGCCGGAACCTGACGGAAATGGCGAAAAAGAATAAATTCGACCCTATTGTGGGCAGAGATAATGAGATCGAGCGGATCATCCAGATTTTGAGCCGCCGTACAAAAAACAATCCCTGCCTTATCGGTGACCCCGGTGTGGGCAAGACGGCGATTGTGGAAGGTCTGGCCCAGAAGATCGCGGAGGGAAATATACCGGATACCCTGAAAAACAAAAAAATCGTCAGTCTGGATCTGTCTGCCATGGTGGCAGGCTCCAAATACCGGGGCGAGTTCGAGGAACGGATGAAAAAGGCCCTGGACGAAGTAAAGGCGGACGGGAATATCATATTGTTTGTGGATGAGATCCATACCATCATTGGGGCTGGTGCCGCGGAAGGCGCTATCGATGCCTCCAATATCTTAAAGCCCTCTCTGGCCAGAGGCAAGATCCAGCTGATCGGCGCCACGACAGTAGAGGAATACCGCAAGCATATCGAAAAGGACGCGGCCTTTGAGCGCCGGTTCCAGCCGGTAAAGGTGGAGGAACCGGATGAAAACGCGGCCATCGCAATGCTGCGCGCACTGCGGGATAAGTACGAAGTGCATCATAAGGTGACCATTACAGACGACGCCATAGAAGCGGCGGTAAAGCTGTCAGCACGGTATGTGGCGGATCGTTTTCTGCCCGATAAGGCCATCGACCTGGTCGACGAAGCGGCCTCCCGTCTGCGCCTGAAAGCCTATACGGCGCCGGCGGATGTGGCGGAGCTGGAAAAGAAGATTGCAGAGATGGAGAAGGAGAAAGAGGAATCTATCAAAACGGAGGAATTTGAAAAAGCGGCGGAAATCAAACGCGCCCAGGATCAGCTGCGCGCGGAGTGGAAGGAAGCCAAGAAACAGTGGGAGGAACGCCACAGCGGCTCGGACCAGATGGTGACAAGAGAAGAAGTGGCGGAGGTAGTATCCCGCTGGACGGGTATCCCCCTCCAGAGTCTGCGCCAGGAAGAAAGCCAGCGCCTGCTTCAGCTGGAGGAGGTGCTCCACCAGCGCGTCATCGGGCAGGAGGAGGCTGTCAAAGCCGTGGCCCGTGCGGTACGCCGTGGTCGTGTAGGCATGAAAGACCCTAACCGTCCTATTGGTTCCTTCCTGTTCCTGGGGCCTACGGGCGTCGGCAAGACAGAGCTTTCCAAGGCTTTGGCGGAGGCTCTCTTTGGCGATGAAAACGCCATGATCCGGATTGATATGTCCGAATATATGGAAAAATACAGTGTATCCCGTATGATCGGTTCTCCTCCGGGGTATGTGGGCTACGAGGAAGGCGGCCAGCTTAGTGAAAAAGTGCGCCGGAACCCTTATTCCGTCATTCTGTTCGATGAAATCGAAAAGGCTTCTCCGGAAGTATTCAATGTACTGCTGCAGGTATTGGATGATGGCCATATCACAGACGGTCAGGGGCGGAAGGTAGATTTTAAAAACACCGTGATCATCATGACCTCCAACGCGGGCGCAAGGAGCATCGCGGCGCCTAAGCGCATGGGCTTTACCAGTATGGAAACGGCGGAGCAGAGCTATGAGTTTATGAAGAAAAGTGTCATGGAGGAAGTAAAGCAGATCTTTAAGCCGGAATTTTTGAACCGTATTGATGATACCATTGTGTTCCATGCTCTGGAAAAAGAGGATCTGCTGGAGATCGTCAAACTGATGTGCCGGAATCTGGCAAAGCGTATCCGGGAAAATATGGGCATAGAGGTCTCCTTTACGGAGAAAGCCCAGGAAAAACTGGCGGAGGCCGGCTACGATCGGGCCTATGGCGCAAGACCTCTGCGCCGTGCCATCCAGACCAATATCGAGGACGCTTTCGCGGAGGAATACCTGAAAGGCACCTTCCGTGCGGGGGACCACGTTTCCATCGGTGTCAAGACCGGCGGGTATGCTTTTCGGGTTGTGAAATAAGCTGTGAATTATTTGCAGAAATAAACCGATTTTTGGTATATACCTGCGGAGGGTTTTGTGATATAATGACTCTGATTAAAAAAAGAAATGAATCACGTCATTTGAAAAGGCGAAAAAAACAGGTATAGAAGAAAAGTATTTTGGGAGGTACGCGAAAATGGCAGTAATTGAGGAATTGATCAGAAAAGAAGACGACGGCAGCATCAGCTTCGGCAACTATCTGATGGATGAAAAGAAAAAAGTCCTGGACTTTGAGGTCCAGGGTGACTTGTATAAAGTAAAGACATTCCGCGAGATCACAAAACTGGAGAAAAACGGCAAAATGCTGCTGGAGGTCGTACCCGGCGCGACCATACATAATTTCCGCATGGACGAAAAGGGCGCTGCTTTTGTGGTAGAGGCCAAGGAAGATCTTCAGATGACACTGGAGCTGGAAGCGGAAACAGAGTACCGCATCCTGGTGGATGATGTGAACCTGGGCAAAATGAAAACCAATATGGCAGGCAAAGTAACTTTCAGCCTGGAAGTGCAGAAAGAGGAATACGCAGTGAAAATCAGCAAGATCGGCTGAGTTCCCTGTAAAAAAGAAAATGTGCTGCGAAATGGATAAAACGCAAAATGTTTTATCCATTTTGTTTTATACAGGAATTGTGGGAGGTGGAGGAGTGAAAGAGAAAATAATATACGAATGCGGGGAATGTGGTTATTTATCTCCAAAATGGATGGGAAAATGCCCTAATTGTGGAGAATGGAATACATTTTCTGAGAAAAAAGAGGCAAAATCGGGAAAAAAGACAGCCCCTCTGCGGGAAAAACCGGCGCTTTCCCGTCTGGCGCAGATCGAAAACCGGGAGGATCAGCGGATATTGACGGGGATCTCGGAATTCGACCGGGTACTGGGTGGCGGCATGGTCCGGGATTCTGTAACCATACTGACGTCTCCGCCCGGTGGGGGAAAATCCACCCTGGCACTGATGGCAGCCTGTCAAACGGCAAAACAGGGGCTGCGGGTGCTCTATGCCTCCGGGGAGGAAAGCGAGACACAGATCAAAAGCAGAGCGGACCGCATTTTAGGGACGATCGCGGAAAATATCTGGATATTGGCGGATACCTCCATGGACGCGGTTTTGGCGGCGATCGGAGAGGTAGACGCGGATCTGATTATACTGGACAGCATACAGACCTTCGCTTTGGCGGAATATTATCCGGCCCGGGCGGGCAATCCAACACAGACCATGGAATGTGCCTCCGCGCTGGTACAGTGCGCAAAAAACAAAGCCCGGCCCAGGGCGGTGCTGATGATCGGCCAGATGAATAAAAACGATGAGATCGCGGGTCTGCGGGCTTTGGAGCATTTGGTGGATACGGTACTGGTCATGGAGGGAGAAGGCACAGACGAGCTGCGGGATCTGACCGCGACGAAAAACCGGTTTGGCAGCACAGGGGAAATGGGCTTTTTCTCTATGACGGAAAAGGGCCTGGTTTCCATTGACAATCCGTCTTTGTATTTCATCACCAAAAGAAGCCGGGAGCAGGCTGTTTCCGGCAGTGCCCTTACGGTACTGCGGGAGGGCTCCCGGGCGGTAGTAGCAGAGGTGGAAAGTCTGGTGTCCCAGTCCTTTTCTCCTTATCCTTCCCGGATCAGCGAAAGCATGAAGCGGGAGACCCTCCATACCCTCCTTTCCATACTGGAACAGCGGGGCGGGGCGCAGCTCCATGATAAAGATGTGGTAGTCAAAACCACGGGTGGGCTTCGTTTGAAGGAACAGGCGGCAAATCTGGCTGTTCTGATGAGCATTCTGTCCTCCGCTAAGGACAGGCCTCTGCCCTCTGACTGGGCGTTTATCGCCGACGTGGGCCTGACGGGGGAACTGAAAAAGGTGCCCGGTCTGGAAAGCCGTATCCGGGAGCTGGATCGGATGGGATATGCCTGTGTGGTGACGGCGCCAAACGTGGCCTCTTCCGTAGAATATGCCCACATCCGGGTAGAGGAATGTCGGACCTTGTCAGAGGTTATTGGACTGATTTTTCCCAGAAAAAGGTGAGTTTTCGGCGAAACCAACAGTTTTCCTTCCATTTCCTGAATATTTTTTAGTTTACGAATGGAAGATCCTATATTATAATAAAGCAATAGGCATTTAGGAGATTGACTGTAATACAGTTATGGATAAAAAGAAGAAGGAGGTATGAGAAGGATGCAGAAGGCAGAAATTAAAAAATTTAAGAAGGTGCTGGTAGCTAACCGCGGCGAGATCGCCATTCGTGTTTACCGTGCGCTGAACGAACTGGGAATCCAGACAGTGGGTATCTTCTCCAAGGAAGATAAATACTCTCTGTTCCGTACAAAGACAGACGAGGCGTATATGCTGAATCCAGAGAAGGGTCCCATTGACGCGTATCTGGATATCCGCAATATCATCAACATTGCAAAGGCCAAGGGCGTAGACGCCATCCATCCCGGCTACGGATTTTTGTCTGAAAACCCGGATTTTGTAGACGCCTGCAACAAAGCGGGAATCGCTTTTATCGGCCCTGATTTGGACGTTATGTATGCCATGGGGGATAAGATCTCCTCTAAGAAAATGGCTATTGAATGCAACGTGCCTATCATTCCCGGCGTAGACCATGCGGTGCGCAGCCTGGACGAAGTGATGGAGGTTGCGGAAAGAGTCGGCTATCCCGTTATGCTGAAAGCCAGCAACGGCGGCGGCGGCCGTGGTATGCGTATCGTAAATTCCGCGGAAGAGATGCCCAAGGAATTTGCGGAAGCGAGAAACGAAGCGAAAAAGGCTTTTGGTGATGACAAGATTTTCGTGGAAAAATATCTGCGTGATCCGAAGCATATCGAGGTACAGGTACTGGGCGATAAATACGGCAACGTGGTACATCTGTATGACCGTGACTGTTCCGTACAGCGCCGCCATCAGAAGGTAGTGGAGTTTGCGCCTGCCTTTACCGTAAGCGATGGCGTCAGAGAAAAGATCTTTGCGGACGCCGTACGTCTGGCAAAGCACGTTGGATATAAAAACGCCGGCACACTGGAATTCCTGGTGGATGCCGATGAAAACTATTATTTTATCGAAATGAACCCTCGTATCCAGGTAGAACATACCGTTACGGAGGAAGTAACAGGCATTGATATTGTACAGGCACAGATCCTGATCGAAGAAGGTTATCCTCTGGATTCCCCCGAGATCAATATTCCTTCTCAGGAAGCCATCCCCTGCAACGGCTATGCTATCCAGCTGCGTGTTACCACAGAGGACCCCGCCAACAACTTCCTGCCGGATACCGGCAAGATCAGCGTATATCGTTCCCCTGCCGGCAACGGTATCCGTCTGGACGGCGGCACGGCCCATACAGGCGCGGAAATCACGCCTTTCTATGACAGCCTGCTGGTAAAGATCATCGCTCATGACAGAACCTTTGAGGGCGTTACCAGAAAAGCCGTTCGTGCTATCAAGGAAACCAGAATCCGTGGCGTTAAGACCAACATTCCTTTCCTGATCAATGTACTGCAGAGCGATGTTTGGAACGCGGGTAAATGTACTACCACATTTATCGAAAAGACACCGGAACTGTTCCATATTGTACTGGGCAAGGACCGTGCCACAAAGATCGCGGAATTTATTGGCAACAAGATTGTCAATGAGTCCAGAGGCCATAAACCGGAATTCGATCCTATCGTTCCTCCTTCCTTCGGGCAGGATGAAAACGGCAAGACTATTCTGGTGGAAGGCGCCAAAGATAAATTCCTGCGGATGGGCGCGACAGAATTTACACAGAGCCTGCTGAAGGAAAAACGCCTGCTGGTAACAGATACGACCATGCGTGACGCGCACCAGTCTTTGATGGCGACACGTCTGCGTACCAACGACCTGATCGTTGCCGCGCCTGCTACCAATATGGCCATGGCAAATGCCTTTTCCGTTGAGGCGTGGGGCGGCGCTACTTTTGACGTGGCGTATCGTTTCCTGACAGAGTCTCCCTGGAAGAGACTGCAGCAGCTTTCCGCCGCTATGCCCAACACATTGATCCAGATGCTGCTGCGTGCCTCCAACGCGGTAGGCTACGCAAACTATCCGGACAACGTAGTTCGTGAATTTATCAAGGTTTCCGCAGAGCGCGGCGTAGACGTATTCCGTATCTTCGACAGTCTGAACTGGCTGGAAAACATGAAGATGCCCATTGAAGAAGCCCTGAAAACAGGTAAGATCGTAGAAGGCGCTATCTGCTACACCGGCGATATTCTGGATCCGAAGGAAACAAAATATACTTTGGATTATTACATCCGCAAAGCCAAGGAACTGGAAGAAATGGGATGTCACATTTTCGCCATCAAGGATATGGCGGGCCTGCTGAAGCCTTACGCAGCGAAAGAGCTGTTTACAGCACTGAAGCAGGAACTGCATATCCCTCTGCATCTGCATACCCATGATACCACAGGCAACGGCGTCAGCACCGTTCTGATGGCAGCAGAGGCAGGCGTGGATATTGCCGACCTGGCAATCCAGTCCATGAGCTCCTTGACCAGCCAGCCTTCCATGAACGCTGTTGTGGAAGCACTGCGCGGCACAGAAAGAGATACCGGTCTGGATCCCGATCAGCTGGTAGAACTGAGCCACTATTATCAGGGCGTTCGTCAGATCTTTACAGGATTTGAAAGCGAAATGAAAACACCCAACACGGAGATCTATAAATACGAGATCCCCGGCGGCCAGTATTCCAACCTGCTGGCACAGGTAAAATCCATGGGCTCCGCAGATAACTTCGAGGAGATCAAGCATCTGTACAAAGAAGCCAACGAACTTTTGGGCAACATCGTTAAGGTTACGCCTTCCTCCAAGGTAGTAGGCGATATGGCCATCTTTATGTCCAAAAACGGCTTGAATAAAGACAACATCCTGACAGAAGGCAAGGATATTTCCTATCCTGAGTCCGTTGTGGATTACTTCATCGGCAACATCGGCCAGCCGGAAGGCGGCTTCCCGAAGGAATTGCAGGAGATCGTGCTGAAAGGCAGAAAGCCCATTGAAGGCAGAGCCGGCGCACTGTTGCCTCCTGCCGATTTTGAAGCCATCGGCAAGCATCTGAAAGAAAAACACGTTATGAAGAGTGTAAACTCCAGAAACGTCATCAGCTATGCTCTGTACCCGAAGGTATATGACGATTACTGCGACCATTGGGAATACTATACAGACGTTTCCAAGCTGACCAGTGATGTATACTTCTTCGGTCTGGCAAAGGGCGAGGAAACATCCATCGAGATCGGCGAAGGTAAGGATATCATCATCAAATTCATTGATATGTCCGAACCGGATCAGGACGGCTTCCGCGCGCTGACCTTTGAGATCAACGGCGTAATGCGTGAGGTCAAAGTACTGGATAAGCATCTGGAAGTAAAGAGCGACGGTAAGCTGAAGGCCGACAAGAACAATCCTTTCCACCTGGGTTCCTCTATCCCCGGTACCATCAGCAAGATTCTGGTAAAGGAAGGCGAAGAAGTCAAGAAGAACCAGGCGCTGCTGACCATCGAAGCCATGAAGATGGAAACTTCCATCGTGGCTAAGGAGGACGGCAAGATTGATAAGATCTATGCTGTGGAAGGCGAAAAAGTCAGCCAGGGCGATCTGCTGGTATCCTTCGTACAGGGAGAAGAATAATTTAAAAAAAGCCGCCGGATAAAGCGGTATCACAGACAGGAAGGCAAGGGTATCCTGATAAGGGAACCGGCCTTCCTGTTTTTTTGAGATCGTTAAATTTGTGTATTGTATCCATGGAAAAAAACATGATATACTGGAACCAAATCTGGGAAGGAGCTGAATATATGAAGGATTGGAAAACCATCTATCAGGAACGGCTGATGTCGGCGGAGGAGGC
>CALWKZ010000121.1 GCA_944381385.1 uncultured Anaerotignum sp. | reverse complement strand
CGTGAAACGGGGCGAGGAAGTGATTCCTATTTCCGGCCCGAATTATGTCTTTACGGAGGAAGAACATCTGATGGTATTGGGACACATTGATGATATCAGGAAAATCGCCCATTGATATGAAGATACGAGAGATAGAAGAAAACAAAGAAAGCTTTCTGCCTCTGCTGCTGCTGGGAGACGAACAGGAAAGCATGATATGGCGGTATCTGGAAAGAGGCCGCATGGCTGTTTTGTACTGCGGGGAAAAAGCGGCGGCTGTTTCTGTGGTGACAAAAGAAGCGGAAGGCATATGGGAACTGAAAAATATCGCGGTACTGCCCTGTTGCCAGAGGCAGGGCTGCGGCAGAAGACTGCTGGAATTTTGGCTGGATTGTCTGCGGGGCCAGGGCATTTTGCAGGCTGGAACGGGAGAAGTGCCCAGTACCATGGGGTTTTATCAGGATTGTGGGTTCCAGTTCTCCCATAGAATTCCGGATTTTTTCGTTCATTATTATGACCATCCCATTGTGGAAGACGGCAAGCTGCTGAAAGATATGGTTTATTTTTCCCGGAAACTGTGAAAAACGGTGGGGAAGTTGTTACATTTTCTTTAAAGTTTACAAAAGCCCCCGGATTTCGGGTATTTACCCCTTGCGCCGAGGGCTGTTTTTCTGCTACACTATAATAATGTAAAAGTATGCCCGCGGAAAAGCGTTCTTTTTTTGCGGCAAAAAACCGAAAAAGAAAAATGAGGTGAACCAAATGGGTTTATTGGAAAAAATATTTGGGAACTACAGCGAGAAGGAGATCAAAAAGATCACACCGATTGTGAACAAGATCGAATCGCTGGCGCCCCAATATGAAAACCTTTCCGACGAGGAACTGAGAGGTAAGACGCAGGAGTTCAAGGATCGTCTGGCAAAGGGCGAGACATTGGACGATATCCTGCCGGAGGCTTATGCCGTTGTCAGAGAGGCGGCTTCCCGTCCCCATGTTTTGAATATGCGTCATTTCCCCGTGCAGCTCATGGGCGGCATCGTCATGCACCAGGGCCGTATCGCCGAAATGCGTACCGGTGAAGGTAAGACACTGGTGGCGACACTGCCTGCTTACCTGAACGCCCTGGAAGGCAAAGGCGTCCATGTAGTCACCGTCAATGACTATCTGGCACAGCGTGACAGCGAGTGGATGGGCGAAGTATTCCGTTTCCTGGGCCTGAGCGTAGGCTGCATCCTTAACAGCATGGACAACAACGAACGCCGGGCGGCTTATGCCTGCGACATCACTTACGGCACAAACAATGAGTTCGGTTTCGACTACCTTCGTGACAACATGGTAGTCAGAAAGGAAAGCATGGTACAGAGAGACCTGCATTTCGCCATCATTGACGAGGTGGACTCCGTTCTTATCGACGAAGCCAGAACACCATTGATTATTTCCGGCAGCGGCTCCAAATCCACGGATCTGTACCGTGTGGCGGATCTGTTCGCCAAGCAGCTGAAAAAAGGCCGTATCCTCAATGAGGAAGAGGCCATGAACCCTCTGCTGCGGGAAGAACTGCAGGAGGAAGGCGATTTTATTCTGGACGAAAAGGCCAAAAGTGTTGTGCTGACCCAGGAAGGCGTTGCCAAGGCGGAGAAATTCTTCTCTGTCGACAACCTGTCCGACCCGGAAAATCTGGAACTGCAGCACCATATCAACAACGCCCTGAAAGCAAACTACAATATGCATCTGGATAAGGACTATGTGATCCATGAAGGCGAGATCGTCATTGTCGACGAATTTACCGGCCGTATGATGCCCGGCAGACGCTATTCCGACGGTCTGCATCAGGCCATCGAAGCCAAGGAAAACGTACAGGTGCGCCGGGAAAGCAAAACACTGGCTACCATCACTTTCCAGAACTACTTCAATAAATATAAGAAAAAATGCGGTATGACCGGTACGGCGAAAACAGAGGAAGACGAATTCCGCAATATCTACGGTATGGACGTTGTGGAGATCCCTACCAATAAGCCTGTTGCCCGTATCGACAAACAGGATGTGGTATACCGTACAGAAGCCGGGAAATTCCGGGCGGTGGTACGGGATATTGCCGCAGCCCACGCCAAGGGACAGCCGGTGCTGGTAGGTACCGTTACCATTGATAAATCCGAGGAGCTGAGCAAGCTCCTGAGAAGAGAAGGCATCCCCCATCAGGTGCTGAACGCCAAATACCATGCCAAGGAAGCGGAGATCGTCGCTTTGGCGGGCCAGATGAACGCCGTGACCATCGCCACCAATATGGCCGGCCGTGGTACCGACATCAAGCTGGGCGAAGGCGTGCCGGAGCTGGGCGGTTTGAAGATCATCGGTACGGAACGTCATGAGTCCAGACGTATCGACAACCAGCTGCGGGGCCGTGCGGGACGTCAGGGGGACCCCGGCGAATCCAGATTCTATATCTCTTTGGAGGACGATCTGATGCGTCTGTTCGGTTCCGAAAAGACTATGAAGCTGGTAGACGCCATGGGCATGGACGAGGACGAGCCCATTGAGGCGGGCATGCTGACAAAGGCCATTGAAAACGCCCAGAAAAAGGTGGAGGGCAACAACTTTGCCATCAGAAAACACCTGCTGGAGTACGACCAGGTCATGAACGAACAGCGTGAGGTCATTTACGGCGAAAGACGCCGTGTGCTGTACGGCGAGAACCTCCGTGACAGCATCATGGGCATGATCAACGATACCATTGGCCGTATCGTAGATACCCATATCAGTGACGAGCAGCTGCCGGAGGAATGGGATATGAACGCCCTCAGCGAGGCCTTCTCCGCCATTGTTCCTGTGGGCAAGATCAATATCAAGGAAGACGCCATTGCCCAGATGACCAAGGAAAAACTGAAGGAAAACCTTCAGAAGCTGGGCGTACAGCTGTATGAGCTGAAAGAAAAAGAAATCAACGACGAGGAAAAAATGCGTGAACTGGAGCGCGTTATCATGCTGCGCGTCATCGACCAGAAATGGATGGATCATATCGACGATATGGATCAGATGCGCCAGGGCATCGGCCTGCACGCTTACGCCCAGAGAGACCCTCTGATCGAGTATAAATTCGCCGCTTATGATATGTTTGAGGAAATGAGCGCCCATATCCAGGAGGATACCCTGAAGATCCTTTACCGTGTCCGCATCGAGACGGAAGCGAAACGGGAAGAGGTACAGAAGCCTATGTTCACCAACAAGGATGATTCCGGCGTGAAACAGCCCAAGAAGCGGGAAGAAGCCAAGATCGGCAGAAACGATCCCTGCCCCTGCGGCAGCGGCAAGAAATACAAACAGTGCTGCGGCAGAAACGCCTGAGAGAAGAGTGAGCGCTGATGGAACGAAACATTGTGCAGAGACTGCCCTTTTATACCCAGCGCATGACCGAGGATAACTGGCGGCAGGAGGGCTTCCCCTCTTTGGCGGAGGCAGAAAGCTGGACCATGCGGGGCTGCGGTATCGCTTCCCTGCGGATGGTGCTGGACGGCCTGGGATGTGCCTGCGGCGGCCAGGGGGACATGATCGCCCGAGGGCTTGCGGCAGGCGCCTATAAAGAAGGCGTCGGCTGGATTCACTGGGGGCTGGCCCATATGGCAAAAGACTACGGTGTTTTTGCCGAGGCCAGACGGGGCCAAAGGCCGGAGGATGTGCGGTCTGCTCTGGAACAGGGCTTTTTGTGCATCGTTTCCGTCACGCCCTTTTTCCAGTACGGCAAGGAACGGCCAGAAGGCGGCATTTACGGCAAAGGCGGCCATTTGATCCCTGTTTATGGCTATGGAGAGGACCAAGGGGGCCGAAAAATCTTTCTGCTCCATCACCCTTCGGCTTTTCCGGAAAAAAATAAGGCGGACTGGGAAGTGTCCTGGGAGGCCTTCGCGCCTTCCTTTTCCGGGAACATGATCGTGTTCCGAAAAGGGAAAGCAGCAAAATAAAGGATATTCATTATGTTTATCATAAATAAAACCAACCAAAAAATTCATTTTAAAGGAGTTGATTTTTAATGTTCGAGTTAGAACAGATCCGTCTGGGCCTGTCGGCTTACGACGAAAAATTAGAGGAAATGGGGGCTTCACTTTGACGTCGCTGGCGCCAAGGAGAAGATCACAGAATTAGAAGA
>CALWKZ010000120.1 GCA_944381385.1 uncultured Anaerotignum sp. | reverse complement strand
CAGCCGGGGATGGAGAGAGGGGGTTTTTGCCATGGTAACACCTCCTGGTAGATTTTTCTGCTCCTATGATACCATATATTTTCAATGGGATTTCTTACTTTTTCCTTGCGTTTTCAGCTTTTTGGGCTGCCGTTCCCACAAAAAGAAGGGGAAATATGCTTTCTTTTTGAAAAATACACTTATTTTATGCATTGTTTTTTCCGCCGCCGCCAAAATAAAAGGGCAGGAAAGCCCTGATTTTGTGGAACCTGACAGCCGGCGGAGAGAAGGCGGAAAACAGAGAGCCTCCGTCATAGCAAATAAAACACAGGAACCGGGAAAGAAGGAAGTCCTTTTTATGGAAATTTATGGGACGGAGGGGTGTATTTTTATGATTGCATGGATATTTATACGTTTTATGCAAATTTCTGTTTCTTTTTCCCGAATTTCGAGTATAATAAGAAAAGGAAAAAACCCGTGTATCTAAGACAGGAGGAACCATATATGCCAAAGAGAAATGATATTCATAAAATCATGATCATCGGCTCCGGGCCCATCATCATCGGACAGGCCTGCGAATTTGACTATTCCGGTACACAGGCCTGCAAAGCCCTGAAAAAGCTGGGATATGAGATCGTGCTGGTCAATTCCAACCCCGCTACCATCATGACCGACCCGGAAACGGCGGATGTGACCTATATCGAGCCTTTGAACGTGGAACGTCTGGAGCAGATCATCGCCAAGGAGCGTCCCGACGCCCTGCTGCCTAACCTGGGCGGCCAGTCCGGGCTGAACCTTTCCGCGGAGCTATATCAGGCAGGCGTTCTGGAAAAATACGGCGTACAGGTCATCGGCGTGCAGATGGACGCCATTGAACGCGGCGAGGACCGGATCGAGTTCAAAAAGGCTATGGACGCTCTGGGTATCGAAATGGCCAGAAGCGAAGTGGCTTATTCCGTAGACGAAGCCCTGGGCATCGCCGACAGACTGGGCTATCCCGTTGTGCTGCGTCCCGCTTATACCATGGGCGGCGCCGGCGGCGGTCTGGTATACAACAAAGAAGAGCTGAAAACCGTCTGCGCCAGAGGTATCCAGGCGTCCCTGGTGGGCCAGGTACTGGTAGAGGAATCCATTCTGGGCTGGGAAGAGCTGGAGCTGGAGATCGTTCGTGACGCGGACAACAATATGATTACCGTTTGCTTTATCGAAAATATCGACCCTCTGGGCGTACATACCGGCGACTCCTTCTGTTCCGCGCCTATGCTGACCATTTCCGAGGACTGTCAGAAGCGCTTGCAGGAGCAGGCTTATAAAATCGTAGAGTCTGTACAGGTCATCGGCGGCACCAACGTGCAGTTTGCCCATGACCCTGTGACCGACCGTATCATCGTCATCGAGATCAACCCCAGAACCAGCCGTTCCTCCGCATTGGCTTCCAAGGCCACCGGCTTCCCTATCGCCCTGGTTTCCGCTATGCTGGCGGCAGGCCTGACACTGAAGGAGATCCCCTGCGGCAAGTACGGCACACTGGATCAGTACAAGCCCGACGGCGATTATGTGGTAATCAAATTCGCCCGCTGGGCTTTCGAGAAATTCAAAGGCGTAGAGGATAAGCTGGGTACACAGATGCGTGCCGTAGGCGAAGTCATGAGCATCGGCAAGACCTATAAAGAAGCCTTCCAGAAGGCCATCCGCTCTCTGGAAACAGGACGCTACGGTCTGGGCTACGCGAAAAATTACCATGAGAAAACAAAGGAAGAGCTGCTGAAAATGCTGGTAACGCCTTCCAGCGACCGCCATTTCATCATGTATGAGGCCCTGCGCAAAGGCGCGACCACAGAAGAGATCTTCGCTTTGACGAAAGTAAAAACATACTTCATCGAGCAGATGAAAGAGCTGGTGGAGGAAGAAGAAGCCCTGAAACAGCATAAGGGCAGCCTGCCTCCCGACGAAATGCTCATTACGGCGAAAAAAGACGGCTTCTCCGATAAATACCTGAGCCAGATCCTGGAGATCTCCGAGGACGAGGTAAGAGAAAAACGGATCGCTCTGGGCGTAGAGCAGAACTGGGAGGGCGTACATGTCAGCGGCACCCAGGACAGCGCGTACTACTACTCCACCTATAACGGCACAGACAAGAACCCTATCCGCACAGACAAGCCGAAAATCATGATTCTGGGCGGCGGCCCCAACCGGATCGGCCAGGGCATCGAGTTCGACTACTGCTGTGTACACGCGGCGCTGGCATTGAAAAAGCTGGGCTTTGAGACGATCATCGTCAACTGCAACCCCGAGACCGTTTCCACAGACTATGATACCTCCGACAAGCTCTATTTCGAGCCTCTGACATTGGAGGATGTTCTGAGCATTTATAAGAAGGAACAGCCGGTAGGCGTCATCGCTCAGTTCGGCGGCCAGACCCCTCTGAATCTGGCCTCCGCGCTGGAGAAAAACGGCGTCAAGATTCTGGGCACCTCTCCCGCGGTCATTGACCTGGCGGAGGACAGAGATTTGTTCCGGGAAATGATGGAAAAACTGGATATCCCCATGCCGGAGTCCGGTATGGCTGTCAATGTGGAGGAGGCGCTGGAAATCGCTCACCGCATCGGCTATCCCGTTATGGTACGTCCTTCCTATGTTCTGGGCGGCCGCGGCATGGAAGTGGTTTATGACGACGAAGCCATGACGGAATACATGAAGGCGGCTGTTGGTGTGACACCGGACCGTCCGATTCTGATCGACCGTTTCCTGAACCATGCCATGGAATGTGAGGCGGACGCCATCAGCGACGGCACCCATGCCTTTGTGCCCGCTGTTATGGAGCATATCGAGCTGGCAGGGGTACACTCCGGCGATTCCGCCTGCATCATCCCCTCTGTACATATCTCTCCGGAAAATGTGGAGACCATCAAGGAATATACCAGAAAGATCGCTGAGGAAATGCACGTCAAAGGCCTGATGAATATGCAGTACGCCATCGAGAACGGCAAGGTGTATGTTCTGGAGGCCAATCCCCGGGCATCCCGTACAGTACCTCTGGTATCCAAGGTCTGCAACATCCGCATGGTGCCTCTGGCAACGGAGATCATCACAGAGGATATTACGGGGAATCCTTCTCCCGTGCCTTCTTTGAAGGAAGGGAACATCCCTTATTATGGCGTGAAAGAAGCCGTATTCCCCTTCAATATGTTCCCGGAGGTAGACCCTGTTCTGGGACCGGAAATGCGTTCCACCGGCGAGGTGCTGGGCCTGTCCACCTATTACGGCGAAGCCTTCTATAAGGCACAGGAGGCGGCACAGTCCAAACTGCCGCTCCACGGTACGGTATTGATGTCCGTTAACCGCAGGGATAAAGGAGAGGTAGCGGAGGTAGCGTCTATCTTCGCGGAAGCCGGCTTCCGTATCCTGGCTACCGGCGGCACCGCTCAGGTGCTGGAGGAAGCGGGCATTGCGGTGGAGCGTGTCAATAAGCTGACGGAAGGCCGTCCCAATATCCTGGATATGATGACCAATGGCCAGATCGACCTGATCGTCAACTCTCCCGTAGGCAAGGACAGCGTCAACGATGACAGCTATCTGAGAAAAGCAGCCATCAAGGGGCGTATCCCCTATATGACCACCATCGCGGCGGCAAGAGCGGCGGCCAAAGGTATCCGCTATGTGCAGCAGCACGGCAGCGGCGAAGTGGTTTCCCTGCAGGAGCTGCACAGCAGGATCACAGAGGCGTAAACGGAAATAAAAAAAGCGCCGGATTTCCGGCGCTGTAAAAAAGACGATGCGTTTTTAGGGGCATCTTTATAAGAAAACAAGAAAGCTGAAATCCTTGTGAATTACACCGGATTCCAGCTTTCTTATTTTTTGAGGTTTTATTTGCTATGTTTTCTTATAAAGACAGCCATCGCAATTCCCCTTAAAAGTCAAAGAAAAGAAAAATAAAACAAAACAAATGTTTTCTTAAAGGGAAGCTGCTTTA
Organism: uncultured Anaerotignum sp.; assembly: GCA_944381385.1. Classification (GTDB taxonomy): domain Bacteria; phylum Bacillota; class Clostridia; order Lachnospirales; family Anaerotignaceae; genus Anaerotignum. Next base: position 4,573 of record CALWKZ010000120.1, on the reverse strand, counting down.
GGGCAGCGTCTTTTTTGGTCAACCAATAAAACCCCCGGCTAAGCGGGGGTCCTGATTGGATAAGGGGTTATCCTTCAATGGCGATATTGCCTTTGTGGGAAATCTGTTCCGGCTGCTTTTTGGGCAGTGTCAAAGTCAGGATACCGTTTTCGTATTTTGCCTGGATATCTTCCGGCGTCAGGGTTTCGCCTACATAGAAGCTGCGGGCCATGGAGCCGGTATACCGCTCCTGGCGCAGATATACACCTTTTTCGTTCTTTTCCTCTTTTTCCACGGATTTATTTGCCGCTACCTGCAGATAGCCGTCCTCCAGATGAACCTGGATATCTTCTTTCTGGAAGCCGGGCAGGTCAATGTCTACCTGGAAGCTGTCATCTGTTTCCTGAACGTCTGTTTTCATCAGGTGTTTGGCGTGTTTGCCATATAAAGGCCGCTCCAGAGCAAGCATTTCTTTGTCCAGAGGTGTTTCGAACCAGTTTTCGTTATCAAACAGATTGTCTCCAAAAATACGATGCATCATCAACATAAGTCATATCTCCTTTCACTCCACTAAAACTATTTTTTATGTCCGCCTGTACAAGCAAGAGCGGAACAAAGCAGTTTCAAACGCGGGGAAGGATCTTTTTTCAGGTCTTTTCCTTTGTTCAAATGTATTTTAACTCGTTTTGTTAGCCACGTCAAGAGGTGAGTGCTAATTTTTTTGAAAAATTTTTTTGCAAAAAAACGGGACGCTGTTTTAAACAAGGGTGATCTTTCTGCCCTGCATCTGGATCAGGCCCTCGTTTTTCATTTTTTTCAGTTCCCGGCTCATGGCGCTGCGGTCTACGCAAAGATAGCTGGCCAGGGCGCTGTAAGAGAAGGGCAGGGAAAAATCCATGTTCCCCGTTTTGTTCTGCTGGAACTGGAAATAGCACAGCAGCTTGCCCCGGATAGAGCGGTGGCTGAGGATCTCCACCTTTTCGCTGAGCTGGTGGACCTTTTCCGTCATCAGGTTCAGCAGGTTTTCCACTACCAGGCTGTGATGATGGCAGGCCCGGCTGCAGCGCTTGGTGATGTGGCAGGTATCAATGAATACCACGGTACAGCTTTTTTCGCAGATAACGATCAGGTCGCCCATTTCCTCGAAAAGGGAGAAGAAGGAGCCGAAAATGCCGCCGTCGGACATATATTCCAGCATATCCAGACTGCCGTCGGCGTTGAGACGGTTGATGGAAACGCTGCCTTCCAGCAGGATGCCTACGTTTTTATGGATGGGGATCTCTTCCTTTTCCCGGAATTTCCGTTCCTCCATCTCAAAGCAGCGGGTCATTTCCTCCAATTCTCCGGCGGAAACGCCATGAAATAATGGATTCTCCAATAATTTCATAAAAAACCTTCTTTCTGTTGCATTTGCAACATGACTTTTTCTGATTTTATGCTATCATAAAACCATAGAAAAGTAAAGAACGGCATAAAATAGAAACAATGCCGCAAAATATAGAGAGAAGGATCATAAATATCAAAGGAGGAATTTTGTTATGAAGGAACTGAAATTTTTTATGTGCGCACACTGTAAAAACATCATCGTAAAGGTAGAGGACAAGGGCGTTCCCGTAGTATGCTGCGGGGAAAAAATGGCAGAGCTGAAGCCCAACACATCCGACGGCGCAGGCGAGAAGCATGTACCCGTTGTTGCGGTGGAAGGCAGCAAGGTAACTGTTAAAGTAGGCGAAGTAGCGCATCCTATGCTGGAAGAACACCACATCGCATGGATTGTTCTGGAAACAAACAAAGGCTTCCAGGTAAAATATCTGGATCACACCGGCGCTCCCGAAGCAGTGTTTGCACTGGCGGAAGGTGAAAGCGCAGTTGCGGCTTATGAATACTGCAACCTGCACGGCCTGTGGAAAAAAGAAATCTGATGATTCCATTTAAAATCTGAGGGGATCGGGTGCGGCATCGAAAAAGGTACCCACCCGGTCTTCTTTTCCGTTAATTTGTGAAAAAAAAGACAGAATAAGACAAGGAGGCAAATCGTTCATGAAAGCATTACAGTTAAGACCTGATTTTTATTGGACCGGCGTTTTGGATAAAGACCTGCGTGTATTTGACATCATCATGATGACAGAGTTTGGTACCACATATAATTCCTATCTGCTCAAATGCGGCGACCAGACCGTGTTGTTCGAGACAGCCAAGGAAAAATTCTTTGACGACTATCTGGAGACACTTTCCCAGATCACGGAAGTTTCCTCCATTGATTATATCGTTGTGGACCATACGGAACCGGACCATGTGGGCAGCATCAAAAAGATTCTGGATATCTGCCCCAGAGCCAAGATCGTGGCCACACCCGTTGCCATCGGCTTTTTAAAGCAGATCGTCAATGGTGACTTTTACAGCATTGCCGTAAAGGATGGCGACGAGCTGAAGATCGGCAACAAGACACTGCAGTTTAAGGTATTCCCCAATCTGCACTGGCCCGATACTATGTATACTTATATCGTAGAGGACAAGATTCTGGTGACCTGCGATTCCTTCGGCTCTCACTATGCCCATGAAGGCATCCTGCGCAGCACCGTAACAGATACGGAAGGCTACATGCGGGCGGCGAAATACTATTTCGACAATATCCTGGGGCCCTTCAAGCGTCCTTACATGACGAACGCATTGGCGGCAGTCAGAGAGATGGATGTGGATATGATCTGCCCCGGTCATGGCCCTGTGCTGGACAGCCATCTGGATGAACTGATGGATATTTATGAAAAATGGTGTGAAGTACCGGAAAATCCCCGGAAAAAGGTCGTTATCCCTTATGTGAGCGCTTACGGCTATACAGGCCAGCTGGCGGAACAGATCGCCCAGGGCATCCGGGACAATGACGATATTGAAGTAAAAATGTACGATATGGTTACGGCGGACCAGGCGGAGGTTCTGGGTGAGATTGCTGCCGCCGACGGTATCCTGTTCGGTACGCCTACGATTCTGGGCGAAGCCCTGAAACCTATCTGGGATCTGACAACATTGATGTTCCCGCCTGTGCATGGCGGTAAGCTGGCCAGTGCCTTCGGCAGCTATGGCTGGAGCGGCGAGGGTGTGCCCCATATCATCGAACGTCTGAAACAGATTCGCCTGCGTGTGGTAGACGGCTTCCGTATCCGTCTGAAACCCTCCGAAAACGAACTGATGGACGCTTATGATTTCGGTTATCGTTTCGCAGATACTCTGCTACAGAAGAAGCCTAAGGCAAAAAGTGCCAGAAGCGGTCTGGTAAAATGCCTTGTCTGCGGCGAGATCTTCGACTCCTCTTTGGAGCATTGCCCTGTCTGCGGTGTAGGCAAGGAGAACTTTGTGCCGGTGGATATGGACGAGGTGACTTACCACCGCGATACTCTGGAAAAATTCGTTGTACTGGGCGGCGGCACAGCGGCTCTGAACGCGGCCCAGGCTATCCGGGAAAGAAACAAGACAGCCAGCATCATCATGGTTTCCGAGGAAAAGGAACTGCCTTACGACAGACCGATGCTGACAAAGAATATGTTCGGTGCGGTCAGCGGCGATGCCATTGCCAGCAAGGAACGTGTATGGTATGAAGATAACTGCATCGATCTGCGCCTGAATACAAAGGTAACGGCGCTGGATCTGTGCAGGAAGGAAGTCCGTCTGGCGGACGGCAGTGTACTGCCTTATGACAAATGTGTATATACGTTAGGTTCCTACAGCTTTGTACCGCCCATCCCCGGTGCGTCTTTGGAAGGCGTTACACCGGTGCGTACCATTTCTGACGTGGAAAAGATCAATCAGATGGTACAGGGCGCAAAGCATGCTGTAGTTATCGGCGGCGGTGTACTGGGCCTGGAGACTGCATGGGAACTGAGAAAAGAAAAACTGGAAGTAACGGTGCTGGAAGGTGCGCCTGCGCTGCTGGCTGGTAAGGTAGACGGTACCAGTGCGGATATGCTGACGAAAATCGCGGCCAAAAACGGCGTGACCATCCTGACCGGCGTAAAGATTGCGGAGATCACCGGTGATGGTAAGGTAGACGGCGTAGTATTGGGCGACGGCACAAAGATCCCTGCGGATCTGGTTATCATGTCCACTGGTGTACGGGCCAACAAGGAACTGGCGGAAGACGCCGGCCTGCTGACCAACCGGGCGGTTATGGTCAGCGATCAGATGCAGACCAGCGACAGCTGTGTATTTGCCGGCGGCGACTGCGCCGAGTTCAACGGCGTCAACGCGGCGATCTGGCCTGTGGCTTCTGAAATGGGACGGATCGCCGGGGCTAACGCGGCGGGCGATTCTCTGCCTTATGTCCCTCAGACACAGGGTATGACGCTGGCGGCGCTGAATACCATGGTATTCGCCATGGGCGATGTAGGCACCAAAGCGGACGCTACCTACAAAACACTGGAGATCCGTGACGATAAACGGATGACACTGGAGAAGTACTACTTCTTGAATAATGCCCTTTGCGGCGTGATCCTTCTGGGAGATACTTCTAAGATGGCGGAGATGACAGAGGCGATCCTGCAAAAGAAAGCCTTTGGACAGATCTTCGGATGATCCTTCTTATAAAACGGCAAAAGGCCGG
>CALWKZ010000119.1 GCA_944381385.1 uncultured Anaerotignum sp. | reverse complement strand
ATTTCTTTTTCGTGTTCCTGGATATGGCTGTATTTTCTAGGCATAGCAAAGACCTCCTGTAGTAGTTCCATTCTACCACAGGAGGTCTTCTTTTTTCATTGTCCATTTTTACTGGTTCGGTTCAAATGCATCAGGATCTCAGCTTTTTTGTTTTTTGATGAAGATGCCCTTAGAGGGATCTGTTTTTATATTGATACGTTCCCGGGCAGTTCCTTGACGATGCTCTCGATGATCTGTGCCGTCAGGCCCCAGATGGTACGGCCTTCGTAAAAATAAAACAGCTCCGGGATCTTGCAGCTGCTGAAGGGATACGCCCGGCCGTTTTCGATGCGGTCATAGGGAAAGTCCACGGACATATCGGCGTGCCAGTACATGTAATGCACTTCCGGCGTATGCTCCAGGAAGAAAGATACGGGAACGGTGAATACCTCCGCCACTTCCTCCTTCTGGCAGCGCAGACGGCGGAAATCCTCCTGAGAGACCAGTCCGATATAGGGCTGGACCAGACCGCCGTAAACAGTCAGCATAAAATTGCCGGGGCCCAGGATCTGGATCTTTTCGGCAGGAATCCCCAGTTCTTCCTCTGTTTCCCGCAGGGCGGTCTGTTTCAGGTTTTCGCCTGTTTCCTGATGGCCGCCGGGAAAGCAGATATCTCCGGGCTGGCGCACATGGGCGGCCCGCTTGGTCAGTACGAAATGCAGGATGCCGTCGATTTCTGTCATCAGAGCCAGGATGCCGAAGTTGCGCAGCTTTAAAATCGGCTCCGGCTGTTTTTCGCCGAATACGGAACGAAAATCCTCGGCGGATGGTTGGTATGCCATAAGGTCTTACTCCTTTCTCAGCTTGATATAGGAAGCGGCTTTGCGCCGGTGGTCTTCTTCCATTTTGGCGTAGTGCTTGGTGGTGGTATTGACATCGGCATGGCCCAGAGCGTCGGCCACCAGATAAATATCCCCCGTTTCCAGATAAAGATTGGTGCCGTAGGTGCTCCGCAGCTTATGGGGGGTGATATGCTTCAGAGTAACGCCGCTGGCGTATTTTTTCACCAGATTCTGGACGGCCCGCACCCCCAGCCGCCGGTTCTGGGAGGAAAGAAAGAGGGCGTCCTCGCCTTCTTCTTTTGGCACCATTTTGTTCCGTTCCTCCAGATAATCCAGAAGGGCCTCCCGCACCTCGTCGCCGAAGTAGAGCAGGACCTCGTTCCCGCCCTTGCGCAGGACCTTGACGGCGTTGTTCTGAAAGTCCAGATCCTTCCGGTTGATACCCACGCATTCAGAGACACGCATGCCGGTGCCCAGCATCAGCATCATCAGGGCCAGGTCCCGCTTTTTTGTTTTTTCGTGGCGGGCCTGCTGGCCTTTCGTCAGGTTCTGGCCGGATTCCACCGCATCCAGAAGGTTTGCCACCTCGTCCACATCCAGCCGGGTGATGGTCTTTTCGTGGATCTTGGGGGTATCCACAATGGCGGCGGGATTGGCGGCAACGGCTCCTTTTTTATAGAAATATTTGAACATGGAACGGACCGAAGCCAGCTTTCTGGCCTTCCCCCGCTCATCGTTGTGGTATTCCGTCCGTTTTGTCTGGGCCTGAGGGTTGATGTAGTAGGAGAGATATTCCATAAATTCGTCAATATCCTCTGTGGTGATCTGGTTCAGATCCTCCGCCTTCATTTCCTTGGCGGGGATACCGCCTAGTGTGCGGTGTTCCTCATAAAGATAGCGAAAGAATACCCGCAGATCATAGGCGTAATTCAGCCGTGTCTTGGCGGAGGTAGTCTGAGCGATGCTGCGGAAAAACTGCGCTAGAAAAGGCGGAAGGTCCTGAAGGACTTCCCGCAGCAGTTGGGTATCTCTGACTTTCATTTCCTCATGGTACACGGACATTTACTCCACCTCGTTCTGGTTCCAGCCTTTGATCTGGGAACGCTGTATGGCGCTGAAAACCTTGCCCTGCAGATTATCGTAGCGCTGGGACAGCTCCAGAAGCAGTTCCTTGGTTTCCTGGCGTTTGGTATTGCCGTCGGCCAGACAGGGATTTTTGACGATCTGGATGCCGCTGTGGTTGACAAAGCTGCGGCACTCCCATTCGGGGATATACATCAGCGGACGAATGGAGTAGAGCTTGCTCCGGTCCAGATAGCTGACGGGAGCGAAGCAGTTGATGCGCCCTTCGTAAAACAGGGACATGAAGAAGGTCTCCACCACATCGTCCTTATTGTGGCCCAGAGCCACTTTGTTGCAGCCCAGCTCCTCCGCCTTTGTATTCAGGGCGCCCTTGCGCATCTTGGCGCAGAGGGAGCAGGGATTTTTCTCTTTTCTTTCCTCAAATATGATCTGACCGATATCCGTATGGACTACGGAGTAATGGACGCCCAGTTCATCGCAAAGGGCCTGGATATCGCCGTATTCCGCCCCGGGCAGCCCCAGGGAAACGGTGATAGCCTCCAGCTCGAAATGCTTGGGGTAGAACCGCTGTAAATGCTTCAGGGCGATCAGCAGACAGATGCTGTCCTTGCCGCCGGAAACGCCTACGGCGATTTTGTCTCCTTCTTCGATCATATGGTAATCGTCCACCGCGCGGCGGACATAGCTCAACAGCTTTTGCAGCTTCATAAAATATAGTTCCTCCTATGTCTCTTCTCCGTTTCATTATATCGAAATTCCGGGAAAAATAAAAGGAATACTGTTCATTTTTTGTGAAAAGGGATATAATGGTATCAATATG
>CALWKZ010000118.1 GCA_944381385.1 uncultured Anaerotignum sp. | reverse complement strand
GGAAACGGCGAAAAATTTCTTTCTGTTTTCTATGATCTTCATTCTTCCCGCCTCCTTACTTCGTCCGCAAACCGTAGTGCTTCGGGTTATACATCCCGCTGTACATCATGCCGTTGACCAGGATGCGGGTAATAAACAGCGCCGTAAACATGGAAATGATGATACCCATCATCAGCGTAGTGGCAAAGCCCTTGACTGTGCCGGAGCCAAAGAAGAACAGCACCACCGCCGCGATCAATGTTGTGACATTGCCGTCCAAAATCGCGGGCAAAGCTCTGGAAAAACCGTTTTTCACAGCTACCCGCAGGGTCTTGCCTTCCACCAGTTCTTCCTTGATGCGTTCAAAAATGACCACATTGGCGTCTACGGCCATACCGATAGACAGGATGATGCCGGCGATCCCCGGCAGTGTCAGCGTAATGCCGAATACACTCAAAAGCACCATTTCCAGCCCGATATAAATCACCAGGGCAATATCCGCCGCCAGCCCCAGCAGCTTGTACACTGCCAGCATAAATACCAGCACCAGCGCAATGCCTACCATACCGGCCAAAATGCCGCTGTCCAGTGCGTCCGCGCCCAGTCTGGCGCCTACATTTTTCATATGGACCACATTCAGATTAAAGGGCAGGGAGCCGGCACGGATCAGGGAGGCCAGCTGCTCAGCGGATTCCCCGGTGAAATTGCCCGTAATGATGGCATTGCCGTCTGTGATCTCCGTAGATACCATAGGACTGCTGATGATCTCGTCATCCATAACGATCTGGATGGTCTTGCCGATATTGGCTTTCGTAGCTTCCGCGAAAAGCTGCTTGCCCTCCTCGCTGAACTCCAGCGCTACATACGGCTCCGACGCGCCGTTTTTGGAGGTAGCGCCCACCTGCTTTGTGGCATTGACCACCATATCCCCGGTCAGCAGCACATTGCCCGCTTCGTCTTTAAAAGCCAGCTGGGCCGTCTGTCCGATCTCCCGGATGGCTTCTTCCGCGTTTTCCACACCGGGAATGTCCACACGGATACGGTTGCTGCCGTCCTGGGCCACTTCCGCCTCCGTCCAGCCGTTCCAGTCCAGACGCCCCTGGATCAGAGAAATCGCCGCGTTCATTTCCTCCTGCGTTACGTTTTCCTTGTCCGCCTCGTATACGATGTATACGCCGCCGCTCAGATCCAGCCCCTGCTTGATCTGGGCAGCGCTCCATTTACCGTCAGCGCCGATCCCCCGCAGCGCCACAAAGCTGAGCCCAACGGCCAGCACCAGCATCAGGAACAGCATCAATCTGCCCTTTGATTTCATGTTCTTTTCCTCCTGATTTTCCGTTCGTCTGTCCGGCGAAACCTTTGTAAGCAAAATAAAGGCGGCTTTCCTCCTCTGGATAGAAGAAAAGCCCACCCTTATTTTCTGCTTGCACCAGTATAGCACACTTCTATGTAGAATGCAAAGAAATCTTAACAGCCCTTTCTATTTTTTTCGGTTCATGGCCAGCACACCGCCTGCGCCGCCGGCCGCCAGAGCCACCACAAAATGCATCCCCAAAGACAGCTGCAAAGAAAAATCCCCGCTGGCCAAAGACAGCACAAAGCAGAGGAGCACAGCATAGACGCCGCCGGCCGCCGCCCCCCAGAACAACCCTCTTTTTTTCTGGCAGGCCGCCCAGTCATACCCCGCCACAGCGGCGGAAATCGCCGTGCTTATCAAAGCGATCACCGGCACCTTGCTTTCCGAAAGCTCGGTAAAAGTCAGCAGCATGCCGCAGCCGATAAAAATGATGCAGGTAATGGCAAAGGCCGCCGCCTGGCCCTTTATCATGCAGAGCGTCCGGCTGCCGCCTTTCCCTTCCTTTTTCTCGCAGTCTTTTTTCCTCATCCTATCCCTCCGCAGAAAACTTTTTTCTGTATTTATTTTATGGGCCTTTTCCCCGGGATATGATATACTAAGTCTGCAAAGGAAGTGATTCTCTATGGAAAAAACCATTGATCTGCATACCCATTCCTACTGTTCTGACGGCACCTTCTCCCCGGAAGGTCTGGTGATCCTGGCAAAAAAACAGAGGCTTTCCGCCATTGCGCTTACGGACCATGACACCACCGACGGACTGGAGCTGTTTCAGGAGGCGGGGAAAAAGCACAACATGGAAACCATCTGCGGCATTGAATTCGCCGCCCTTTGGGAACAACGCCATCAGCCGGAGATCCATATCGTAGGCCTGGGCTTCTCTCCTGACGCCTCCGCCCTTTCTCTGGCCCTTCGTGAAATCAAGGCCAGCAGAGACCGGCGAAACGAAAAAATGGCGGCCCAGCTGACCTCCATAGGCCTGCCGGTCACTTTGGAGGAAGTGGCCCAAAACGCCGGCGGCCAGATCATCACCCGTGCCCATTTTGCCAATGTGCTGCTGCAAAAGAAACTGGTACCGGATCGGGCCACAGCCTTTTCCCGGTATCTCTCCCCCGGCTGTCCCGGCTATGTGGCCCGGGAATTCCTGACGCCAAAGCTCTGCATCGACACCATCCATGCCGCCGGCGGCGCGGCGGTGCTGGCCCATCC